>CADBFE010000030.1 GCA_902793845.1 uncultured Lachnospiraceae bacterium | reverse complement strand
CTCCTCTGACTCATCACCGTCTCCTTCTTTTTCGGCATCTAAATAGTCATATCCTGTTTTTTCAAGATTAAGAGCCATGGATGAGAGCCTCATCGCACCGATCAGTCTGGCTGAGGATTTAAGGGCGTGGACATGAACTGTATAATTCTTTATATCCCCGTCATTTAGCTCTTTTTCAATAGTATCTGCCGAGTCATCAATCGATTCACGGAATCCATTTATGACCTTTAAAAGTATTTCTGCAGAACCGGAGTTTTGTATGCCGGCATTTATATCAATACCCCTGCTCTCATATAAAGCAAGTTCATCATCTGCCGAGTCTGATGACTCATTATCATTTAATGTAGTATCTTCAATTTCTTTATAATCCTTTTTATCATCAGAGAGATATTTTTCAAGTGACGCCTTAATAGTGCCGTAGCTTACGGGCTTTGACATATAGTCAGTAAATCCTTCCCCGAGATAAAAATCCCGGCTGCCGTATATTGCATTAGCTGTAAGCGCGATAACGGGCGTAGATTTATTAATAAACTCACCCATGTTTTTCATCTCATGAAGAGCCTCGATACCGTCCATATCCGGCATCATATGATCAAGGTAGATGATGTCATACTTCTTTTCCTTAACCATTTTAAGCATCTGTCTGGCGCCTGTTGCAGTATCGATCTTAATACCCGTACGCTTTAGGAGACTCTCAAATACAAACAGGTTGTTTTCGGTATCATCAACCACCAGGATGCAGGCATCAGGAGCACGGAATGAATCCATGTCATAATTTGATTTATGACATTCCTCATATACAGAGCCGCCAAATTTATATTCACCGACAAGTTCGGTTCCTGCAATTTCCTGACTCAGTACAAAGCTGAACTTGGATCCCTTATCATACTCGGATTCCACACTTAGTTCGGAGCCCATTTTTTCAATGAGCTGGTTTGTTATGGCAAGGCCAAGGCCTGTACCTTTTATATTTCTGTTGCGCACTATATCAAGCCGTTCAAATGCTGATAAGAGCTTATCCATATCTTCCGGCTTTATGCCGATACCGGTATCCTTAACATATATTTTTAGATAAACATTCCCTGATGAAGGATATTTTTCGCAGGTTATTCCAAATGTCACCTTTCCTTTTTCCGTATATTTTACGGCATTTGTCAGGAGGTTTGTGATACACTGCTTGATCCTTGACTCATCTCCGATAAGGTGTCTGGGTGTCTTTTTGTCGATATCAACCTCAAAGGAAAGACCCTTGTCATTGGCCAGGGACTGGGCAGTACATACCAGGTCGTCTATCATGGTGAGCAAATCATATTTAACGGGGACTATCTCAATCTTGCCGGCCTCGAGCTTTGAAAAATCAAGGATATCATTGATGAGTCCGAGGAGTGTTTTTCCTGCGCTCTGGATACGCCTTGCGTAATTATTTATCTCCGGATCATTGTTTTCAAGGAGGATCATCTCATCCATACCAAGGACGGTATTAATTGGAGTCCTGATCTCATGGGACATGCTGGCCAGGAAGAAAGACTTTAATTTATTGGCCTCGTCAGCTATTGCCTTCTGTTTTTCCACATCCTTTAAGTGATTATAGTATGCGGTCACATCTGTCATCGCATAAATAGTCATATCTTTAAAGCGGTCATCATCAAACTGTTTCTTTTCAAATCTGTATGACTTATCATCAATTGTCAGGAGCTGGTTTTTCCTGATGAGCCAGTGGACGTGGTCTATCGCGTCATGGGGAGATGCCTCAATAAAAGGAAAAACCTTTCCTATCATCTTGTTGTAATAAGCGATATCCCCGTATTTATCAATGGCAATAACACCTGACGAGAGGTCATCAACGATGTAATCTTTTGTTGCTGTCTCAATATCAAACAGATTATTGGTAAACGTGGCAATGATGATAACGATCGCGCAGACAGCAAATCCCACAAGGTTAAAATCAAAATAGATGCTGAAAGGTGCCAGAGTGACAAAGCCTACGATAAACTCAGAGCCAAGAGCTACGATGATGAGTTTATACTGATTTCTTCTCCGTACACTTTTTTCAACACTTATGGATAAATAAAGGACAACAGTACAGATAAACATGATCGACATCACGTTTATAAACCATAGTATGCCAAAAGGTCCCTTTGAATAATGGAGTATGTTTACCTCTCCGCTAAAGTCCACATGATAATCTTTGTAAAAAAGGCCTGTATATCTCGTAGTAAGTATGCTCACAAACAAAATAAGGCTAAGGACAGATTCAAGAACCTTGACTATCTCAGGGATTTTATATTTACAGTGGGTGATAATAAAGAACATTGTTGAAATGATGACCCAGACACGGCCGAGCCATGAAAATACAAGGCCGTAGAAATATGTCTCATCATTTGAGCATAAATTCATGACCAGAGAGCCTACGCAGCAGATAAGCATGGACAGGCAGTTCATGAACAGATAGTAATGAGTCCTTGTTTTCATCTTTCTGAAAACAAGCATTGTCTCAAATAAGATTATAAAAAAAATCAAAAAATAACTTGTTCTGACAAGTACGCTCATCCCCGTGAATTCCTTTTATACTTTATATTTTCTTAATCCCTAGTTAATCGATATATTATATCATAATTTCTCGGCGTTCGTCATCCATGACTCACTATTCCCTCGAAATTACGACATAACATCCATGTTATATCATATTTACTGATTTATGAGAACGAGGTTATGTGATTATAAAAAATATCCCCCGGTGCGCTGAGCTGTCCGCAATGCGCATCGGGGGATATTTTTTTATATAGCCAAGTAAAACTCTGATTTAGAACTTGCCAGCCTTAGCAGCCTCTTCGATAGAAACAGCTGTTGAAACAGTCATACCAACCATAGGGTTGTTACCTGCACCGATAAGACCCATCATCTCTACGTGAGCGGGAACTGATGAAGATCCTGCAAACTGAGCGTCTGAGTGCATACGTCCCATAGTATCTGTCATACCATATGAAGCGGGACCTGCAGCCATGTTATCGGGATGAAGTGTACGTCCTGTACCACCACCTGAAGCTACTGAGAAGTACTTCTTGCCTGCTTCAACTCTCTCCTTCTTGTATGTACCTGCAACGGGATGCTGGAATCTTGTAGGGTTGGTAGAGTTACCTGTGATAGATACGTCTACGTTCTCCTTCCACATGATGGCAACACCTTCGCATACATCGTTTGCGCCGTAGCAGTTAACCTTTGCACGAGGTGAGTTAGCATCTTTTGAGTAGCACTTTCTTGATACTTCTTTAACTGTATTTGTGTAGGGATCGTACTCTGTCTCTACGAATGTGAATCCGTTGATACGAGAGATGATCTGAGCTGCATCCTTACCAAGTCCGTTAAGGATTACTCTAAGGGGTTTCTGACGAACCTTGTTTGCCTTCTCGGCGATACCGATAGCACCTTCTGCTGCGGCAAATGACTCGTGACCTGCAAGGAATGCAAAGCACTCTGTCTCCTCCTCGAGGAGCATCTTGCCGAGGTTACCGTGTCCGAGACCAACCTTACGTGTATCTGCAACAGATCCGGGGATGCAGAATGCCTGAAGTCCCTCTCCGATTGCTGCTGCTGCATCAGCTGCTTTCTTGCAGCCCTTCTTAATAGCGATTGCTGCGCCTACTGTATATGCCCACTTTGCGTTCTCAAAGCAGATAGGCTGAATACCCTCGATGAGGTGATATACATCGATTCCTGCGTTGTCGCAGATTTCCTTACACTCTTCAATAGATGAGATGCCGTATTCCTTAATCTTTGCAAGGATCTGAGGCTCTCTTCTTTCATATGATTCAAATAATGCCATGATAAAAATCCTCCTGTTTTCCTTACTGATTATTCTTTTCTGGGGTCAATGACCTTAACTGCATCTGCAACTCTTCCGTACTGACCTGAAGCCTTCTCAAGTGCAGTAGCTGCATCGTCGCCCTTCTTGATGAAGTCCATCATCTTACCAAAGTTTACATACTTGTAACCGATGATCTGGTCATCCTCGTCAAGAGCAACACCTGTAATATAACCGTCTGTAAGCTCGAGATATCTGGGTCCCTTCTCAAGTGTACCGTATGTAGTACCAACCATTGAACGGCTACCCTTACCGAGATCCTCAAGACCTGCACCGATCTGAAGTCCGTCCTCAGAGAATGCTGACTGTGAACGACCGTAAACGATCTGAAGGAATAACTCTCTCATTGCTGTGTTGATAGCATCACATACAAGGTCTGTATTAAGTGCTTCCATAACTGTAAGGCCGGGAAGGATCTCAGCTGCCATAGCTGCTGAATGTGTCATACCTGAGCATCCGATTGTCTCAACGAGTGCTTCCTGGATGATACCTTCCTTTACATTAAGAGAAAGCTTGCAAGCTCCCTGCTGAGGTGCACACCAGCCGATACCGTGTGTGTATCCGGAAATGTCCTTTACCTCTTTTGCCTTTACCCACTTTGCCTCTTCAGGAATGGGTGCTGCGCCGTGATGCACACCCTGTGCAACAACGCACATATCCTGTACTTCTTTAGAGATGATCATGTGTGTTCTCCTTTCAAAAAAACATTTGATTATTATTTTCGCACATTAAAACGAAAAAATCCATAATTTTATATGTTATATAAAAAATTATTTTTGAGGATAAGCTACTCCGTCACTCTTTAAGATAGAGTTTTCGGGTACGACGCCTCTGACACAGCTGGTAGGATATACGTGGGAGCCACGGCCCACGACTGTTCCGGGATTAAGCACGCTGTTGCATCCTATCTCCACATTGTCTCCGAGCATGGCGCCGACTTTCTTGATACCTGTCTCGATCTCCTCGCCTTTAGCCCTGTCCTTGATGACTACCAGTGTCTTGTCAGATTTAACATTAGATGTGATTGAACCTGCTCCCATATGTGATTTATATCCGAGGATGGAATCTCCGACATAATTGTAATGGGGAACCTGTACGTTGTTAAAAAGTATTACATTTTTAAGCTCCGTGGAGTTGCCTACCACGCAGTTGTTTCCGACTATGGCATTGCCCCTGATAAAAGCTCCGGGGCGGACTTCCGTATTTTCTCCGATAATGCAAGGACCGTAAATGTTTGCATTAGGATATATCTTTGCACTCTTTGCGATAAATACATTATCGCCCTGATTCTCATAAATATCGGGATCAAGTTTTGTGATAAGGTCGGCGATGATATTTTTAATCTCCGGAAGCATCTCCCAGGGATAGGTCTTGCCCTCAAAATAGGGAGCTGCAATAGTCTCCGACAATGTGTAAAGATTTGAAATTTTAGCTGAATCCATTTTATAAATACTCCGTTTATTTTATTCTTTTGTAAGAGCCAGGGCATCATCATAATTGATGGGCTTGCTCCAGATGAATCCCTGTATAAAGTCGCACTCATGCTCTTTGAGGATATTGAGCTGATCGAGGTACTCGACACCTTCCGATATGACTTCGCAGTTCATGAGATGTCCCATATAGATAATAGCATCCACAAAGTCGCAATTTGTCTGATTGGTAACTATATCATCAATCAGTGACTTGTCAATCTTGAGCACACTGATAGGCAGTTTCAAAAGCTGGGAAAGTGATGTATATCCTGTACCGAAATCATCGAGTGCCACCTGTATACCGTTTTCCTTGAGTCTCATGACATTCTCGACAGTCTGATCCATTGACATGGCAAATGAGTACTCGGTAATCTCTATCTCCAGATTCTCGGGAGGGAATGATGTCTTGCTTATGATATCAAGAACTCTGTCCACAAAATCAGATGATGCCATATTCTTTGCTGACACATTTACCGAGAGTATCAGCTTATCCTCAGATGCTCTGAACTGCATTGCAAACTGCTCCATAGCCATATTGAGCACGTAATCATCAATACGCAGGATGAGATCCGTATTTTCCGCAATAGGGATAAACTCAGACGGCGGTATGAAATTGCCCTCCTCATCCTTGAGCCTTATCAGGGACTCAAAGCCTCTAAGCTTCTTTTCGGCAGAAGTATACTGAGGCTGATACATGAGGTAGAAAAGCTTATTTTCAAGGGCATGCTTGATGATCTTTTCCATCTCTGCGCAGTGATGGAGGTCTTCTACCATCTCCTCCTCATACATGCAGTAGCTCTTATCAGGGCTGTTTATCGCATTAAATGCAGCTATACCCGCAAATCTGATGAGTCCTGCCGCATCCTTTGCAGTATCCGGATAGCAGGCTATACCAACATATGATGACAGATTAAAATCCATCTCCGCATCGTCGACGTTGACTGTTATCTTTTTGTATATCGTATCAATAATCTTCTGGGCTGTGTCGAAGGGATCCATAGTATCATTAATAGAAACCGCAAACTCCCGGCCGTCAAGCTTTGCCACATGACCGTTTAATCCGACAAGATTTTTTAAACGGGTTCCGATCTGGCACATGATATCATCCACATACTCATGACCGTGCTCATCAATGATCGCGCGGACATCTTTAAGTCTGATATAAAGAATGTGGAATTTTTTATTTTTCTTTTTAAGGATATACTTATCGACCCTGATGGCAAAACCACGCCTGTTGTACAGGCCCGTGAGAATATCTGTAATACTGTCCTTGTACACACGGCGGATCTCAAATGCGATGATATATAAAATAATGATGGTGGAAACGTTTGAAATAAGGCCCGGCAAAGGTGTTGCATCATGGGTCCTCATGATGGACATGACCATCGATGCCGTGCTGACGCCCATAATGATAGTGCCAAACCATAAGCCTGCCTTGTAATTGCAGCAGACTATGATAAAACATAAAAGATTTATAATCGCTGTAAGGAAACCTCTGACAGAAGAAAGAGGCAGGAAAACAGGACCGATCTGAACCGGATCCGAAACGGCCAGTATACCTGTAAGCTGAACGGCAAACCAGCTGGCCACGCTGAAAAAAATACAAACAAATATAGCAATATTATTTAATCTGACGCGCTTTCTGAGTTCCGAAAGCCTGTATTCTATATCACTCATAATAATCCCTTTTATTCAAAAAGTTTAAATTACACCTCAATTATTATATCAGACAATCCTAACAAAAACATAACAGAAATTACGAACTTTTTTGTGCATTATTGCCCTTTTTGTAATACTGTGCAGCTTTATCAAAAAATCCATAGAGATACGACTGATTATTAAGTGCTTTCACACCCTCGGTATTTTTTACCACATACGCATTCATCTTTGTCGTATATTCGTCTTTTGATATGGTTCCTCCCGCTACTCCCGCCAGACCTTTCTCCCAGCTGGCTGTCAGAACGGGACTAAGGAGTCCTTTAATGGAATGATTGACCACATCGTAGATCATCTCCCCGAGAAGCGTCGGTGTGATGACCTGGGTCTTTTTATTCGTCTGGAGATAACCGTTATTGTCAAGCTTTGTGAGGATACCCGCTCTGGTAGCCGACGTACCTATACCGGCGCCTTTTATCTGGGCACGCATCTCCTCATCTTCTATGAGCTGTCCGGCATTTTCCATGGCGAGGATCATGCTTCCTGTCGTATATCGTTTCGGAGGTGATGTCTCACCTTCCTTAATCTCAAAGCCTCCGCACTCAATCTCAGTGCCTTTCTTTAATTTCGAGAGGGCCTCCAGAAATTCGGGAGTACATTTGATTTCCTCCTGCTCCTCTTTCTTGTCACTGTCTTCGTCAGACTGTTTCTCTTCTGCCTTGTCTTTTTCTTTCACAAAGGAGTACGTCGAATATTTTGTATATCCCGTCTTTGTCATCACCTTAAAGTTTGCAAAAAATGATTCTTTTTTATCATCTGCCGTATTATCAATGCTGATACAGAGTGATACTTTCTGGTACTGGGCAGGCGGCATAAATATAGCTAAAAATCTACGGACGATCACTTCATATACTTTCTGGGCTGTAGGCGACAGGGATGGCAATGCCCCAAATCCCTGGCCTGTAGGGATGATGGCATAGTGGTCCGTTATCTTGGAGTCATCCACATATCGTTTATTAGAACTGATAGTCTTGTAAGCTCCCAGCTGCAAAACCACTTTTGCCGGCTCTGCGCATATATTATACGCTGTCAGGCCCTTTATATTTTTCTCTATCTCTTTACAGATAGCCTTTGAGAGCACTCTGGCATCTGTACGGGGATATGTAGTCAGTTTCTTTTCATACAGTTCCTGGGCTATAGCCAGAGTCTGATCAGGATTTATCTTAAAGAGCTTTGAGCATATATTCTGGAGCTCCGCCAGATTAAAAAGCTGTGGTGCATTTTTCTTTTCAGTCTTTTTCTCTATGGAGTCAAGGATTCCTTTTATCGGCCGGTTTACTGACAGTTCATTTATCAGCTGCTCAGCCGTCTCTTTTTTTGCAAATCCGTTTTCTTTATAGAGAAGGGGCGATTCAAAATATTTCGAACCTTCGACAGATTTCCATTCTCCGGCGACTTTAGCATCGATTATATTAAAGTTGCCGATGACTCTGTAGAAGGGAGTTTTGACAAAATCCCTTATGGCACGTTCTCTCTCAACCACCATGCCGAGGACACATGTCATGACTCTGCCTACAGCGATGACGCACTTTTCGGCTTTTAAATAATTCTTTACAAAGTTGCCGTACTTTAATGTGAGGGCCCTTGAGAAATTGATACCCATCAGGTAGTCTTCCTGGGCACGTAAATAAGCAGCATCGCACAGACTGTCATACTCCGACAGGTCCTTCGCCTCTCTCACACCTCTGTTTATCTCTTCTTCTGTCTGGGAATCGATCCAGACTCTCTTTCTTGATTTACCGGTCACATGGGCCTGGTTTTCGACGAGTCTGTAGATATATTCACCTTCTCTTCCCGAGTCGGTGCATACATAGATAGTATCTATATCGCTCCTGTTTAACAGGGAACTGACTATGTCAAACTGCTTTTTTGTCCCCGGGAGTACTTCATATAAATACTCCTCAGGAATAAAAGGAATGGTCTGAAAAGACCATTTCTTTAGCTCCGGCTTGTATACATCGGGATAGCTCATAGTCACGAGATGACCAACGCACCATGTGACTACTGCCTCATCCGACTCCATATAGCCGTCATTATTTTTAAATGTATAATGCAGAGCCTTGCCAAACTCTCTGGCCACGGAAGGTTTCTCTGCTATAAACAGGGATTTCCCCATACAATCTCCCCTTATAAATCTTAAAGAGTACTTGCCTTAATGAGCATGATATTGTCGACCTCTTTTGTCAGGTCATGAAGAGGCTTATCAAATTCACCTCTCGCAAGTATCATGACATAGTCAGGATGTATCCTTGCATCAGCCGTAAGAGACAGATAATGCTTGTAATCCTTTAATGTGATCAGGTCTTTTTTCCAGCTGCAAAAGGCTGTGATACAGTTATCATCATCATCCTGCATGACCACATCGATGTTGCCCCGCTTGCCGACCCACTCGCCGGTCTTTTCAGCCTTTATAGGGAGCTTGCCCATCTGGGATAAAAGGGACAGAAACTCTGTACAGACGATTCTGAAATGCTCCTCATAAAAATCATCGAGATGATCTTTAACAAACGAATCATAATATTTCGCAGGTCCCTGTAATACAAGTCTGCTCTCAAGTCCGAATATGAATCTGTAATAGAAATGGAGATAAGGATTCTTTATACGGTAAATACCCTTTCTCGCATTTATGGAT
This sequence comes from uncultured Lachnospiraceae bacterium, assembly GCA_902793845.1. GTDB lineage: Bacteria > Bacillota > Clostridia > Lachnospirales > Lachnospiraceae > NK4A136. The sequence goes on along the minus strand of CADBFE010000030.1, from coordinate 9,910 downwards.
GAGGCATCATCAAAAGAAAAGACTTTCTCGACGAGTTCTCTCTCCATCATGTTTTTAATATATACGCTTATCTTTGCTCTTGAAAATCCTGTCTTTACATGGAGCTCGTTAAGCTTGTTAAATCCGTTTGACAGATAATAGAGGATAGTCGAGTATACATTGACCTCACGGAGTTCCTCGCTGACTATCCGGGCTCCTTCACTGCGCAGATACGCATCGGGATGAAGTATGCAGCGCTTGATATTATCCTCAACGGAAATCTTATCTGAAAATTTAGACCAGTATGAAGGCATACCGCCAAGGAGGGAATATACTTTCATACAGTTCTCGGTATCATAGCCCGAGAAATAGCTGACACAGTCAACAAAAGCAAGGGGAGCAAGCTTGTAAAAGCCCGAAAACATACGGGCATACTGACCTATTTTAGGTACGAGTCCGTTCTCCACAAAGCTGATTGATGACGAGATAAATATGACGAGTACATGCTCCTCTACCGAGTCGGTGTACTCAATCAGAGCCTTTATAAAAGACTCATCGTTTTTAATGATATTCTGAAATTCATCGATTATGAGGACTTTCTTGCCTTCCCCGTCTCCCGAGTACGAGATACTCTCAAAAAATGAACCGTAGAGATTGTCCAGATTAATTTCATTACCGGCCTCGCGGCAGGCAATCTCCACAGCCAGCTCGTCAGAGACAGGCCTTGCCTCATAGTAGTAAAAGTTTTTGTTTGCCGCAAAGGACAAAACAAGAGAGGTCTTGCCGACCCCTCTGTGTCCATACAGGCATAATATATCGGTTCTGTTTTTTCTGTACAGATCCTCCAAATATGCAATTTCTTTTTTTCTGCCTACAAACATATGTAACCCTGTAAAAAATTATTTTTTAGTAATATATCCCATATCCTTAAGAAGTTCTGCGCAGAGAACTGCACCACCTGCAGCACCTCTTACAGTATTGTGTGAGAGACCTACAAATTTCCAGTCGTATACGCTGTCCTCACGGATACGTCCTACAGATACGCCCATACCGTTCTCGTAGTCAACATCAAGTGAAACCTGAGGTCTGTTATCCTCCTCAAGATACTGGATGAACTGCTTGGGAGCAGAAGGAAGATTTCTCTCCTGAGGAACGCCCTTAAACTCTTTAAGCTTTGCGATGAGCTGCTCTTTTGTTACTTTCTTTTTGAACTTAACAAATACAGCTGCTGTATGACCGTTGAGTACAGGTACTCTGATGCACTGGCATGTGATCACAGGCGATGTAGCAGGTACGATCACGCCATCCTTGATCTCGCCCCAGATACGGAGAGGCTCTTTCTCAGACTTCTCCTCCTCGCCGCCGATGTAAGGGATGATATTGCCCTCCATCTCGGGCCAGTCCTTAAATGTCTTGCCGGCACCTGAGATAGCCTGATATGTTGTAGCAACTACCTCATAGGGCTCAAACTCTTTCCATGCTGTGAGCACGGGTGCATATGACTGAATTGAGCAGTTAGGCTTAACAGCGATAAATCCTCTTGTTGTACCGAGACGCTTTTTCTGGAACTCGATGACATTCATGTGCTCAGGGTTGATCTCGGGTACTACCATGGGTACATCAGGTGTCCATCTGTGTGCAGAGTTGTTTGACACTACAGGTGTCTCTGTCTTGGCATAAGCTTCCTCGATAGCCTTGATCTCTTCTTTTGTCATATCAACTGCAGAGAATACAAAGTCAACCTCAGCTGCAACCTTCTCTACTTCATTAACGTTCATGACAACGATTTTCTTAACAGCCTCGGGCATGGGTGTTGTCATCTTCCAGCGATCACCGACCGCCTCTTCGTATGTCTTGCCGGCACTTCTGGGTGAAGCTGCAATTGTAGTTACTTCAAACCAGGGGTGATTCTCAAGGAGAGAGATGAATCTCTGTCCTACCATACCTGTACCGCCAAGGATACCAACCTTTAACTTTTCGCTCATAATATTTTCCTCCAAAATTAATTTACTTTAAATAAGCTTCGTATATCTTAATGACTTCCCCGATCTTGTCAGGAGAAGGTGCTCCAATGGTGAGTCGCTTGTCCACACATGTCTTAAGCGATATTTCTTCGTAGATATCATCTTCAAATACATCGGAGATATTCTTAAGCTCTGATAAATCAAGCTCGTCTATAGCTTTGCCCTTATCTATACAGTAAAGGACCAGTCTGCCTATGATACCATGGGCATCCCTGAAAGGTACGCCGTGCTTTACGAGATAATCTGCCGCATCGGTAGCATTTGTAAAGCCTCTCATTGCGCTCCTTGCCATTACCTCTTTATTAAACTTAAGGGTATCTACCATCTGCATAAACATCTTCAGGCAGTCCTTAACGGTGTCTATTGCATCAAATACACCTTCCTTATCCTCCTGCATATCTTTATTGTATGCAAGGGGTATGCCCTTCATGGTAGTCAGCATAGCCATCAGGTGACCGTACACACGGCCTGTCTTGCCTCTAACTAACTCTGCGATATCAGGATTCTTTTTCTGAGGCATGATACTCGATCCTGTTGAGTAAGCATCGTCCATCTCCACAAATCCGTACTCGTTGCTGTTCCAGATGATGGTCTCCTCCGCAAATCTTGAAAGATGCATCATTATAATGGAAAGTGCGTCAAGAAACTCTATGACATAATCCCTGTCTGATACGGAATCCATACTGTTAAGTGTAGGCCCGTCAAAGTCAAGAAGCTTTGCTGTCAACTCTCTGTCAAGGGGATATGTGGTACCGGCCAGTGCTCCCGATCCAAGGGGGCAGAGGTTCATACGTTTTCTGATATCCTTAAGCCTTGATCTGTCCCTCACAAGCATCTCAAAGTATGCACTCATATGATGGGCCAGTGTGATGGGCTGGGCTTTCTGAAGGTGGGTAAATCCGGGCATGTATGTGCCTAAATTTTCCTTCATGATACGCAGGAGTATGGTCTGAAACTCTTTTAAGAGATCATCTGTCCTGTCTATCTCGTCCCTGACATAAAGCTTCATATCCAGGGCTACCTGATCATTTCGGCTACGACCAGTGTGAAGTTTTTTACCGGCGTCCCCTATCATGGTAATGAGATTGGCCTCTACAAATGAGTGGACATCCTCATATTCATCAGTGATCAGGAGGCTTCCGTCCTCAACCTTTTCCTTAATGGTTGTTAAACCGGTGAGGATTTTATTCATTTCTTCTTCTGTGATGATCCCCTGTTTACCCAGCATCTTTGCATGGGCAAAACTGCCTTCTATGTCTTTATATATAAGTCTTTTGTCAAAATCGATCGAAGCATTAAAGAGGTAAACATTTCTGTCTGTCTCTTCTTTAAATCTTCCGCCCCATAACTGAGCCATAATACACCTCGGAATATTTTTTAATCATTATAATTAAAACACGATTTACTAAATCCTGTTTATAATAGCATTTTTAAAATGCTAAGTAAATAAATTGAAATTGAAAGTTTTTGAAAATAATTATCGAAAAAACTAATGTCTGAAGACAACATTGCCTGTAGCGGCATCCATGCTCTCGATAATCGCAAGGGATTCTACCCTGACACCCTTCTCTCTAAGGAGCCTGCCGCCATCCTGAAAACCTTTCTCGATGGCGATGCCGACACCCTTTAAGGTTGCCCCGGATTCATTGATGATCTGAATGAGTCCGTTTACGGCGCATCCGTTTGCCAGGAAGTCATCTATGATGAGAATGTTGTCCCCGGGATTAAGATATTTTTTGGAGACGATTACATCCGTAACCTTTTTCTTTGTAAATGATTCTACTTTTGCAGTATATGACTGACCGTCAAGATTGATGGACTGGGTCTTTTTTGCAAATACCACAGGCACCTTAAAATACTGGGCCACTACGGCTGCAATGCCGATACCCGAAGCCTCTATGGTCAGGATCTTGTTGATATCCTCTTTTTCAAAGAGCCTCTTCCACTCTTTTCCCATCTCGTTAAAGAGATCTATATCCATCTGATGATTGAGGAATGAATCTACTTTTAATACATTTCCCTCTTTAACTATTCCATCTTTTAAAATACGGTCTTCAAGCAGTTTCATTTATTAACGCTCCTCTCTGAAGTATGGCAGACCCAGACTCTTTGGTGGCTGGTCCTCCCGCCTGTTTCTCATACTGGTGATCACGAGTACGAGCATGGTGACCACATAAGGTATCATCTTGTACAGTTCCTTGTATTCCATATGATCGATACCTGCAGGAATGTATAAATAAAGGATATACAGTCCGCCGAAAAGTATTGATGCAAATATACTTACATCAGATCTCCATATCGTAAAGATAACGAGGGCGATGGCGAGCCATCCTCTGTCTCCGAATGCATCATTGCTCCATACACCGCAGGCATAGTCCATGACATAATAGAGTCCGCCGAGTCCCGCGATCATGCAGCCAAGGCATGTTGATACATATTTATATTTTGTGACATTGATACCTGCCGAGTCAGCCGTAGCAGGGTCTTCTCCTACTGCACGGAGCTGCAGACCAACTCTCGTCTTTCTGATGATAAAGGCTGCTACCAGAGCGATAATGATGCCTAGGTATGCCAGAAATCCATATGACAAAAACAGTTTGCCTGCCCATCCAACACTGCCGGCAAAGGGCAGAGTCTTTGAAAAGCATGCACTGGTTGCAGATAATGCGATGGAAGGTACATCCAGTCCTGAAAGTTTTATGAGAGAACCTCCAAAAAAGTTACCAAAGCCTATACCGAATGTGGTAAGTGCCAGACCGGTAACATTCTGATTGGCTCTTAATGATACAGTCAGAAACGAATATATAAGTCCCATGATCAGTGAACCTACAAGGCAGCAAAGCATTGGGATAAATACTGCGAGGAATCCGTTTATATCGTCCTTGGATGTAAGGGACTGCTCATAATAAAACGATCCGATGACACCACTGATGGCACCTACATACATGACACCGGGGATACCGAGATTCAGGTTGCCCGATTTTTCTGTAATGATCTCGCCTGTACTACCGTATAAAAGAGGTATACCCTGAGCAACTGCTCTCGGGATAAAAGCAACTAAGTCTATCATGCCTGCTCCTCCTTTCCGCTCTCCCTGTTTTTATGTGTAAGGACTATTTTGTAATTAATAAAGAACTCGCATCCTATGAGGAAGAAAAGGATGATACCCGTGATAATATCCGAGAAAGACTGATTGAGTCCGAATCTCGTAGATATCTCTCCTGCTCCTCTGTTAAGGAATATGATAAGTAAGCTGGTCAGTACCATAGAGAGGGGATTAAACTTGGCAAGCCATGAAACCATAACTGCCGTAAATCCCTGGCCACCTGCGATTGTAGTCGTAATAGTATGATTGATACTGCCGACGAGGAGGAGTCCGACGATACCGCAGATACCGCCCGACATGATCATGGTCCTCATGATTACTTTTCCTACATCGATACCGACATATTTTGCTGTCTGCTCACTCTCGCCTACTACAGTCAGCTCAAAACCCTGCTTTGTAAATTTAAGATAAATATACATACGCAGTGTGACGATGACAGCGATGAGTATGACGAGGAGATACTCGTTAAATACATCAGGGAGCCATCCTATATGGGTATTTTGATTGATGATACCTATCTTGCCCGAGCCCTTGGGATTCTCCCATACTACAGTAAAGAAGGCTACGAGCTGGGTAGCTATATAGTTCATCATCAGTGTTGAGAGTGTCTCGTTTGTATTCCACTTTGCTTTGCAGAATGCAGGGATGAGTCCCCAGAGCGCTCCCGCAAATATACTTGCAAATATCATTACGAGGATGACAAATCCGTTGCTCATCTTATCCTGAAGGTAGATCATGGATGCAGCAGCCGCCAGACCTCCGATAAGGACCTGGCCTTCACCTCCGATATTCCAGAATCTCATCTTAAATGCCGGCGTGAGGGCAAGAGCGATCAGGAGCAGGATGGACATATTCTGGAATGTGACCCATGTCTTTCTGGCTGTGCCGAATGCTCCTTTAAATATGGATGCATAAATTGATAAAGGATTGTCACCCGTTAAGGCAACAGTCACTATGCCGCAGAAAATAAGGGCCGCCAGAATGGCGATCAGCCTTATCGTAATCGCTTTCTTTTTAGATATATCAGCTCTCTTTGTAATATGAAACAAAGGCTGCTTACTGTTCATCAATAGTTCCTCCGCTTCCCGTCATCATCATACCGATCTTGTCCTTCTCTGCAGTCCGTCCGTCAAGGATACCGCTGACTTTTCCCTCGCAGAGGACCATTATCTTGTCACAGAGTTCCAGGAGTACATCAAGATCCTCGCCGACAAATACTACGGCTACGCCGTTCTTTTTCTGTTTATTTATGAGGTCATAAATCGTATATGACGAATTGATATCAAGTCCTCTGACCGCATATGCTGTCAACAGTACGCTGGGAGATGCAGCGATCTCACGGCCTACGAGTACCTTCTGTACATTGCCGCCTGACAGTTTTCTGACAGGCGTGGATATATCAGGGGTGACTACCTCCAGCTCTTCAACCACGCTCTTAGCCAGTTCCCTCGGATCCTTTTTATTTGTAAAACCGAATTTACCGTTTCTAAACGACCTCAGCATCATGTTGTCGATAAGGTCCATATCTCCTACCAGTCCCATGCCCAGTCTGTCCTCGGGCACAAAGGAAAGAGTGATACCCATATCGGATATATCTCTGGGATCTTTATTTAATAGGGAAGTCTCGCTTCCGTCATCTTCTATATATGTGATATTACCCGATGTAATATTCTGAAGTCCGACGATAGACTCAAGGAGTTCTTTCTGGCCGCATCCTGCGATACCAGCAATACCGAGGATCTCACCGCTGTAGACATCAAATGATACATCATGAAGTTTCTCTATACCGTCAGAACCCATCACGGAAAGGTTTGATACCTTTAACTTAAGCTTGGGATCTACCGGATCAGGTCTCTCAATATTTAGAGATATACTGTGACCGACCATCATATCAGTCATCTCTTTGATATTGGTCCTGTCCGTATCAACCACTCCGATAAACTCACCTTTACGAAGGACAGCCACTCTGTCGGATATAGCCAGTACTTCATGCATCTTGTGAGTGATGATTATTACGGACTTGCCGTCGGCTCTCATATTTCTGATGACAGCAAATAGTTTCTCCGTCTCCTGGGGAGTGAGCACGGCCGTGGGCTCGTCGAGGATGAGAATATCCGCTCCCCTGTAGAGCACCTTTACTATCTCAACTGTCTGCTTTTCTGATACAGACATGTCATATATTTTTTTATAAGGGTCAAGGTCAAAAGAATATTTGTCACAGATCTCCTTTATCTTTGACGCCGCATTTTTCAGGTCCAGTTTACCCGGCATACCGAGGATGATATTCTCAGTCGCCGTGAGTACGTCTATCAGCTTGAAATGCTGATGAACCATACCTATACCATGGGCAAAAGCATCTTTGGGAGACGCGATAATTACAGGCTCTCCGCCTATTATTATCTCGCCTTCATCAGGATAATATATACCCGAAAGCATATTCATGAGGGTCGTCTTGCCACTGCCGTTTTCTCCAAGGAGTGACAGTACCTCACCTTTGTAGATATCCATGGAAACATTAGAAGAAGCTTTTACCTGTCCGAATGTTTTTGAGACGTTTTTAAATGAGATTGCTATCTCTTTTTTTGAATCGTTAGATTTACCGGTATCCATTGAAATTCCTAACTTATAGCATAAAGTATGGACGGCAACCATATAAACGGCACCGTCCATAAAAAATTTTACAATATTATGATTATCAAATCAACACTTGCAGGAAATTAGTACTGCTCGTCAAGAAGTGTGATTCCGTCAATTCTTACATCAAAGTAAGGAGCTGATCTGAATGCAACTGCAGACTCATTGAAGAAACCGTCTACGATAACTTCATGATCGCCTTCGTAAGCGGGATCTGTATCAACGTCAGCCATATATGTAGAGAGCTCCTCGCCGCCTACTGTAAATGTTGTGATATCAAATACATGAAGGTCACCTGACTCAAGGGCAGCCTTAACCTCTGCAACCTTCTCCTCTGTACCCTCTGCAACTGCGCTGCCGAGGTCTGTAAGCTCTACAGAACCTGTAGCGATAGATCCGATGTAATCTGTGGCAAAGTCTTCACCGTTTGAGATTGCTGTGATGCAGTACTCAAAGTAAGGAGACCAGTTGATCTTTGATGATACAAGGAAAGTGTTGGGACATGCTGATGCTGTAGAACCGTTGTAAGAAACGTCGTAAACACCTGCTGTCTCACAAGCTGTGGGAGCACCCATTGAATCTGCATGCTGTGAAAGGAGTACGCAACCGTCGTCGATAAGCTTCTGAGCGCCTTCCTTCTCAGCTGTCTCGTCATACCATGAACCGGTAAATGTTACTTCCATGGTAGCCTCGGGAACGATAGAACGAACTCCGAGGAAGAATGATGTATATCCTGAGATAACCTCAGCGTATGTATAAGCTCCTACATAACCAACCTTGGCCTGATCTGCTGTGATCTCGCCATTGTCGATCATCTCCTGAAGCTTGAGTCCTGCAACTACACCTGCAAGATATCTTCCTTCATAAATAGAAGCAAATGCATTGTGGTAGTTTGAAAGGTTCTCTGTGTGAGCCTTTGTACCTGTAGCATGTGCAAACTGAACCTCAGGGAACTTCTTTGCAGCTTCGATGATGTAATCCTCATGACCGAATGAATCGGCAAAGATAAAGTTGCATCCCTCATCTACGAGGTCACATGCTGTCTGGTAGCACTCCTGTCCTTCAGGAATACCTGTCTTGATAACGTACTCAATACCGAGTGCCTCGCATGTAGCCTTGGCAGCATCGATAAAGTTCTTGTCATATGTTGAGTTCTCATCGTGAAGGCAGATAAATCCGGCCTTTACTACTGTCTCGCCGAGCTTGTCAGACTGTGTGGCAGCAGTTGTACCTGCAGCAGCATTTCCGCAAGCGCAGAGAGAAAGAACCATGGCAAGAACAAGAACTACGCTAAAGAGTTTTGAAATCTTTTTCATAATCTTATCCTCTCTCTTCTTTCAATTGGGCATATTTCACCCGTTAATAACTCCACGACAAATATTAGTACAATTTACTTATAATGTAAATTTCAATTTGTGTATTTTTACATTTTCGTCTTTTTTACAAAAATAATAAATCTGCCGCAAATCTCTTTGGGCAGATTTATCAATATATCTTATATGAATTTTAGTTTGTATTGTCGGATTTTCTATTTAGCTTTATTTAATATCAAATTCGGGAGCTTCATCGATATCCTGCCCGACATACTTGCCGTCTTTTTTACGTTGCTTTACGCATTCCGTAAGGAGATACTCGATCTGACCGTTTACGGAACGGAAGTCGTCCTCCGCCCAGGCTGATATCGCATTATACAGTTTTTCGGACAGACGCAGAGGTACCTGTTTCTTCTCAGCCATTAATACAGACTCCCTGAATTAACTACAGGCTGGGCATCATGGTTGCCGCAGAGGACTACGAGGAGATTTGAAACCATAGCTGCTTTTCTTTCCTCATCAAGCTGCACCGTGTTCTTTTCGTTAAGACGCTCAAGGGCAAGCTCAACCATACCTACGGCACCGTCTACGATAAGCTTTCTCGCATCGACAACTGCAGCTGCCTGCTGTCTCTGAAGCATAGCTGCGGCAATCTCGGGAGCATATGCAAGATATGTGATTCTCGCATCTACTATCTCAAGACCTGCATCTACAACCTTGCTCTGGATCTCATCGCGGATCCTCTTTGCCACTATCTCTGTAGAACCTCTGAGTGAACCGTCATCTGCAGTACCGTCACCTGTTGTATCAACGTTGTCTGTCACATCATAGGGATAAATCTTTACTACATTACG
>CADBFE010000029.1 GCA_902793845.1 uncultured Lachnospiraceae bacterium | reverse complement strand
CCGTCTATGACACCGAATGTCATGGTGATCTTTATGGTCAGGTCGCCGTAGGGTAACTCGACCTTTCTGATCCTGTCGAGGAAATTCCACATAAATATATTGGCTTCATCGCCGCTGTTTTTATCAAATGCCAGGACAAACTCCTCGCCGCCCCATCTGGCAGCAAAGCCCTTGCCTACCATAAACTTCTTTAAGAGATCCGATACAGTCACCAGTACTGCATCGCCGGCATCATGGCCGTATGTATCATTAACCTTTTTAAAGAAGTCGATATCACCCATTACGAGGGCAAAAGGCTCTCCCGACTCCGCCAGCTTCTTTCTGATGGCAGCCAGCTTGGCATTGCCGTATCGTCTGTTGTAAAGCTGGGTGAGGGGATCCCTCTCTACCAGGATACTCATGGCCTTTTGCATCTCGACTACCGCATGGGCTGCATCTCCAAGCTCATCGTCCCGCTTTAGTACCTCCGGGGGCATCACATTATTAAGCTTTCCCTCACTGATACCGTTTAGGAATTTCTGGATTTTGGCGATAGATGAGATGATCTTTGACGTATATGTTTGGCTGATAAGTGCTGCCACGAGCATGGCCAGAAATACTATGATCCATATCTGATATGACGCCCTCTGAACAGTAGCCGTTATATCATTGATACTCTTGGCTGTACCGATCATGCACATCATCTGTCCGTCAGAATTTAATACAGGGATATAGCAGGCATAAAATCTCATGCCGTCCACGTCCACTTCCGTGACCAGCTTTTCATGACCGCCGTCTACTTTATTAAAAACAGCTGAGTTGACACCTGTAGCCACATATCTCTCTCCGTCCCCGTTTTTTAATGTGGTGAGGATACGGGTATTGCCGTAAAAGAGGGTGATGTCCAGGCCTGACTGTTCCTTTAGTGTATCTATATATGAAAAATCACCTGTTAATTCATTCTCTCCCTTATATAAGGAAACATTCTTGTCCCCTACCAGCTCGTAATCTCCGGGGTAGAGACTGTCATAATATCCGGCCACAGTACTGCCGACTGACTCAAGAGCTATCTTGATCTCATTTTTAATGGCTTTCTCATATGCATTGGTGGTGATAATCGATATAAAAACACCCATTACGACCAGAGGTAAGAGTGTTCTGAACAGGACTGCCCACTGGAGCTTGCCCACATGGGTGGCTGATTTATTTTTAGACTTTTCTGATGACATTTATCATACCTCGAAAAAAGGATTTGTATACATTTTACAATTTGTTACGTAATATGTCTAATGAAATATACGCCGAAAACCGATATATAATGTACAAGGATACAGGTGTTTAAAATCTTTAAATATAAAGTACGGCTGTTGTCGTAAAAAAGGATTTTTGCGGTGATGACCGGAAATTGAGACTTAAGAAAAATAAAACGCCGGATGTATCAAAAAAAATACCATAAAGGAGGAACATGCGTAGTGATTACAGCAAAATATGTTCAGCTTTCTTAAAAGCCATCGTCTTACATAGTTAAGAACGGTGGTTTTTTTGTTATGTAAACTTAACTTTTTCTTTTCAAATTTTGTATAATCGTGTTTTAGCAAATGGTATTATTTGATCCTTTATGTCCTGATTTGTGTTCTTTGATGATTTTTCATGTATTTTAGACAGTTACATAAAAACTGCTTATGTCACATCTGATTTATTTTTCTCATTAAATACCTGGCCGGTCTCTGTATAATGCGTTTTAATCCTTATTTTAAAGGTTTTTGAACCAAGTAGTCAGTGTCATATATCATTTGTTTTACTATTCGTTGACTCTTTTGGTTAATTGTATTCTTCTACCTTGCTTTTTAAATTGACAAATTAAATTTTAGTTACCATAAAATTATTATCAGTGGATTTTTTGAACATTTATCCGTATAAGTATTTATGATTCCATATTTGCTGATACTCTTGTCATATGAATATCTAGGCATATTTCTGTGCCTTTTCCATCTCATGAGTAATATATATGGTTAACTCTATCTGCATTATATTCTTTGTTATGTAAATCATTCAGGTTTACATAACATATTTTTCCTCAAGTTTTCCATGGTTTACATAACAATAATATTCATTATAATATATATAATTTGTCTGTTATTTTTCTTTTGATTTTTTTATCAGAATTGTCATATGACATTTTTTTCACCGGATAAATCCGGGACTGGTATTATAACTAATCCCGGTTCCTGTTATGTAATTATTTCCTCCAATATTAATTCTTAATTTCTGCCTGATCCTCCCGGTCCCGGATAGAGCTGTCATATTTTCTCTTAAATCAGGTAAACATGCCTTTTTGTCTAATTTAAAATTGTCAAACCTCGAATCTCTTGTTGTAAGTGGATTTTTGTCGGCGCATTCTTAACATTTGGATATACATTGTTAAGTAATTATGTCAATACGGACTCCTCTCCTGTAAATTTCTCCCAGGCTGCAAAATGCCCGGATCATGAAAAATGTTATATAAACCGGATTTTTGAAATTAATGTCATATATTATCTGTGTCATGTTCATGTGACAGATTTGTATTTCATTTTTCGGCCTTTAATTTATATATGTCACATTATAATATTTGATATATTTTAGTTTACATAATATTTATTCTGATAATTCATGATTTCTATTTTTCCACATTTTTATTTAGTTAACATAATATCGTAAAAATAATTATGTGATATATTTTCAAAAAATATCATAAATCGCATAAATTCAAGCACAAAACGCAAAATATATACTATATGAACTATTTGATATTTATATTTTTCATGTATTTTGATCAGGTTCCGGATACCCGAGTTAGAAATTTTACGATTACCTGATTTCAGATTTTTGAGTTTTTTTAGATTTTTTTCTGACCATTTTCTGTATCCGACTCCTTCATTTTTCTTCCGGACCTTTTTAACTTTTTTCTCATTTTCTATTTTTTCTATTTTTTTATTGTTTTCATCCTGGAAATTCTTTCTCTCTTTCTTCTCTTTATTTTATATCTTGTTTTATATTTTTTGTTATTTTTCCTTTATTTTTTTTTTTCAGATTTTTTCACCGGATTTCCCTGCTTCTCTCCCGGTTCTCCAGGAGCTGCTGCTTCTCTTCTTCCGGATCCGGTGTCTTCAAACATATCTGTAAATTTCTGTTCTTAACCAAATTTTTACTCTTTGTTAACATAATTAATTTTATCCATATTTTTTATGTTAACCATACTCTCTTTATGATATATTTCTTCATTTTGTATAATCTTGTTTTATTTTATTGATTCTATTTTATGTCACCTCTTATTTTCATACATTTCAAGGTTTAAAATTTTATATTAATTCTGATATTAAATATTTTTCATTTGTTTAATCTTGTTTTATATATGAATTTGTTAATACATAATCAGGCTTAATATCATCTTTGTTCCCTTTATTTTTCTGACTTTATATTTCTTCTATTTCATATATGATAATTGTTGGTTTACATAACTCTATTTTTATATATAATCTTTATTTAATTTGCTTGTTTTACAGGCATTTTGGCGTTTTTTTGTCATACTGCTCCGCTTTTCATATTCTGTCTGTATTACGGGCGTTGTTATTTAACCGGGTAAAGTCAGAGAGTCCGGATAGTATAAATATCATTGCGACTTCAGGACCCGAACAGAAAGTAATCGGCGGCCTCATAAAGCATAAAAAAGACCTGCCGTAAAGGCAGGTCAAAAAATCAGTGAATATTCTGATCAGGTTTTTGAAAGTATTTTATTCGATTCGGGGTACCTGATCAATCCTTGGTTCAATCAGGGGACCTCCGGTGCCCTCGATGTAATCTTTTGTGATGGTCACCTTGCCGATATTGTCATCTTTCGGTATCTCATACATGATGTCGATCATGAATTCGTCAATCACAGCTCTGAGAGCTCTGGCTCCCGTCTCCTTCTTAAGAGCTTTTTCTGCGATTGCCTCAAGGGCATCGTCTGTAAATTCCAAATCCACCTCATCGAGCCGGAGCAGTTTCTGGTACTGTTTCAGAATGGCATTTTTTGGTTTCCTCAGGATGTCGATGAGCATATCCTTGGTCATACTCTCAAGAGCAAACATCATAGGCAGTCGTCCTACGAACTCCGGGATCATTCCAAACTTTCTTATGTCATCCGTGGTAACCTTTAATAAGATGTTGTTATCATTGTTAAATTCACTTTTAAGTTTTGCGTTAAATCCAATTGAGCTCTGGCTTGACAATCTCTTTTTAATTATTTCTTCAAGCCCCGGGAAAGCACCTCCGCATATAAACAATATGTTTCTGGTGTTAACCACTGTGGTGGGAACCATGGCATTTTTATTGGATGCTCCGATAGGCACTTCCACATCGGATCCTTCCAGCATCTTTAATAGTCCCTGCTGAACTGATTCACCGTTTACATCACGGTTGTGGGAGTTTTCCTTCTTGGCTATCTTGTCTATCTCGTCTATGTAGATGATACCCTGCTCGGCTTTGTCCACATCGTTGTCGGCCGCTGCCAAAAGCTTGCTTACAACAGACTCGATATCGTCTCCGATGTAGCCGGCTTCCGTAAGAGAAGTAGCATCAGTTATAGCTAAAGGTACATTTAACATTTTGGCAAGAGTCCGTACCAGATAGGTTTTACCGCATCCGGTCGGTCCAAGCATCAGGATGTTGGACTTCTCTATCTCGATCTCGTCCATGGTCTTTGTGGCTATACGCTTATAGTGATTATATACAGCCACGCTCATTATCTTTTTGGCCTGTTCCTGACCTACCACGTACTCGTCGAGACCGGCTTTTATCTCATGAGGTGACGGGATGTCCTTCAGCTCGATGAGAGGTTTGTACTCGCCCTTCTTTTTCTTTTTGACCTTGCCCCTGGACATAAAGCCCTCCGGAGTCATGTCAGCCAGATTGATAAAGCTGAATCTCGGCATACCCCTCATCTCGGGACCGGCCTGCTGCTCTTCTTTCTTTTCATCCGGATCAGTCTCAGGATTATCGCCCTCAGAGAGGCCCTTTTCAGCCGTTTTAACATCTTCAGGCTTAACTTCTCCGTCGGTGTTATCTTTAGAGCCTGTATCAGGCGTCATATTGCCTCCGGCAAACTGGGCCGCAAATGAGTTTGGATCAAATCCCATATTTTTCATCATCTGCATTGTTGTATTCATGCAGTCCTGACATATGGAGATATTGCCGGGGAGTTTTACCATCTTGCCGGCCTGGGTCTCCGTCCGTCTGCATATCATACAAACATTTTCAAAATTATCTGTACTCATTCAATTTCGGGGATACACATATCCCCATCCTCCTTACAAGAATATTTGGATTATATCACATCCCAAAGCAACTTACATCGTGCAAATTATGGGAAATTGCGTCCTCAAAGAGTTAAATCGGTTTACATAACTCCAGATTCTCAAAAGGGTACATTGTAATTATCATGTCAAAGAATAATTAATATTAGTTAAATTCCTTGGTTGCAATATAATTATCTTATCAGATACCTATTTCCATAACTATGGTATATCAGCCCCTGCTAAGACCCCAAAAACAGTTCCCGTAAATTGCAAGGGCCCGGCAACTGCATTTACATCAGCTGTCGGGCTCTTAAGGGAATTATGAAAAAGGAGAAGCTGTTTTATTAATCTTCATCAAAGATGTCCTGGGAATCAAGGGTTATCTCAAGTATCACCTTCTCGTAACTGTCTGTCTTTTTAGAGTATTTGTATACGCCGACCTCCATGGTCTCTCCTGCTTTATAATACTGTAATACTCTCTGGAGCTGTTCCATTGAAGAGATGCTCTCTCCGTCAAAACTGCATATCAGGTCGCCCTTTTCGATGCCGCACTTGTCTGCTGCCGAACCGTCAACCACGCTGACTATATAGACGCCTTCCGGATATCCGTAATATGCTGACTCAGCTGCCGTGATCGATGCACCCGTTATGCCAAAGTATCCCTGATCCTCCGGATCAATCTTTGACCTGGTCTCTTTGACCATGAGCTCCTCGATGATTGGCTTTGCCGATGATATGGGGATCGCATATCCCATACCCTCTACTGCCGTGCCTCCTATCTTGTTGGAGTTGATACCTATGACCTCACCTGCAAGATTAAGGAGTGCTCCGCCTGAGTTGCCTCCGTTGATGGCTGCGTCTGTCTGTATAAATGATGCCGTATTACCGTCATTGTTCATATCCATCTCCCTGTCGAGGGCAGATACCACTCCGGTAGTAACCGACTGACCGTATCCGAGGGCGTTTCCTATAGCTATGACTGCTTCGCCTACTTTCAGGTTGTCCGAGTTACCCATGGTGGCTATCTTTATAACCGACTGGGTAGATGAATCTATATCGTCGTAATTAACTGCCAGGACTGCCAGGTCCATATCTGCATCAGAGCCCTTTACGACTGCCGTCGCAGTAGTATCATCGCAGAATGTCACTTCTATCGAATCATTGTTTTCTATCACATGATAGTTTGTGACTATGAGGAGCTCCGAATCGTTGGCTCCTATGATGATGCCGGATCCTTTTGATGTAGCTTCATCCTGGTAGTAATAATAGCTGTATGTAAAATTATTTGTGATCGAAACTATCGAGGGCATCACATTTTCGACTACCCCGGTGACGTCTGTTGTCACAAATGTGCTGTTTGATGTGATGAGATTGGTCTGGCCAAGCTCAGTATCCGCTATATCGGTGTGAGCTATTTCTACCGGTGATATCTCAGGTACTTCCGGCTGCTCTTCTATGAGCTCACTCTTTTCAATGACCAGTTTGTTTCGTTCATCGTCTATCCACCCCTGCTGCCTTGCAAAGTATGTGGCTCCGTAAAATGATGCACATGCCACTGTACCAAACAGTGCTCCGCTGACAATACTTGCAAAAAACTTCTTAAGGGTACCGCCCTTTTTCTTTTTTGTACTAACGGTTTCTGGTTTAACTTCTTCACCCATTTTAATCATCTCCTATCCTGTATATGACCGGTGAATTGTTTTCCGTTTTCATCTTACAAGACCCATAATAATATGGATTTGTGTTCATTCTGTGAAAAAAGTATTTAAAATGTGTTAAAAATGAACACAAAAAATCTCCGGAAATGCCCCGGAGATTTTAATAATAATGACCTTAAATATATTCTGATTTATTCCACTGTAACGGACTTGGCCAGGTTTCTCGGCTTGTCCACATCGAGTCCCTTGGCTACGGATGTGTAATATCCAAGGAGCTGGAGAGGTATGATGGCCAGGCTGCCGATAAAGTGGTCGTCTACCTTGGGGATATATACGACGAAATCGCACATGTCCTCAACATCATATTTGCCATACTCGGTGACGCCCATAAGGTATGCGCCGCGGCTCTTGCACTCAACCATGTTTGAGATAGTCTTTTCATAGAGATCCGTCTGGGTGAGGGAACCTATGACGAGGGTATTGTCCTCGATCAGTGAGATGGTTCCGTGCTTTAGCTCACCTGCTGCATATGCCTCAGAGTGGATATAGCTGATCTCCTTCATCTTGAGGGAGCCCTCAAGGCTGATAGCATAATCGATGGATCTGCCTATAAAGAAGATATCTCTCGCATTGGCAAACTTTGATGCAAACCACTGGATACGCTCCTTATCTTCAAGGCACTTCTCTATCTTGGCAGGGATGGACATGAGCTCGTCTATATAATATTTAAACTTCTCATCATCGATGGTCTTCTTGGAGAGCGCCATCTTAAGGGCCAGTATAAATCCGCATACCAGCTGGCAGCTGTAAGCCTTGGTAGTGGCTACGGAGATCTCGGGACCTGCAAAAGTATACATCACATGATCGGCCTCTCTTGCGATGGAGCTGCCCACTACGTTGACGATGGCCAGAGTCTTTATACCCTTATCTTTTGCCATACGCAGGGCTGCCAGAGAGTCTGCTGTCTCTCCTGACTGGGAGATGACTATCATGAGCGCATTTTTATCAAGGGACATCTTTCTGTATCTGAACTCTGATGCCAGCTCGCATCTCACCGGTACATCGGCGATATCCTCGATGACGTACTGGGCCTGCATGCCCACATGCCATGCAGAGCCGCATGCAACTATATAAATCTGTGAGATATTATTTATATCATTATCATCAAGACCTGTCTCGGATAAATCGATGGCACCGTCCTTAATATATTTATTTAATGTATCGAGTACTACTTTGGGCTGTTCATGGATCTCCTTCATCATGAAATGCTCAAAGCCGCCCTTCTCTGCTGCCTCAGCGGAGAACTTGATCTCTACGGCCTCCTTCTGTATCTCATCACCGTCGAGGTTGTAAAATATAGCACTGCCTGCGGAGATCTTGGCCATCTCCATGTTGCCGATATAGTAAACATTTCTCGTATGCTTTAATATAGCGGGCACATCGGATGCGATAAATGTCTCACCGTCGTTTACGCCGATGATCATCGGGCTGTCTTTTCTGGCTACATAGATCTCGCCGGGATGATCGGAAAACATTACCTCGAGGGCATATGAACCACGGACTCTGACGAGAGTCTTGGCAATGGCATCGATGGGACCTATCTGGTATTTCTTGTAATAATAATCAACAAGCTTTATGAGGACCTCTGTATCGGTCTGGCTGTAAAACTGATATCCGTGACGGAGGAGCTTGTCCTTGAGCTCATTAAAGTTTTCGATGATACCGTTGTGGACACCTACGACCTCAGACTCAACAGGACCTGATGCAGAACCTGTACAGTTACCTGATACATGGGGATGTGCATTTGTCTTGCTGGGTGCACCGTGGGTAGCCCATCTTGTATGGCCGATACCGCACGTACCCTGTACTGCCTTGCCGCCGTCTGTCTTGTTTGCGAGGTTTACGAGCTTGCCTACCTCTTTTACTACTACAGCAGGCTTTTCACCGTCGCGGATCGCGATACCTGCAGAATCATATCCTCTGTACTCAAGTTTTGAGAGACCGTCGAGGACAATGGGTGCTGCCTGGTTTTTACCTACATATCCTACTATTCCGCACATGTTCCTTCTCCTTTTACTCCTTTAATCGTTTTGCTCCACATGGCGCCAGAAATTTTTATTCATGGTCAGTTTCTTTATCATCCACTTCGGGAGCTTTTTGTAATTTTTGCCGAGCAGGTATCCTAGATATTTATAACCGCTCATTATATAAAATGGCAAAATCAGATTTTTATTGCCTGTATCTTTTAAATGATTTGTTGTCTCCCTGACAAGTTTTTTTCCTTCGCTCTCTGATTTAACAGTCCCGAATATCTCAGGGTTCATGGCATGGGATACACCCAGGTCAAAGTTTCGCTTTAGCTGCTGGATATTGTTGTAGTTGTGCTGATGTATCACTTTTGCATCAGCGCAGTACGCGATGCTGTACCCTGCGTCAAGAACCTTATAGGCATATATCATGTCTTCGTTAAAGATCGTACGCTTTATAAATCCGCCGAGAATGTCATAAATCTTTCTGTCATAGCACGCACATACATTTGAGCAAAAGAATGCTTTTATGCCGAGAGTCTTTATATCCTCTTTTGTCTTTATCCTTGAGTGCTCCGGATAATTAAACTTTCTCGTAAACCTCTCGGTCTCGGAGCAGTTTTTCCCGGTCATCTGTCTGGCGTAGCTGACTGCTGCCCTGCCCTCAAGGATGGGAGTCAGGAGCTCCTCTATGAGGTATCTGTCCTTTGGCATGGCGTCATCTGTCATGCATATAAAGTAATCTGCGTCCGACAGCTCAACTGCCGCTCTTCTTGTCCTGCCGTGATCAAATTCATATTCCGATACATGCTTTATGATCACATTGTCAAACTGCTCAAAAAAATTTGTCCCGTAGAAAAATGAATCAAAATATTTCCGCTCGGTATTAAACAGTATTATTTTGTTTACCGGTACAGTCTGTTTCTTTAATCGCAGAAGCAGTTTTTTAAACTTCTCATCAGGCTTGTATACCGGGATAATCACATCAACTTTTTTCACTAAAGTCTCCGGTTGATCATTGTCTTTATTCTTAAAAGAGGGACCGCAGCGGGTCCCTCATGATTTTTTTAGAGATATGGCGATGTGTCTGCCGCTATCTTTTCACTGCATGTCTTAACAGTATCTGTAGGATCGTAATCGCTGATACCAAAGAGGTACTCATGGAGGAGCGATACGTTTGTGGTTAAGTCTGTAGGTACTACGCAGCTGCCCTTAGGTCCGATGGTTCCGCATACTCTGTAGTCAGCAAAGGGGAATCCCTCAGAGCCTACGATATTGTACTGAGTGATGTTTGAAGCATACTCAAGTATGTCATTAAGGTCAAATGATGTAGACACATTCTGGAATGAGTTTGAAGCTATCGTGCTGAGCGTAGATGCATTTACACCCTTGGCCTTTTCAAGCATGAGTGTAAGGACTGTACGCTGTCTCTCTGTACGCTTAAAGTCATCGCCGGCTGTATATCTGATACGGCAGTAGCCGCATGCCTGGAGGCCGTTTACGAGCTGGCTGCCCGCACTGCTGATTGCTATATAATCATTGGTCCTGCCAAGGTCTTCTGCTATACAGTACTCATATGAGTTAAGATGAGGGATCTCCGCATCTGTCAGATCAAGTGTGATACCGCCCAGGGCATCTACTGTCTCAACCACGCCCTTGAATCCGACCGTTACATAATTTCTGATGTTGAGGTCCAGGTTCATGTTGAGCATCTGGATAGCCTGCTGGGGACCGCCAAATGCATAAGCTGAATTACATTTATTATACTCATCGTTGCTGAGGTTTAAATATGTATCACGGAACACACTGCAGAGCTTTACTTCATGGGTCTGGTTGTTGATAGACGCGATGATGATAGTATCTGTACGTGTATTTATACTGAGGGCACCGTTACGGGCATCCACACCAAAGAGGACTATCTGTGTATAGAGGTCTCCGACTGTGGTCTCCGTACCGTCTTCTGCTACGACTACGGTGCTGTTGATCTTTTCTTCTACCTCATCGGATACCAAAGTCTCCTGATCGAGGTTTACCTTCTCAGCCTGGGTACCCTTTGTCACCCACCAGAGTACTATACCGAGGACGCAGAGGATGATGATCTCAGCTGCAAAGAGGATGATCCTGTTTCTCTTTTTTGCTGCCTGCTGCTTTTTGCTTAACTTCTTTTTCTTTTTGCCTGTACCTGTTCCGGTTTTGCTGCTGCCTGTTTTTCCGGAGCTGCTTTTACCTGTGCCTGATTTTTTCTTTTTAGGTGCGGGAGCGACTTCCTCGTACTCCTCGTACTCTACATACTCTTCATATTCGTCAAATCCGTCATATCCGTTGTTTCTGTTTTTGGTACTCATAACAAACTTTACTAAAACCTTTCCTAAATATAGAACTAATATGCGTTTTTATTTATAAATCCCTTAAATAAAGTAAGGAACATTATTTTAATGTCAAAGAAAATATTCCAGTTTTCTACATAATAGAGATCGTGCTCTATACGTTTTCTGATAGATGTGTTGCCGCGATATCCGTTTATCTGGGCCCATCCTGTGATGCCGGGCTTTACCTGGTGCTTTATCATGTATCTCGGGATTTCTTCCCTGAACTTCTCGACAAACTGTGGTCTCTCGGGTCTTGGTCCCACCAGGGACATCTGGCCTACCAGTACGTTAAACATCTGGGGCAGCTCATCGAGACTTGTCTTCCTCAGGAACCTGCCGACCTTTGTCACGCGCTCGTCGTCTTTCTTGGTCCATGCCTTTTCCTCATCGGCCTCGTTTTGCATGATCATGGTACGGAATTTATACATCTTAAAATTCTTGTTATGCAGGCCCACTCTCTCCTGGGAGAATATCACCGGGCCGCCGTCGCCGAGCTTGATCATGATGGCCGATACTATCATGACAGGTGAGAACAGTATGATGCAGAATATCGATCCGACAAAATCCATGACTCTCTTTATACATGCATTAAGAGTATTGCTTAATGGTACATGTCTGATATTTATGACGGCCAGTCCTGTCAGATCCTCTATATAAGGTCTCGTCGGGATGACTGAGTTGTAGTCAGGTATAAACTTTGTATGGACGCCCGACTTTTCACATATACCAACTATCTCCTCGAGTCTGTCATAGTCTGACAGGGCCAGTGAGATACCGATCTCGTCAATCTTGTTTTCAGGGAGGATCACCTGGATGTTGTCTATACGTCCGAGGACCTTTACTCCCCTGTACATGGTACCTGCGGGGATATGGTCATCAAGGACTCCGCATACATTGTATCCCCACTGGGGGTTATCAAGGATCCTGTTTATATACCGCTCGCACGCTCTCGAATATCCTACGAGGATCACGTGCTTGATATTGTAGCCGCCTTTTCTGATGGTACGGAGAAACAGGCGGATAAACTGCCTGATAATGATCTCGCCTATTGTACACAGGACAAAGAATATACCGTACATACTGCGGGAAAAGTTTATCATCTTAAATAAGTAAAGACCAAATACAAAAATGACAAATCCCATGACGTTGGCTTTTATGATATTGTAAATCTCCCGGCCGCTGCTGGAATATCTCTTGGAAGCGTAGAGCCCCGACAGATAAAACAGTGCAAGATACAGGGGGACTATAAAATATAAAGCGCGGAAGTATGTCTCCCTCGAGAGATATGCTCCCTGAATGGGCGTAAATATCCTGAACTTGATGTACCATGCCAGGAGATATGTTCCTGCCACCACCACAGCATCGAGTACGACATGTATCCAGTTAAACACCCTCTGATTATCTCGAATCATTTAACACCCGTTAAAGACGCAAAATCGTCATTATGTAAACTAACGTAAAATATTTTATCTTAATTTGTGCAAAATTACAACTGAATATATTTTACCCAAGGAATCGCCTTACGCAGTTATATATCAGTTCAAGTTCAATACCCATGACCGTAGCCGGCGGTACATCGGAAAAGTCCACCCGTTTACTGCTGCCGTCCCTTATGAGCTCAAAGCCTTTGCCTAGGCCCTCAAGATATGCTTTACCGAGGCCCTTCTTACTAAAGTAGGCTGCCTTTATGATGATGCCCCATGAGATCAGGGGTATGTTAAATATGATCTGCCAGGTTGGCATGTTTTTATATATAAGATAAAGGCCGTTGGCTGCAGAGAGTCTTACCTTAAATTCATTATGTCTCGATCCGCTGACTCCGCTGCCTGCATGATATACGACTGCAGAGGGTTCGTACATGTTTTCATAACCTTTCAGTCTGGCCCTGTATCCGATATCCACATCCTCAAGATATGCAAAGTGGGCTTCATCAAAGAGTCCCAGCTCATAGAGCAGTGTCTTTCTGTAGATGGCCGCGCCGCCGCATGCAGAGAATATCCGGCATCTCTTTTTGCCTTGGGTCTTTACCGGCTTGTCCTTGTCTGGAGCAAATGCCCATCCGAGGGCGCAGTAGCAGTCGCCGGCATCATCTATAAGATCCCTGTCGTACATATTTACCATCTTGGCTGCCACGGAGAAGATATTTTTATCGGCCCGTATCGCCTTGTACATCCGGTATACAAAATCGGGCTCAGCCTCAGTATCGTTGTTTAAGAGGATCACATAATCAGCCTCTGCTGCCTTTATGCCGTCATTTACGGATTTGCAAAAGCCGCCGTTTTCAGAGCGCTTTATAAATCTGAATTTCGGCAGTTCTTCGCCGTTTGCATACTCAGCCTTTGCTTC
The DNA here is from genome assembly GCA_902793845.1 of uncultured Lachnospiraceae bacterium. Classification (GTDB taxonomy): domain Bacteria; phylum Bacillota; class Clostridia; order Lachnospirales; family Lachnospiraceae; genus NK4A136. The sequence goes on along the minus strand of CADBFE010000029.1, from coordinate 9,191 downwards.
CTCAAACGATCCGTCAGTAGAGCCGTCATCGATGACAATGACTTCAAATCTCTTTACGTTCTGATTTTTTAATGAAGCCAGACAGGCTTTTAAATATTTATCTCCGTTAAAATTCGGTATGATTACCGATACACGTAAATTCATTCTGTTTCCTCTTTTGCTTCATTGCCCTGTTTTAAATACTCACGGCAGTCAAACTGAGGATCATACATCAGTTCAATGCCCTTCTGTTTTAATTTATTGCAAAAGGCTATACTTTTTCTGACCATCTCCCCGTCTTTTGCAGATGTCCTCACATCCTCATCAAGGGGATAGCTGTATCCTGTCTCCTGCTTAAAAAGCTCCTCATATTCCGGCCTGATCACCATATTTCTGATATCCAGGACATCTGCCTCGTGCTTTAATACGGCGCCATGCATATATCCTGAAAAATGGGTATTTAATCCGTCATACTTTACCCTGCCCTTTCTGTCAGTGAGGCCGCCGACTATATGACCGTTTCTGATCACGGGACCGCCGACTGCCACGACTTTCGGGCATGCCGTAAATATGTCGGTATCATAATCAACCCTGTAAAAGCCCTTATGCTTTAAATTCGAAACTGTGGCTCCCGGGTTTTCTTTCTTTACATATTCCTCCAGAGCCTTGCGTCCGTTTTCGTAAGCGTACTCCTTGGCAGTAGTCGATGCTGCCGTAGACTCGCTGTGACATCTCCAGTGGTAGCATACGTGAGGTACGTGGAGTATAAAGTGGCGGTAATCGTCGCCGTGCTTTTCCTTTGCATACTCAAAGCTCCTGAGGATCAGGTCATAGTCCTGGGCTCCGTCGTATGTCCCCCGCATCTTAAGATGCCTGATGACATCCTCGCGAAATACGGAAAAGTGACAGATATAATTATTGCTCATGATGAGCTGACCGTCTGGACGCTCCTTTATATGAGGCTCGTAGAAATGCTCTGCGTACTCGTCTGTCTTGTCCTCATCAGAGTATGCAAATACAGGATCGCCAAATCGCTTTTTGCAGTCTACGATAGCCTTGACCATGTAGTAGAGGCAGTCCTTTGTGAGCATGTCGTCATGATCAAGGAGTCCTATGTAATCTCCGTTGCACATGGCGATGGCTCTGTTTGTATTTTCGGCTATACCGTCATTGGAGCCGATCCTCTTATATATAATGTTGCCGTACTGTTTGTTGTAATCCTTTACGATACGCTCGACAAAATCTGTCTTTGAAGCGTCGGCAATCACGATCTCAAAATTTGTATATGACTGTTCCTCACATGAGAGCAGCATGTCCTCTAAAAATACAGGTCTGGTCTCATATGTAGGCACGGCTATGGATATGAGAGGCCTGTACATAAAGGAGTCCGACTCGTTTCTCTGACTGAGCAGTTCTCCCTCTGTAGGCTCTGTGTATGTATACTTTGACTTTTTCTTTTCTTTAATACGTTCTGCCGCAGCATACACAGTATCCGACATGCCGTTGTTTTTAAAGTAATTAACTGTTTTTTTGATATTAGAAATCGATAGGATCATCTGTGTTTCCTTTTAGACATAATTAAAACCACACCGGGCTGCCCCGGCATGGTTTTGTAAATCAAAGGTTTTTCGTCCGATTAGAGAACTGCCTTTACAGCTTCTGTAAGAGCCTTGTTTTTCTCATCGGCGTCTTCAAGGGATGTGCCCTTTACGCCCATGTAAAACTTGATCTTGGGCTCTGTACCTGAAGGTCTTGCGCAGCACCATGAATCATTCTCAAGGTCAAAGTAAAGTACATTTGATGAAGGGAGTCCTGACTTTGTCTCCTCGCCTGTCTCAAAGTTAATGGCCTTGTCAGCCTTGTAATCGATAAACTTCTTAACCTTAAGTCCTGCAAATTCCTTGGGAGGATTGTTACGGAGCTTCTCCATCATGGCAGCGATCTCCTCGAGACCTTCCTTGCCCTTCTTTGTGATGGCATACTGGGTCTCCTTGTAGTATCCGTATTTCTCATACATCTCTACCATCATATCCCAGAGTGTGATGCCCTGCTTTTTGCAGTATGCGGCTACTTCAGAGAGACACATAACGGCTACTACCGCATCCTTGTCTCTTGCATGGGTACCTGCCAGGCATCCGTATGACTCCTCGAGACCAAATACATAATTGTTTGAACCTGTCTGCTCAAAGAGTTTGATCTGTTCACCGATATATTTAAATCCTGTGAGTGTCTCGATCTCCTTTACACCGTAAGCCTTGGTGATAGACTTGGCCAGGTTTGTGGTTACGATGGTTGTGACAAGTGCGGGGTTTGCAGGCATTGTCTTTGTGGCTGTTCTCTCACGGAGGATGTACTCAGCGATGAGCATACCTGACATGTTACCTGTAAAAGGTACGTACTCTCCTGTCTTTGTATCAAGGGCGTAGATTCCGAGTCTGTCGGCATCGGGATCTGTAGCCATTACGATATCCGCATTCTTTTCTTTTGCAAGCTTAAGAGCGAGCTCGAAAGCCTTGGGATCCTCGGGGTTTGGATATGCAAGTGTTGTAAAGTTGGGATCGGGCATCTCTTGCTCGGGTACCACATATACATTCTTAAATCCAAGCTCTGAGAGGATGCGTCTGACGGGTACATTACCTGTACCGTTGAAAGGTGTGTAGACAATCTTGATATCATCTGCAACAGCCTTGATAACCTCGGGATGGATGATCTGCTTTTTGAGTTCTTCCATATATGAGTCGTCGATTTCCTTGCCGATGACAACGTAGAGACCTTTATCCATAGCCTCTTTCTTGTCCATTGTCTTTACTGTATGGTAATCGTCGATGGCATTTACTTCGCCAATAATATTTTTGTCATGAGGAGGTGTAACCTGGGCACCGTCCTCCCAGTAAACCTTGTATCCGTTGTACTCAGGGGGATTGTGTGACGCAGTCACTACGATACCTGCGATGCAGCCGAGTTTTCTCAGTGCATACGAGAGCATGGGAGTAGGTCTGAGTGCGTCAAATACATAAGCCTTGATACCGTTTGCTGCCAAACAGAGTGCTGCCTCATCTGCAAACTCGGGGCTCATGCGTCTTGAGTCGTATGCGATAGCCACACCCTTGGACTGACCGTTATTTTTGATAATATAATTTGCGAGTCCCTGTGAAGCCTTTCTGACCGTATAGATATTCATACGGTTTGTACCTGCTCCGATGACACCGCGGAGTCCGCCTGTACCAAACTCGAGGTCCTTGTAAAATCTGTCCTCTACTTCCTTCTCATCATTTCTGATGGCGAGGAGTTCATTTTTAGTCTCGGCGTCAAAGTAGTCATCATTTAACCAGAACTCAAACTTTTCCTTGTAACTCATCGTAGTTTCTCCTTAATAAAAATTCAGAAAATGTAAATTAGATACCAAGCATATCGCTGTATACAGAGAGTGCTCCGTCTGTCTCATGAGCAAGTACCTTCTTTGCAAGTACCTTACCGAGCTGTACACCCTCCTGGTCAAAGCTGTTTACATTCCAGAGGAATCCCTGGAACATGATCTTGTTCTCAAAGTGTGAGAGCAGTGCACCGATCGTCTCGGGTGTGAGCTTGTCACCTACGATAATGCTTGAAGGACGGTTTCCGTCAAACTTCTTGTTGTTATTCTCATCATCCTTGCCGCATGCAAATGCAACTATCTGGGCAGCTACGTTTGCGCAGAGCTTCTGCTGGCTTGTTGAGCCCTGGATATCTACATCGTTGCCGATCTGGCTGTTCTTAAATCCGATGAACTGAAGAGGGATGATATCCTTGCCCTGGTGGAGGAGCTGGTAGAATGAGTGCTGGCCGTTTGTACCGGGCTCACCGAAGATAACGGGACCTGTCTTGTAATTAACGGGCTCGCCGAATCTGTTTACGCTCTTGCCGTTTGACTCCATATCTGCCTGCTGGAGATGTGCGGGGAATCTTGAGAGTGCCTGTGAGTAAGGAAGCACTGCTGTAGTTCCCATATCAAGTACGTTGCGCTCGTATACGCCGATCACTGCGTCGAGCATAGCGGGATTTTCAAGGATGTTTTTATTTGTAGCGAGCTTGTCCTCTGCTGCCGCACCCTTAAGGAATGCATCAAATACTTCAGGACCGAATGCAAGTGAGAGAACTGCGCCTCCTACACATGATGATGAAGAGAATCTGCCGCCGATGTAATCATCCATGAAGAATGCTGCGAGGTAATCGCTGCTCTTTGCAAGAGGAGATGTCTCTGAAGTAACTGCTACCATATGCTTTGATGCATCGAGGCCTGCGTTCTTAAGAGCATCCTTTACAAATGACTCGTTTGTAAGTGTCTCAAGTGTTGTACCTGACTTTGATACAAGTACGAAAAGTGAATGAGCCACATCTATGGAATTAAGTACTGCTGAAGCGTCATCAGGGTCAACGTTTGAGATGAACTTTGCCTCCATCTTGAAGTTCCCTGTCTTCTTTGCCCAGTTCTCAAGGCCGATGTAGATAGCTCTCGGGCCGAGGTCAGATCCACCGATACCGATCTGTACTACTGTTGTGAACTTCTCACCCTTTGCGTTTGCGATCTCACCTGAGTGAACCTTCTTTGCAAACTCTGCTACCTTCTTCTGCTGCTCTGCGTAAAACTCTCTCTTGTTTACACCGTCTGCAACCACGTCATTGCCGAGCTGGCCACGGCAGAGCTGGTGGAGTACCAGTCTCTTCTCACCTGTGTTGATCACTTCACCGTTGTAAAGCTCTGCATATTTATCTGTGAGCTGTGCCTCATCGGCAAGCTTCTGCATTAAATCAAGTACTGTGTCATCTACTGCCTTTGCAGCATAGTTAAATGACATACCCTCTGCCATGGGCATATTGTATTTCTTTACTCTGGCTGCTCCGGCCTCTCCTGCCATCACATCCTTCACTACAACCTTTTTTGCTTTTGCAAGCTCGTCAAAGCTCTTTAAAGTGTCGAGATTTTTCCAATCAGCCATTACTTTAATCCTCCGAATTCTTTCTATGTATAAATACGCGGGCATAAAAAGCCCAATCAGCAAATATTATAGCTAATCGGGCTGTTTTAGTAAAGTAATCTTTTATGTTTTTATATCATGTAAGATTTATTACATTTTCTCTCCGCACTTGTTGCAGAATGCAGCATTTGCAGCTACTGTATTGCCACATTTGGGGCAGATCTTTTTTGCTGCTGCAGCCTTGTCAACAACGCTGCTCTTTACATCCTGGTTAAGAAGTGCTGTCACTGCAAAGAAGAGCATGATAACCGTAAATGCGATATCAAGCACTGAGTCGATCTTGCCAAATACTGTGGCGTATCCGCCAAGGTCATTTGTAAAGATATAAGGGATCCTTGTGAAGAGACCGAGTGCATATGAAACTGCCTCGTAGCCGAATGTGATAATAGCTGCTCTTCTGGCAGATACCTTTACAAACTCATCATCTTCCATGAATGCTGTGTAGATAAGAAATGCAACGAGTACGACTGAACTCCACATACCTCCTACAAAGATAAATGCTGCAAGTAAACCGTTGGGTATTCCAAGTTTTGTTTTTTTGTTTCCCATGTTCCTATCTCCTTTATTTTGAAAAAAGTTTTTTAAGCGGGATCATTCCCACTGATTTCAGATTATAGCATAAGTTAATCAAAGTTAACATAACTTTTTATCTGTTCAGGGCTTCTTTGTCCATGTAGTCCCTGATAATATACGGAAATACGTTGATATTATTAAATCCCTTTGATATCAGATACTCTTTTTCCTTAAGGGCAGTCTCTTTATCCTTGAGTTTTGGTATAACCGGAACCCTGAGTATGCATTTATCTTCATATCCGAATTCCTTTATCTTCTCAAGGTTTTTAAATACCCTCCCGTTTTCAAGACCGGTATATTTTTTATAGAGTCCGGGATCCGTCGACTTCGTATCGATGATAAACATCGTGGTCTCCTCGCATATCTTTTTAAGCTTGTCATCCGGGATATCCACGTTCATGCTGGTCTCGATATTGATATTTAAACCCTCAGGCCTTATCTTAAAAAAATCAATGATGGCATCTGCCTGAATGAGGGGCTCCCCTCCGCCAAATGTGATACCGCCTCCCGTCGCCACGAAATAGCAGTAGTCCTTCATGACTTTTTCAAGAAGCTTTTCAGGTGAAACAATATGAACTTTTCCAAGGGCAAGCAGTTCTCTGTTTATACAAAGAGGACACCGGAGCGGACATCCTGCCAGGGCAACCAGAGAAGTGACCCCCTCGCCGTCAGTCGTAAGTCTGTGCCTGCTTATGCTGATCAGTTTAAAATCCATAACTTAGTTACCAAGGTAGTCCCATGCACTGAATTCGTTGCCTGCTGAATCGGTGCCATCACCATAAAATCTGTCTACGGAGATGATATCGATAACAGACGGCTGCGAATTGCCTGCCGTCCTGGCATAGCAGTAAATAACAGCGTAGTCTCCGTCATAATGGTCTAACTCTGCAAATTCTGCACCTGAATATGAAACAGCCGCTTCGATAAGGCTTGTCTCGGGAATATCCGCCACCGTAGCCTCACCTTCAAGCTCATAACCGGGATCGTATTCCAATCCGCCCTGATAATCATCTGCAGGAGGAATGTATTCCACATCACCTGCAAGGTCTCCGTCGTCAGGCCTTGCTGTTCCCGCCAGATCATCGTCACAACTGTCGTTGTCTGCCTCGTCGAGATTGTTTGTACCGCATCCCGTGAGAGCAGTCGCTCCTATAGCCAGGCCTGCAAGAGCCAGTTTGCCGCTGAGCAGTACCTTATTTAAGATGCTCTCCTCTTTGGCACATTTAGGGCAGGTGCCGGAGCATTCTCCCTGATATGTGCAGACTGTCTGGTGGAGGTCCACACCTACCTTATCTGCCATTTCTTTCCTAAGTGCCTTTAACTGTTCGCATTTTTCTCTGTGTGTCATAATATCATTCCTCCCTTTACTTTACATAATATGATTATATCATAAATTGTTTGTTTTTGTCGGTTTCAATATAGATACGGATGGGGGATCGTATTTTTATGGTGGAAATATAAAAAAATTTTATTTTTTGAAATGCAAAGGGACGATCCAAAAATAAAAGGGTTTTACGCTAAGCACACGCTCCGCTGCGCAATGCGTAAAACCCTTGTTATTTTTGTATCTGACTTTGTAAAGTTTTAACCCACTAAATTATAAATATTTCTTAAGGACATCAGCCTTATCTGTCTTCTCCCAGGGAAGATCAAGATCGTTGCGTCCGAAGTGTCCGTAAGCTGCTGTCTGCTTGTAGATAGGTCTGCGCAGGTCAAGCATCTTGATGATACCTGCGGGACGGAGGTCAAAGTTTTCTCTGACTGCCTTAAGGAGTGTATCATCGGAAACCTTGCCTGTACCGAATGTATCTACGCGCACTGATGTAGGCTGAGCCACACCGATAGCGTATGAGAGTTGGATCTCGCACTTGTCTGCAAGACCTGCTGCCACGATATTCTTGGCTACATATCTTGCTGCATAAGCTGCAGAACGGTCAACCTTGGTGCAGTCCTTACCTGAGAATGCACCGCCGCCGTGACGGGCCATACCACCGTAAGTATCTACGATAATCTTACGTCCTGTCAGACCTGCATCACCGTGAGGTCCGCCGATTACGAAACGGCCTGTAGGATTGATAAAGAACTTTGTATCATTATCGATGAGTTCCTTAGGAAGTACAGGATCGAATACGTACTTTTTGATATCCTTATGGATCTGCTCCTGAGTCACATCGTCATCATGCTGTGTAGAGAGTACTACTGCCTCGAGTCTGATGGGCTTGTCATTCTCATCATACTCAACAGATACCTGGCTCTTACCGTCGGGACGGAGGTACTTAAGTGTGCCGTCCTTGCGAACCTTGGTGAGCTGGAGTGCCAGCTTGTGAGCAAGTGAGATGGGATACGGCATATACTCAGGTGTCTCGTTTGTAGCATAACCAAACATCATACCCTGGTCGCCGGCACCTGTATCGAGGTCGTCTGTAAGCTCGCCCGCCTTGGCCTCGAGAGCCTTGTCTACACCCATGGCAATATCTGATGACTGCTCATCGATGGCTGTGAGTACCGCACATGTATTGCCGTCAAATCCATACTCAGACTTGTCATATCCGATCTCCTTGATCGTCTCTCTGGCGATCCTCGGGATATCTACGTATGCCTTTGTGGTGATCTCACCTGTGATAAGTACGAAACCTGTACATGCTGCTGTCTCGCATGCTACACGGCTCATGGGATCCTGCTCCATAAGAGCGTCCAGAATCGCATCGGAAACTGCATCACAGAGTTTGTCGGGATGTCCCTCTGTTACGGACTCTGAAGTAAATAATCTTTTTTCCATTTTTGTCCTCCAAAAAATATGGTTAATAATGTTCCTTGTCCTAAACAGGCTCCTCTATAGGAAGACCTCTTCAAAAATGAAAAGTCCGCTTACCTTTTCAATAAGCGGACTGAAAATTTTATCTGATATAAGTCCTCTTATTGTTCGTCTTCGCGCTCAGGTTGGCACCTTCCTAAAAGGGGTTGCCGTGGCTTCTTCGGTCCTATGTACCTCCACCACTCTGAATAAGAGTTGCATATTTAAAACAATATTAATTTATATCATATTGCGTTTTATGTCAACATAGTTTTGATTATATCCGGCGGTAATTTTCAGGTATCATTTTCCCTTTTTAATATCTCCATAATCTTTTCATAATTATCCGGATCATGGGGGAAAGTACATTTTGTGCATACCTTGATCTTTTTCCCGTTTTTCTCTATATATGACGGGTTGCCGGGACATTTCTCCAGCCTGTACATGGGACAGTAGCAAAAGAGGCAGTTAAAGTCTGAAAGGCCCTTATGACAGGGAAAATATTTACATTCATTATTTTGAAAAAATTTATATGAGTTTTCCATATTCCGATGCCTTTTTCACGATGGTCTCTGCTATCCTCTCATCCGAGGGGTAGTAAAGATGGGGAAATCCCGCCATGAGATTATCTCTGTTTATTATACACGGATATTGCCTGCCCGTGACAGGTTTTACAGCAGTAAAGTCATCGCCGTTTTCATCACAGTCATAATAATGAAATTCATGGCCTTTGACCTTAATATCTTTAGTCCAGGTATTCTCTCCCTTAGGAGAAAGCTCTATATATCCAAACCTGACTGATTTATTTTTATATACACATCCTCCCGGGA
>CADBFE010000028.1 GCA_902793845.1 uncultured Lachnospiraceae bacterium | reverse complement strand
GTAAAGCCGAGCCCCTCTTCTGTTGTGGCTTTTATATTAATCTGATTGATCTCTATCCCGAGCGCTCCCGCTATATTCTCCCTCATCTTATCTATATGGGGTCTCATCTTGGGCTTCTGGGCTATTATGGTAGCATCGATGTTTTCTATCAGAAACATATGCTCATCCAGCATCTCCCCCACTCTCTTAAGCAAAGCCATGCTTGAAGCACCTTTATATTTCTCATCCGTATCGGGAAAGTGCAGACCTATATCGCCGAGGGCTGCCGCCCCAAGGAGTGCATCCATTATGGCATGAATGAGGACATCTGCATCAGAGTGTCCCAGGAGACCTTTTTCATAGGGGATATTTACTCCGCCTATTATGAGGTCCCTGCCCTCTGTCAGCTTATGCACATCATAACCCATTCCGATTCTCATATCCGTTATCTGTCCTTACTTACTGTCTTTTGTTCAAAACCTTGTATATTCTATCATAATTTTCAATAATATAAAAATTTAAGCCTTATATGACTTATCGCCCCTGAGGATCAGGGATTCATCGGATTTTGACGGTCTGACCGCCTTGCCGAATTTGTTGTATGTCGTCAAAAGATCCGTACTCCTGGCTGCATTTTCCGGATGTAGGTCTCTGACTGCTGCCTTTATGTCAAATACGGGCTTTTCTTTTTTGTCGTCTGATTTCTTCGGAGCTGCAGGAGCCTCATCCTCCTCCGGCATTATAAAGTTGTCCCTTATATCTTTTGCCTCTTCCCCGGCATCGGTATTCTCTTCCTTTTTATCCTCACCGTACCATATAAAATCAAACAGTCCCTTAAATACATGTCTGATACTCTTAAAGAGATTTTTAAACGCTCCTGCAAAAGCGTCGATACTCCACGGTTCCATGAAAGCCGGTTTTTTCTTTATTTCCTTATCCGGTTTATTATTTAAAACCGTGCTCTCGTATGTATCCTTTTTTGAATTTAAATCATTCTTTTTATCTTGATTTTTTAGGGCAGTGTTCTCACTCTTTTTTTCAGGAGATTCTTCACCGGACTGTCTGTCCCACACTACTCCGTCTTCTTCAAGGAGGGGCAGAAATGACGGGGCGTCATTGGTTACCTTTGCAGTCCGTCTGCCGGCATTAATATATGCATCTGTATATTTATTGTTTCTGACACCTTCTATCATGTGAAACTGCTCCAAAAAAGACAAAAGGGGATGTCTGTAAACATCCCCAAATAAATCATCAATAGTTTTTTACTGTCTCGGTCTGTCTCCGTATATTCCGAGTTCGTCTGCAGGCTTGTTTCTGTCTGCGAGGAACGGGTTAACGGGATGATCGATATTTGACAACTGTGCCTGTTCTGTCTGCTGCTTTCCGATGAGGTTCTCAGGTATCTGTGTCATGAAGTTCTTGCCGATCATGCTCTGCTTCTTAAATGAAGCATAGTTGACAGATTCCTGTCTCTTTTTCTCAAGGGCATCAAGGGAAGCATTACTTGCCACATTGGTAGGTACAAACTCTCCGTCAGCGATCTGCTTTGCTCTCTTGTTAAGCATGGGCGAATCAAAGATTCCCTCAACCACTTCTTCTTCCTGTTTTTCTATCATGGAGGTACGCTGGATGTTTGCAGCTCCTGTACCTACACCGAATCCACCGCCCTGGAGGAGGGGATTTGCGGCAACTGGATTGGATGCGGAAGCACTTTGCTGGAACTTGGGGATATCCTCAAGTGTCATGTTGTTTGCAGCCTTCCTGTTGTAAGGGTTGTAGCTTTCCTGCTCCTCACGTTTTCTCTCTTCTGCTCTCCTTGCATCCTCAAGAGTAGCGCTTGTAGCACTTGATGCAACGAACTCACCGTTTGCGTGAGCCTGGTTAAGTATCTCTGACTCAAAGAGTCCTCCTGATGATGCAGGTGCTTTTCCAAATGTACTCTTGGCACCGGGCATGGGAGTAGGCTTTGGTGTATTTGTAACCAGCGGTGTAGCCGGCTCATCTTCATATACGGGTTTTTCCAGCATGGTAGGCTGGGTAGGAGCAACAGGCTTTCTCTCAGGTGCCGCATGGGACGGAGCAAGTGCTATGCCATCTTCCTGAGCCTGAGTTCCCGGTACTGCAAATGATGTCTGAGGTGCTCCAAACGGCGACGGCGAAAATGCCGGCGCGGCAGGTGCATTGCCGACAGGTAATGTAGCCGCTCCTGAAGGTGCGGACGCTATCGATGCTCCGCCTGACATAGGGAGTACCGCTGCCTGACTCTGGGGAGCCGCTGATGTGGGCAATACTGCTGCTTCTTGCTTTGGTGCCGCTGCCTGGGCAGCAGCCGCTTTCTCTATCTCTGATGGCTGGTTCATATGAGCATTTGCAGCCATGAAAGGATTATTATTCTGTTCTAAATTAACTGTAGGTGCCGATGCAGGCGCAGGTGCCGATACCGAAAAAGGTGTTCCCGGTATTTGTGTACTTACCGGTGTTGCTGGCATCGGAGTACTAACGGGGGCTGCAGGTGCAGGTGTACTCTGGAGTACAGGCTGCTGTGCAAATGAGGGTACCTCCTCAGGCTTTGTCTCCACTACGGGTGCTGCCGCAACAGGAGTACTCTGAACAGGTTTCTGTGCAGGTGCCGTAGCTGCAGGTTTCTTCAGGAAATCAAGCTGAGCTTCAAGATGAGATACATCTTCCTTCTTTTCATATACTGCTCCAAGCTTAAGAGCTGTGTCGCCAATCGGTTTTCCCGTTTTCTTGGCATCTTTTGCAAGCTGTTTAAAGTACTTTTTTACCTCATAACCACAGTTTGCACAACGCTTTGTTGACTCGTCTACAATATGTTTACATCCCGGGCACTCAAGCATTGCCATGGTGTAATCCTCCTTTGATACTTTTGTATATGTTGTATATTTTTAAACCGTAAAAACTCCGGTCTTTGTTTGAATTTCAACCATTCTATTATAATTTAATTAAACGGTAAAAATCAACAATATATATTAGCAATAGATTTTTAGTGATATATTATTGTTTCGATTTTATGATTTCTGTCAGATTTTCTTCGGCGGTCCTGCGTTTTGCATCTTCTGCCATTACATTTCTGATTATTTCCGCTACTCTGAGCCATCTGATCTCATCCAGGATTCTTTTCTCTTTTTCTTCCTGTCTTATCTTTTTCCCTTTTTCAAGGAGTTCTTTATATCTCTGTTCCTTATTTTCCTTTGCCTTTTCGTCAGCTTTTTTCCGTGCCCTTCTCTTTTCCATGGCCGTAGAAGCTCCTGGCACCGGTGCACTGCCCATTACCTTTGGTTTTTTTACGACAGGTGCCTGCTGTTTTTCTTTTTGTACCATGCTGCCACCGGCTCCGGCAGTCTCATATTCCTTTTCAAGGAATTCATATGCCTCTTTTGCCAGCATGTAGTTTTCTATATTGATCTCCCTGTCGGGGTCATTTTCCGGCAGTACATCCGGATGGTACATCTGACACTTTGACCTGTATGCACTTTTCCATATCTCTCTGGCTGCATCCGTGTCTATGCCGAGGATGAGACATGCTTCATTATGGTTATTTATATTTGCCATTATTATAAATCCGCGAGCAGTTCCTTTATTACCTTATACATCTTTTCTACGGAGGCTATACCCATCCGCTCCCTTGATGTATGTATATCTCTTAGATCAGGGCCAAACGATATACAATCGAGTCCGTCCAGATTCTTTGCAAAAAATCCGCACTCGACTCCCGCATGTACTGTACAGATGGTCGGCCTTATCCCCGTCACTTTTTCGCATGCGTTTAAGTACTTTTCCTGAAGGGGCGAGCCGCTCTTAAACTCCCATCCGGGATAATCGCCACTGACTGTCATATTAAATCCGCACATGCCCGCAACGCATCCTACTTTTGAGACAAGGTCGTTTTTCTCGCTCTCCACGCTTGAACGGACGAGAAATGTAAATTTAATATCATTATCGCCTGTCGCACTCACACCCAGGTTAAGGGATGTCTGTACGAGTCCCGGCAGCTCGCAGCTCATTTTCTGGATTCCGGCCGGTACTGTATACAGCATGTTTATGATATCTTTTGTCGTATCTTTATCCGCTATATCATGTGTCACATTTTTTTCTGACACATCTAAATTAATATTAATATCAGGATCGGTTACTTTATATTCATTATATATTTCAGCCGTATACTCTCCTGCTTTTTTGATTATACTGCTGACCTCATCAGTATCCGGTACGAGGATTTTTGCGCAGCACTCCCTTGTGATCGCATTATCCTTGGTACCGCCGTCTATACCGATCAGCCTGATATCATGACCTATATATATACCATGAAGTATCCTGCCCATCAGGACATTTGCATTGCCTCTCTGCCTGTCTATCTCACATCCCGAATGGCCTCCGGTCAGTCCCTTAATGTTTATTTCTATTACATCACCGCCTGCTTTTTCTCTCTTAAATTCTCTTCTGACGGTTACAGTGGCTCCGCCGGCGCATCCGCAGAGCAGTTCCTTTTCATTTTCACTGTCGGCATTTAGCATCAGGCGTCCCTTTAAAAGCGAGCAGTCAAATGCCTGGGCACCTACCATGCCTATCTCCTCATCAACAGTTATGACTACCTCAAGAGGCGGATGCTTTAATGAATCATCAGCAAGGATAGCCAATCCGCACGCAACTGCGATACCGTCATCTCCTCCAAGGGTTGTACCCTTTGCTTTCACAAAACCGTCTTCAACATAAATATCCAGGCCTTCCTTCTCCATGTCTTTTGATATGTCTTTATCCTTTTCACATACCATATCCATATGACCCTGAAAGATTACAGCCGGGTGGTTTTCATATCCCTTTGAACCGTCTTTATATATGACGATATTTCCAAGGGCGTCCCTTACGTATTTAAGATTTCTCTCTTTTGCAAATGCCTCTATGTAATCTGCTATTAATGATGTATTGCCCGATCCATGGGGTATACCACATATATCCTCAAAATATTTAAATACATCCTTTGGCTCAAAATTCTCAAGTATTCTTTCCATTACAGTCTCTTATTCTCCCTGATTATTTAATGATCTGACATATGGTGCCGCCGCCTACCACGTTGTCACCGTCATAGAGTACCAGCGCCTGACCCTTTGTGGCGGCTCTCTGGGGCTCATCAAATATTACCTTTAACCTGCCGTCTTCCATGGTCGCAACCGCAGGCTGCTCCCTGTGCCTGTACCTTATCTTGGCTCCGACTCTCATCTCACCTTTGATCTCCGGTACGGATATCAGATTTACATTGTCAGCGATCACTCCTTTTGCAAAGAGGCCTTCACCGTGGGACAGTGTCACTTTATTATTTGTCACGTCTATATCCGTGACATAATACGGCTCCGGTGCCGCTATACCGAGGCCCTTTCTCTGACCTATCGTATACCTGATTATGCCGTTATGTTTTCCTATTACATTTCCGTCCCTGTCCACGAAATCCCCGGCCGGGTATTTTCTGCCGGTATATTTTTCTATAAACCCTGCATAATCTCCGTCAGGTACAAAGCATATATCCTGGCTCTCCGCCTTTCCGGCATTTATAAATCCGTTTTCGGCTGCGATCTCCCTAACATGTGGCTTTTTCATGTCTGACAGGGGAAATATCGTATGGGCCAGCTGATCCTGGGTCATACTGTACAGAACATACGTCTGATCTTTCTCATCGTCACCTGATTTTTTCAGGTTGTACCGCCCTGTTTCCTCATTATAGACAATATGGGCATAATGGCCGGTCACTATGTAATCACATGACAGTTCCTTTGCCCTCTGATACAGCTTAAAGAATTTCATGTGCCTGTTACACTCTATGCAGGGATTAGGTGTCACGCCGTTTTCGTAGCTCGTGACAAAATGATCTATGACACACTCCCTGAAACCGTCAGCAAAATTAAATACATAATGGGGCATGTCAAGCTTACGGGCAACAGCCTTGGCATCCTGTACATCATCAAGGGAACAGCAGCTGTGCTCTCCCTTTACCTTGACATCATCTGATTGAAACAGCTTCATGGTCACGCCTATACAGTCATATCCCTGTTTTTTCATCAGATATGCCGCCACGGCCGAATCCACGCCTCCGCTCATTGCTATAAGCGCTTTCATATATATATCCTTTCGGGATTTTTAATAATATTTCAGTCTCGTATTCTACATTTTACCATATTGATATAAAGTTGAGTGATTTGATATGCTTTTAGTATCAAAATTTAAAGGATGAAAGGAGATTTTTGATTATGAAATACGTTTGTTCAGTATGTGGATACATCCATGAGGGTGATGAGGCTCCGGACGAGTGTCCCGTATGCCATGCAGGTTCCGATAAATTCAAGCCCGTTGAGGGAGAGCTCACTCTCGCTGCAGAGCATGAATTCGGTGTTTATGACAAGACTGTAAAGAACAATCCTGACATAACAGATGAGGACAAAAAGTACATCTTTGAGCAGCTCAAGGCTAACTTCACAGGTGAGTGCTCAGAGGTTGGTATGTACCTTTGCATGGCTCGTATCGCTCACAGAGAAGGCTATCCCGAGATCGGTCTCTACTGGGAGAAAGCTGCTTACGAAGAGGCTGAGCATGCTGCCAAGTTTGCAGAACTCCTCGGTACAGATCTTGAGAAGAACATGACTGCTTCCACAAAGGCAAACCTTAAATGGCGAGTTGACTGTGAGTTCGGTGCAACCCAGGGTAAATTTGACAACGGTCTCGACGCGATCCATGACACAGTCCATGAGATGGCACGTGACGAGGCCCGCCACGGCAAAGCACTCGAAGGGCTTCTTAAGCGTTACTTTGGTTAATAACTGACATTCACAAAAAATCATCCCCTCCCATGCATTGCGGTTAGCTTAGCATGGGAGGGGATATTTTTTGTGTCACAGATTATATTCTCCCAAAATGAAGAAAAAAGAAGCCCGCACCGGGAAGTGCGGACCTCTTAGTATAAAGTATAAAAAAAAGGGGGGGGGAATTAGTCAAACATAAGCTGTAACTTTATGTTGTAAAAACAACTTATCTTTCACTCGTTGATGCTACTATACACCCCGCCTCTTAACAAATACATAACATGTTAACAATTAAGGCTTTCGAGTTCTTTTTTCATCTCTGCGATGGTCTTTTTCGTCACGGGATGGTATTCCCAGGGTGCTATCTCGGCCAGAGGCTGTAGTACAAACATCCTGTTTCCCATATCCCCGTGAGGTATCGTCAAATGTTCCTCATTTATGACAGCATCGTCATAGAGAAGTATACTTGGTCCCCAGTGAACCTTACGCTCTCTGCCTGCCTCTGCCTCGATCCTGTGGAGCAGGTCAAGGAGGGCATACGGCTTTAAGTATGTCTCTATCTCAATGACGCCGTTATAGAAATCGTCCTGCTCGACACCGCCGTATGGCTTTGTCTTTATGACAGACGACTTCTTTATTACCCTGCAGTTTTCATCTTTATCAATTTTTTCAATACCCTCATCTATGAGAGCCATACTGTCTCCCATATTTGATCCGAATGCGATATATGCTTTATGACGGCATCTGAATATCCTTACAGCCAGATTTTCCACCTTCTCCTTTACAGGAGCGTATGGTTTACTTATCTCTATATCTATCCCGGCTATTTTCTCATAACCGTTTAGCAGGTATACAGCCAGCTTTTCCGCAGCTGTCTCGATCAGGTCAAAAGCATTTTTCTCATTAAACTCATGGATTTTTTCGCAGATCTCAGCATAACTGACAGTATCGTCAAGATTGTCATTAAGCCCCGCCTTCTGGGTATCCGTATAAATGACAGCACTGATATAAAAGGTCTGTCCTTTTTGCTTTTCAAAGCCAAACACACCATGATATGCAAATACTTCAAGATTTTTAATTATTATTCTGTCGCAGATTTCCTTATTCATACTTTACTCTACATCTCTTAAGGCCGTCAGCATCTTTACCATTCTGACATGTTCCTTTACATCATGGACTCTTAATATATCAGCTCCGTTTAACACGCCGTATGCCCCAAGTGCCAGTGTGCCTTCCAGTCTCTCATCTACCGGCAGGTCCAGACATTTTCCTACCACGGATTTCCTTGATACACCGAGGAGCACATCGTATCCCAGCTCCTTTAAATCGCCTATATGCTTTGTCACGATTAAATTCTGTTCATAATCCTTTGCAAAGCCCACACCGGGATCCAGGATTATTTTTTCTTTTGAGACTCCGGCCTTAATGAGCTTATCAAGTGCCGTTTTTATATCTGACATATAATCATCATAAAAATCATTATATGGTTCATATCTGTTATGCATGAGGACATATCCGCAGCCCGTATCGGCTACGAGCTCTGCCATACCGTCCTCTTTCAGGCAGCTGATATCGTTTATTATGTCTGCTCCGGCTTCAAGGGCTCTCCTGGCTACCACGGGTTTAACGGTATCGACAGATATAATGATGTCAGATTTTTTTCTGATCCCCTCGATGACAGGTATTACCCTTTTAAGCTCCTCTTCCTCATCAACAGGTGTATATCCGGGGCGCGTCGATTCTCCGCCTATATCTGCTATTACGGCGCCTTCCTCCTCCATGATGAGGGCTCTTGTTACCGCATCATCGCTCGTGGCATAACTGCCTCCGTCAGAAAATGAATCGGGAGTCGCATTTATGATCCCCATAACCGCGACTCCGTATTTTTTATAATTATAATCTCTTATATTCATAATCATTACCTGGATAACATGTTAAAGAATGTATCCTGAAGCCTGTCATCGTCTGCAAAGTCGCCTCTCTTGGATACGGTCACTGTCTTAGTCCCCGGTTTCTTTATCCCTCTCATGGTCATGCACATATGCTCTGCCTCAAGCATCACCATGACACCCTTTGGCTTAAGTTCCTTAAAAAGTGCATCTGCTATCTGATCGCAGAGCCTCTCCTGGAGCTGGAGTCTCCTTGCATATACCTCAACTGTCCTGGCCAGTTTGCTGATACCGACCACCTTGCCGTCAGGTATGTATGCGATATGTGCTTTGCCGTAAAAAGGCATCATATGATGCTCACACATCGAATAAAATGTTATATCCTTTTCAAGCACCATATCAGAGCCTGTAGCAGTAAAGGTCCTTGAAAGGTGGGTACCTGCATCTTCATCCATCCCTGCAAAAATCTCCGTATACATACGGGCGATCCTATCCGGTGTATCCTTCAGGCCTTCCCGGTCCTTGTCCTCACCTATTCCGTCGAGGAGCATCTCGACTGCTTTTTTTATCTTTTCCTGATCAACCATTTCCTACCACTCCGGAACAATCCAAAAGCTTTTTCATAACACTCACGCATTATATCATAATTCTATAATTAATTATACCCTCACGCATACACCGCCGGTCACATATTTCTTTAATCTGCCAAGGTATGACAGGGATCCGTACGCAACTATGGCACATTTATTCTGCTTCTGTCCTGCAAGGACCATCGCCATCTCGGCTGCCTCCTCCACGGAATCCGCCGTCGTCACATTTTTATTATATTTAAGAATCGTATCTGCCAGTGCCTGCTTATCAAGGGCTCTTTTATTATCCGGTGGAGTGACGGTTATGATAAAAGAAGCTCTTTTTGTCGTCAGTTCCATCACCCGGTCATACGCCTTGTCAGCCAGGACTCCGCATATAAATATCAGCGGCTTGTCACTTAAATACTTATCCATCGACTCGGCCAGGACTTTTGCCGCGTCCTCATTATGGGCTCCGTCAATTATAAAGAGGGGATTTTTACCTATGACCTCAAAGCGTCCGGGATTCACGGCAGATGCTATTCCCTTCCTGATCGCACCGTCGCTTATCTTAAAGCCCCGCTCTCTTAAGACCAGGGCTGCCTTTACCGCCACAGATGCATTTAGAGGCTGATATGTACCCAGCATGGATGTCTCAAGCTTTTCATATCCCGGCAGATCAAATACAGTCCTTGTAAATGCTGTCTTTATTTTTAACGGTTCGTCTGCAGTATATATATCGCATTCGTTTTCATCCGCCGCTTTTTTCAGTTCTTTATATGCCTTTTCATCCTGGGGTATTGACACAACAGAGCATCCTTTTTTGATTATCCCGCTCTTTGCCTTGGCTATCTTTTCTATTGAATCACCCAGGAGCTTCATATGATCTAAAGAGATCTTTGCAAAGACTGCCAGTTCTTTATTTTCTATCGCGTTTGTGGCATCGTCCCTGCCGCCGCATCCGCATTCTATTACGGCAAAGTCACATTCCTTATCTGCAAAATATTTATATGCTATGGCCGTCTCAATCTCAAACAGTGTGGGGGACGAAAATCCATCTGACACAATTACATCACAGATGCCTTTGACATACTCCATATATTCACACAGGGATTTAACGGATATGTTCTTACCGTTTACGGCGATTTTTTCTCTGTAATCAAAAACCGCAGGCGATGAATATACCCCTGTTTTAAAACCTGCATTTTTTAATATCGATGCAATATAAATGGCGGTACTTCCCTTTCCGTTTGTCCCCGCGATATGTATGATATGTAATTTTTTCTCGGGATGTCCTTCTTTATCAAGGAGACGGTGCATGTTTTCAAGGCCGTATACACTGCCTTTTTCACCCATTGTCTCTATGTAATCCCACAGTTCTCTCTCTGTCATATTTATGCATAAAAAAGCCGGGCTCTTCACCCGGCCTTAAAACTTATTTACTGTAAATCGTCAGGTATGCCGTCTCCGTCGAGATCTCCGGCTACACCTGCATGACCGATACCCATCGTATTGAGTACTCTGTGTTTCTGTCTCTCAGTCTCTGACTGTGCAAGTATGAAATCTTTTATAGCCTTGGAATTTTTTATATGCAGGAGTCTGAGTTCAGGATGTGTATTGTCACCTGTGATGCAGACAACCGTACCGATTCCGACTATTCTCTCAAAGAAACTTCTCTCGAGACGTACATCAGTCACCTTGTACATGTAGCAGTCATCCTCTTTTCTGTTGAGGAATCCCGATTCAACAGTGATGAGTTCATCACCTATTCTGTATTTTGTAAAAGTAAACGGGAGTCCTAAAAACACCCATCTTTTTCTCTCCACGAATTCAGCCATTATGTCGCCCTCCGTTTTATAGTTTTGGACCGGATCCGATTGTAATTATATCACATTTAGGAGATTTAATATACTACTCTGTTTCAGACGATTACGCGTTTTCCTTATTTTCCTTTGAATCGGGTTCTAAGTTGTTTTCTGCCTTGTTATCATCTTCAGTATTTGCAGCTGTTGCAGCTTCCGGCTTGTTTTTCTTTACGAAAAATTTCCCAAACCTGTTGCTTAATGCTTTTCCGTATTTCTTCTTAATTTTTTTGATTATTACACTTACTATAATGATTGCAATGATGAGGATCACTGCCCAGAGGATGAGATAAGGGAGATTCTCGATTATATTAAACAGGAAATCCTGTGCATCCTCTCCGAAATCTTCGATACTCTCATGGAACTCATTGCTGACTTTCTCCCAGAATGTAGGCTCCTGCTCGGGCTCTACCGGTGTCAGCTCCTCAACCTCTTTGATATAGATGCTGATTGTCGTATAGTCCACAAGGTTGTCATATGTGCGGAGCTGTGACTCCATACTCTCTATCTGGTAACGTACATCTGTGAGGCAGTTCTCGATATAGATCATATCCTCTATGGTCTCGCACTCCTCGAGCATATCCATGAATGTATCCCGCTCTATCTCGAGCATCTCCTTATGGCTCTCCATATCCACATATGTGAGGGTCACATCGCTGACACTCTCGCTCCTGCTGGTGACATTTGATACCTCTGCCATCTCTGTGATCATCTCATCAGCCTTGTCTGCCGGGATCCTGAGGACCATGCTGGCATTTCTGCATTCACCGCTGTAATATGTGCTGCCATTGTACTCATAGCTGCTCTCGATGTATCCGCCGAGGGCTGTAGTCCTGGCCCTGATTGTGGAGATCAGCGAGTCATACTCAAGTGTCTCAAGATCAAGTGATATGTTTCTGATCAGTTTTCTGTTTGTATTCTCAGCATTTTCACTCTGAAGTTCCGGGTCAGATGACTGGTAAGAACTTTTGTCATTATATGAATAATCTTCTTCATAGTAATATTCTTCGCAGGCTGCATCATCTGCATAATAGATATCATCCGAATAATAATCATAAGAAGCTGCTTCCGACGATCCCATTGCAAAAGATACATCGTTTGAATAATAGGCATCCCGTACATCTGAAGTTTCATAAGCAGCGGATTCTTTTTTATCCCTGTCGCTCCTTTCCCTGTCGTCATGGTTTCCTCCGCATCCCGTAAAGAGTACTGCCGCTCCGATAAGTGCTATTAAAAGCCTTTTACATTTCTTTCTCATAATCATTTCCTCCTGTTGTATCTGATAGTTAGCAAAAATCTCTTTTTTATCCTTTTTCTGCCTTTATACCTTAGATACGGACGTGGACCGGATTTTTATGGTGTATTTTAAAAAAATTTTATTTTTTTTGTTTTTTTACTGAAAATCCCCTTTTGTGCAACACTTCTGCAACACTTAATAGGTTATATTTATGTCAACAGATAAGAAATTAACTCCACAGGAGGTACAATATTATGAAAAAAACATATTTAGATGACGGATTATTTAATTTAATGAGCATAATTGCAACGACACTCGCTATTGTGATCGGTGGTATAATCATATACAGCACAATTACAGGATCGCCTGTTCCGACAAAAGGTCCTGACACTGTAGTCACACAGACAGTTACAGAAAATGTTCCGGTGGGATGATGCTTAATAAAGAAATCATTATTAATACAAACGAAGAATATGATAAATTCAAAAAAAAGCTATGGCTGTACAGGTCATGGCTTTATTGCTTTGTTTCTTTTAAAATATCCGGAGAGGTCAGGCAAAAAGAACTAAAGGACTTTGAGACCGCCCTTAATATCAAAAATGACAGAAAAAGAACCCGGTTCATTTATGACCGGGCATGTAAATTTATTGATGAATACAATGAAGAGCACTGTATCTGCTGTGAATATCATGACAGCATATGCGAGGATCCGAAACATCAGAAAATGAAAAACGGATGCTGCTGGTACTGTCATCTACAGACAAATACCGGATGTCCTTCCAGGAATCTGGCCTGCAAGCTGTTTTTCTGTGATCACATGTGGGAAAAACATCATCCCCTTACTGCAAAGGATATTGATATCCTCCTCATGTTTTCACCAAGCCGCAGGGCGATTGCCAGGGAAAATACCTTTGTCACCGAAGAGACATTCCTGCGCCAGCTCGATATCGGCAGCTACGGCCTCATGTGTATCTACTCTATCACCAAGCTGTTCAGGTTTAAGAATTTATGAGATGAATGTAACTCATCTCATACAGTTTGCTCTGGGTGACATCAAATGGCCATAAGAGCTTTTCAGACGTTTTAATATCCAAAAGACCTTCATCAAGTCTCCTCTGAATATCCTTAAAAAACTGATATGCCCCCTCAACAGCGCCTTTGCGCCCTACTCTTTTGGCTTCATTTACCGTAATGAGGCCTCTTTTTGATATCTTTAACAGGTAATCGTTGATTGCCGGCATCTTTTTATCCGTTATCTTTGAGATCTCATGATAAACCATTGCCGAATCACCGTCATCGTCATTATATTGCTCCGAAAATACATCCCACATCATCGCAGGCATATTAAAGAGCTGTGAATATACGCCGCTTATGATGACATAATCATATCCGTCATCCGAATCTGTAAAATCCGGGACAGCATCTTCATACATATCCGTATATTTCTTTATGACATAATCTGCCAGATCGCTGATATCCGGTATTTTTTTATCCCTGTTCATAAAAGAGGTTATTTCATCTGCGATTTTTCTGTATGTATTATCACTGATGCCTATGAGGTCAATGGTCCGCCCAAAGATATTTTTTCTCTTCTCTGTGCCAATATTATATTTGTCACAAAGCCCGGGGACGTCAGGTAATGACCTGTCAGCAAGGCATATTAAATCAAAATGGTCTGACAGAATCTTTAAATCCAGATCGTTGCAGTCTCCGACGCCGATGATCATCACGTTGGTCCTCTTCACTGTATCACCTGTAATGATCTTTGTCAGATTATCCCTGTAATCTGCCCAGTCTTCCCGGGCATTCTCCATTTTGCATAATTTTTTCAGTTCATCATACAGATTTGCCATATATCACTTTTCCAAAAAGTATAAATATCAAATATAAAGAATGTAAAAAGACCGAAGCATGCGCTCCGGTCTTTTAACTGATTAATAAGCTAAATTATTTTGCCTTCTTAACGCCGTTAACAGCATCCTTAAGAGCCTTACCAGCCTTGAACTTAGGCGTCTTAGCAGCCTTGATCTTGATTGTCTCGCCTGTCTGAGGATTTCTACCTGTTCTTGCTGCTCTCTTGGAAACTTCGAATGTACCGAATCCGATAAGTGCAACTTTCTCGCCTTTCTTAAGCTCTTTTGCAACTGTGTCTGTTAAAGCCTTGAGTGCCTTATCAGCTGCAGCCTTTGAAATCTTTGCTTCGCTTGCGATAGCTTCTACTAATTCTGTCTTGTTCATTTCGAATACCCTCCAATTAATTATTTTTAATTTTTTCGAAATTATTACAACTCGTTTTTACGCGAGTCCTTTTTTATTATACATTTCTGCGACTTATAGTCAAGCAAAATCAGTGTTTATCTTGTAAATTATTACATAAAAATTACGCAAAAAATCCTTATATTTGTAAATACCACGAAAATTCTTTTTACATATGTGTTTTTATTGAATTTCAGACCTTAAAAATATAAAATTTTATATTGGTTTTATTCTATAAATAATGTATAGCGAAAAAACCGGTAAAATCCGGAGGTAATAAGGTGAAAAAAACATTTATAAAGGCTGCGACAGCTGTTTTATGTGCGTCGGTATGCCTGCTTAATTCAATCGATTCATATGCAAAGGTTCCCGTAGATACAACTATCGAGTCATCCAGAGACTGTACGGATGAATATTATAAAGCAACAAATTTTTACAACGTGCTCGACCTTGACATCACCGTCTCTGACGGAAGCAGCGGTTCGACACTTACCGATGAGTCCTATTCCACATCCCTCACACTGCAGCCCGGTACTACCGTGACGGTGAGCTGTGATACAAAGATGCACGGCACTTTCATCGTATGGGATTCCCTGGTACCTGAGTGGACCATGGATATTGACGGCACCACATATACGTACGGTACAAACGGTTTCATACACGAATATATCGAGCTCCCCGTTGAGACCAATTCATTTACGATAAACATAGCAGATTCCAGCGAGCTGCCTGTCCACGACGGTGCTGTATACGGTATGCGCATCGCAGACATATATGCATACGACTCGGCAGATGTGCCCTCCTACGTCCAGAAATGGGACGCACCTTCTGATGCGGCAGATATCCTCATAGTATCATCCCACGCAGATGATGAAGATATCTTCTTTGGAAGTATCCCTCCCATTTATTCAGACAGAGGCAAGGTCGTACAGGTAGTCTATTTTGAAAACCACTGGGTATACGATCCCGCGTCCAAGATCCGTGAACATGAAAAACTTTGCGGACTCTGGTGTGCAGGTGTTAAAAACTATCCTATCACATCAGACTTTTCCGATGCATGGTCAGAGACCCTTGAAGGAGCCCAGAGCACGATTAGCTGGGATGACGCTGTAACATATGCGGTACGCTGTATCAGACAGACCCATCCCCTTGTGGTGGTGACTCACGCTGCCGACGGCGAGTACGGCCACGGCCAGCATCAGCTCACCAGTGCAGCAACTGAGGAAGCTATTAAGAAAGCTGCCGATTCCACATATGACATATCATCAGCCGAGACATACGGCATATGGAATACTCCAAAATTCTATAAGCACATGTCCGATACCAATACGATAAATCTCGACGCCCGTGCTCCTCTCTCATCATTTAACGGAGATCCGGCCATCGTGATAGCGAGAAACGCCTATCTTTGTCATGAGTCCCAGCAGTGGTGCTGGTTCACCATAGACGATTACGGTCCGTATTCAAATGCATGTTTCGGCCTTGAGTACTCTACAGTTGGTCTCGACGTAAATAAAGATGACCTTCTGGAAAATATCACAGATGACAACGAGGCCGATATCCGGGAGTCTGCCGGCAAGGAAAAAGCTGTCACCGGCATATATTGTCCCGAGGACCTTTATAAGCTGGTCGATGAACCCTACGGTTCATTCAAGCTGATGAATGATATTGACATGACCGGATATGACTGGACCCCTGTATCATTTTTCGGCACATTTAACGGCAACGGCAGAGCCATTTTAAATCTCTCCGTTTCCTCCCTTGGAAGTTCTGTAAAAGATACATACGACGGCAATATGAAGGTTTATGACACTTCATTTGCCGGTCTCTTTGATGTCTTAGGCGGAGCGACCGTGACAAACCTTAAGCTCCTTGGCGTAAATGTATCGGTGGAGGATGCCTCTACAGACTGTTTCGTGGCTCCGCTTGCAGGATATATTGAAAATACAGAGATTGATTCATGTACTATCGAAGGATATGCATATTTATCTGTATCCGCAAAAATGTTTGGAGTCGGAGGTATCGTCGGATACGGCGGTGCATCATCAATCAAAAATACGGATACCGATATGACCCTCGTCTGCATTGACAACGATGCCGAAAACCGTGACGAACAGTTTATGGGCGGTGCATACGGTGCCGGATATATAGACTTTGATAACTGTAATATTAAAATAGACGGATATGATTCCGACCACGGATATGTTCATAACGGCGGTCTTGTGGGCATGTATGTATTTTACCCTCAGGGCACTGTATATCAGGGATATGTATCAAACACCAGAACTGAAGGCATGATCACATTCTTTGAGGACAATACAGACAGACGTGCATACTGCGCCGAATTCTGGGGTGAGGTCATGAACTGGGATTTCACCAATACAAACAACTCTTCTGACTTTACCAGAAACGAAGTATACGATTACAGCACGGATCTGCTCCCTCACAACTGCAGCAATCCTACATACTCCGAGGAACGCATTGTGAGCGATTGCTCAGGATATACATATACTCTCTACACCTGTGATGAGTGCGGATATTCATACAAGGGTGCTTATGAAGTGCCTGTGCACAGTCATCTCTCTGATGAAGAGATCGTCACCGAGGCTACATATGAGGAGACAGGCGTATCAAGACGTCTCTGCACTGACTGTAATACATACGTTTACGAAGTGATACCCGTCAAGGAAAAGATCGTGATCGAGGAAGTAACCGAGGCAGCAGATTATGTACCGTCTTCTGTAAGTGAAGACAGCGTATCTGCAAACGGTGGCAGCTCAGCCGGAAAATTCATCCTCCCCGCAGTCATCGGTATCGCAGCAGTCGGTGGCGGATTTGTATTTGTTAAATCGCGGACAGACAATGGACGCAGAAGAAATAAAAGGAAAAATAACAGAAGGGGAACCGGCAGGAATACCGGCAGAAGATCAGGTCGATAATTATGAGATCATTTAATTCATTAAAGAAAACAGCAATAGGTGTCATGCTGATGGCGACTTTAATGTCACAGGTCGCCGGATGCGGCAGCAACACAATCAACATCACGGCAGGTGCTCCGGCTGTATCGGAAAATATCACATCATCGGTAAACGGACTCGAGATAATACCCGGTATGACATCACTTAAAAACGTGGCTGTATCAGAGGATTTCTCGTACATTTATGATGCAACGAGCCCGTCAGTCAGATATTTCCTCGATAAGACTGCTCCGACTGTCTCATTAAATGACATATACCTTTCCATGGGTGATACATGTACTCTCGATGATTTTATAAATACCATCACTGATGTCACACCTGTATCTGCCGACTTTGTAGCCGAACCTGACTTTACACTGTACGGTCGCCAGGATGTATCTGTAATCGTGACAGACAGCAATTATAACCAGACCGTATCGTCGGCTACTCTGACCATACTCCCTGTAAAGAGTGAGTATGTCATGGAGCTCACCGTGTCACACAATACGCCTGAGCCCGAGGAGTTTCTGATGGAGCCCGGATATGACGTATATTACACCGAGGATCTTCCTGCACCGGAAGAACTCACAATCGGCAGCTACAATGTATATTTAAATGTGGACGGATATGATACTACTTCCGTACTAACATATATAGATACAGAATCTCCGTCCGGCAATGCCATCAGCGTAAAGGCCAGATACGGCGCAACCTATACAGCCGATCAGCTCGTAAAGGATATCGTAGACGCGACAGATGTCACATGTACATTTGCAGATGATCCCGACTGGTCCCTTGAGGGAACTCAGACTCTTGACGTGGTCCTGACCGATGAAGGTGGCAACACGACCCATGTATATCCCGTGGTAGAGCTTATAATAGATACTGCTCCCCCTGTGATACAGGCTGCGTCCACTACCGTATACATCGGCAACTCCCTCTCATATACTAGCTGCATCACTGTCACCGACAACCTGGATGTAAGGGGAGATATCGCCCTTACCGTGGATGCATCAGGTGTGGACCTTAATACGGCAGGTACATATGAAGCATACATAACCGCCACAGACAAGAGCGGCAATACTTCAACTGCCACACTTACTATTAACGTAACGGAAAAACCCGCAGTCGTACAGCCCAACTACCAGGATGCTGCCAATACCCTCGCTCTCCAGATCATGTCCCAGATCATTACAGACGGCATGACCACAGAGCAGAAAGTATATGCTATATGGCACTGGGCTAAATACAACATCAGCTATACCCACGATTTTGCGATCGACAACTTTGCCAGTGGTGCATACAGAGCCATGACAAATCATAGGTCCAACTGCTTTGGATATGCCTCTGTCATAAAAACAATGTGCGATCTCCTCGGTGTACCCAACTTTGTCATCTGCGACACCCAGAGACCTCACTACTGGAATGCCATCGATTGCGGCGACGGATATTATCACTGGGATGCAACGCCCCGTCTTGACGGCACGATCATCTGGAAGTGGACTGATGCCCAGCTCCTCCAGTATTCAAATACCCACGGTGGTACCCACAAGTTTGACAGAGCCCAGTATCCTGCCATTAATTAATATTGTCAAAAATGAATCTGACACTTGATTTTACTTCCTATAATTTCATATTTGCCTGCGGGGTATTTGTATTAATCTACTACCTGATACCCCATAAGGTAAAGTGGATATATCTGCTCCTGGCAAGCGCATGCATTTACACCCTTTCATCACCTGTATGTGCATTGTTTCTGTTTGCCACAATCACTGTGACCTATATTTCAGGTCTGCTTATTGAACGGGCTAAAGGAAAAGGGGCAAGAACCCTTGCCATGCTCCTGCCGCTCCTGTTTGATATCTCACTCCTTGTATATGCAAAGTACACGGGATTTTTACTGGAGATTTTTTCAAAGATAACCGGCTCTCTCTCTGAGGGCCGGGCAGTCGCCGTAATCGTCCCCATGGGAGTATCTTTTTATACATTCCAGTCTCTGGCATATATCCTTGATGTATATAAATCAAAGATAAAGCCTGAGAAAAATTACTTTAAATTCATGCTGTTTATCAGCTATTTCCCCCAGCTTATCCAGGGCCCCATCAGCAGATTTGACGACTTAAGCCGTGAAATATTTAAAGATCACCCTTTTAATGCAAAGGAGTTTGCTTTCGGCGCCCAGCGCGTACTGTTTGGATATTTCAAAAAGATGGTCATTGCTGACCGTATAGGCATCCTTGTAAATACACTTACATCCGATACTGAGACATATCACGGCGGATGGTTTCTCATACTGCTCATTTTCTACACTATAGAGCTTTATATGGACTTTTCCGGAGGTATCGACATCACCATAGGTCTCTCAAGGATGCTTGGCATAAAAGTCACGGAAAACTTTCTGCGCCCCATCTTCTCTGTGAGCGTGGCTAAGTTTTGGAACAGATGGCATGTCACCATGGGTAAATGGTTCAGGGATTATATCTACATCCCCCTTGGCGGCAGCCGTGTAAATCTTGGCAAGATCATATTTAACTTCTTTGTTGTATGGCTGACTACCGGTATATGGCACGGTGCCGGATACAATTACATCCTCTGGGGTCTGATGAATTTTGCAGTCATTGCCTCATCAAAGCTCCTTGATAAGCCTTACGCTGTGGTCAGGAAAGCCCTTAAGCTGGAGGGTAAAAAATGGTACAGATTTGTATGCTGTATACGGACATGGCTCCTGGCCAGCCTCTTCTTTACCATGTTTGCCTACGGCAGTCTTAATAATGCGGTAAATGCGGCAAAGGGACTTTTCGCAGGCGGTTCATTAAATATGCTTTCTGACGGAAATATATTTACGTGCGGACTTACGCTTCGTGATTATATAGTGATTGGCACCGGTATACTCCTTGTATTTATCACCGAATGTATAGAGGAGCACGATGCCGGTAATAAACCTGCGGCTGCTAGTGATGCAGTATTAAACCGTATACATACTCTCCCCTATCCTGTCAGGATACTCATATGGCTCGGACTCTTTATCGCAGTCATACTCCTTGGCGCATACGGCCGAGGATATAATGCAGCTTCGTTTATATATAACAGATTTTAAGATATGAAAAGATTTTTTAAGATTACTTTTACAATTTTATTTGTTATCGCCATCCTGTTTCTTTTGCAGAGACTCCTCATGCCCAAATACATGACTGATATCCATGAGGGAGCAATGATTGCGGAGTATTACGATTCTCCCAAGTTTCATGATGTCATCTTCCTCGGGGACTGTGAGGTATATGAGACTTATTCTCCCTGCATCATGTGGGAAAACTACGGCATATCATCTTATGTCCGCGGTTCATCCCAGCAGCTCATCTGGCAGTCATATTATCTCCTTGAGGATACCCTTAAATATGAGACTCCAAAGGCTGTGGTATTAAACGTCCTGGCCATGAGATTTGCCGAGCCTCAAAATGAAGCCTACAACAGGATGACCCTCGACGGTATGCCCATGTCACTTACAAAGCTTAATTCCATAAAGGTGTCCATGACAGAGGATGAATCCGTATGGGAATATATCTTTCCCATTCTCAGATATCATGACAGGTACGCTTCTTTATCAGGTGAAGATGTGACATATATGTTTAATAAGGATTCCGTAACATTTGCAGGGTATATGCCCTTTGCCGGGATAAAACCCGTCGGAACTCTCCCTGCCGAGAAGCCCCTACCCGACTATACCTTTGGGGAGCTGCCTATGGAATATCTGCAAAAAACAGCAGATCTTTGCAAGGCTAACGGCATAGAGCTCATCCTCGTAAAAGCCCCCAGTGTATACCCGACCTGGTATGACAAATGGGATGCGCAGATAGTTGACTTTTCTGCTCAAAATGGTGTATCTTATGTTAGTCTGTTACAGGAAAGCGATACTATAGGAATCGATATGTCCGTAGACACATATGATAACGGTCAGCATGTAAATATATACGGTGCAGAGAAATGCAGCGATTATATAGGAAACATCTTATCAAAAGAGTTTGATATACCGGATCACAGAGGCGAGGCTTCATACGATGAGTACTGGGGACCGCTGTGCGATGAATATCATATGACTACAGAGGCTATGTGGGATGACTGGTATGCGCAGAATCCTGATTACAGCAGGGAGTAATTGTTAGTTTTTATATGGGAGATTATTATGAAAAAGAACGTTATTAAGACTATCGTGGCAGGTTCCATGCTTGCCCTCGCTCTCACTGCATGCGGTGGAGCAACAGAGGAAACAAAGGACTATTCAAGTGCATTTACGGATGATGCAGGTAATGCAAGTGCTGAAACAGATGCAGATGCAAATGTAGATGCAGCAGACGAAACCGGCGCTGATGCTTCTGAAGATCAGACAAGTGCTGACAGATTTGCATTTACATACAACGGCACAAAAATCGAGCTCGGTGCCAGCTATGATGACGTAAAGGCTGCCATCGGTGATGCTACAAGCGAGTTTACACAGAACTCATGTGCATTTGACGGATGCCTTAATATGTATACATACGGCAGCAGCTTTGAGATAGACGAGACTGTTCTCGATTCAGGCGAGGCTCCTTACATCTCAGCTATCTACCTTACAGACGACCTCGTAAGCACCGAGGAAGGCCTCTCAGTCTTCATGACAAAGGATGACGCAGTATCAATCTACGGAGAGCCTGATGAAGAGGGCGATTCCTACATCAAATATAAGAGCGGCGATTCCGTTATCAGCATCATCTTTGATGACGGTTCCGACACCATCGCTTCCATCTGCATATCGCTTGATGAATTCTAAATCAGAATAATTAAAAAAGGTGCCTTACGGCACCTTTTTTATATTTCAGCATCAACGATTATATTTTTCCGTTCGAGATATTTAACGTAATTGATGTAGTCCTCAGGCGGTTCGTCCAGCTTGCATCCGTAGATCATGTATTTATCAAGGGACTCTGTCCTGACTATCATACCGCTTACGTGTATCTCGGTACCCTTGCCCTTAAATGTACACTTTACGAACTTACCGGGCTTGATATTGCCTGCAACAGGCTTGGAGCTGTCAACGGCAAATGAAAAGCCTATCACACCTATATCACGGATAATGGCAAATACCGTATTGGTTACGCCCTCTATATCGAATGTCGCCTGATCCCATACATAGAATCTGCGTCCGCCTCGTCTGTTCTCTATACCGTTCTTCATGGGGCTGACGAGTCTGTGGTAAATGAGTCCGTCTTTTTTTACTGCCGTAACCCTGCAGTTTTTAAAGCTCCACAGTACTCCTTCATTATCGCGCATCTCAAGGTGGACCTTTACATCCTTGCCGTCAAAATTGATTCTGACACCTTTATGCCTGAAAGGTATGACCAGGATGTACTCCCCCGTATTTTTCATTACCTTTGACATAAATCTGGCCTGCATATCGCTGCCGTTAGTCACGGATATTATTACATTGCTTCTGACTTTTATATCACTGAATACCATTGCAGATCTCCGACGTTTAATTAACCGTCACATATCCCACTTTCACATTATCGAGAACATCTTTGTTTATATAGATATCGTAGTCCATCTTGAGGGGTTCATAATATGTACCGCCTACATCATACTTTAGCATAATTGATTCAAGAGTTCCATCTTTATCATTTTCAGCCATATATGCCATATATTTAAATGACAGCTGCTGCTTATATAGTATGATATAGAAATCATCTGCCGTGAGTTCTGACGCCATCCTCTGTCTGTTTGTCATGAGCTCAAATGCAGTCTGGGCATCATATCTTAAATCTTCATCCTCATCAGCAGTAAATTCTATACCGGCTTTTGCAGCTTCCTTGGCATAGATATTGTCCCTGATACAGTAATCAATGGCAGACTGCTTTGCGATATTTGTCATATATCCGGATTCCTGATTCTCGTTCTGCATATAGAGATTCCAGTACGCCAGCGGGTTGTCCTCGTTATATAAAAGGGCTCTCTCCTGACCTGTCTCCTCAACCTTCATGATATAAAATGTCAGTTCCTTTAAACTGATATTTGTATCATTTACAGTTATGACAATTGTGTCAAGGTTATCCTGGTATACAAAGCCTTTGTTCATACGGAATATCCCGAGGACTATCATCACTATGAGCACAGCGCACATCACGATAATTGCAATGAACGCTTCTTTTTTCAGTTTCCTTTTTGCTTTTGCCATATGTTTTACCTGACCCGTTACGGCTCATTACCAAAGATAAGCTTTGAGCCGTTATATACCGTTATGTTTTCAATATCCTTTGACGAGTGATCGTTTGATGTGGTCATGTTTGACCAGTCACTGTGATTGATACAGAAATTAACCGTCAGCGTATCTCCCACTCCGATTGTAGCAGAATCACTGAATGAAATCACGCAAACCGTATCCGCATCGTCTCCGCTGCAGTCCTCATATTTACCGGAGCATCCGCTTATGCCTGTATAACTGCCTCCTGCGCCGTTGATCGCGCTGTGATAACATGAGAACTGGAGATCTTTAGAGTCCTCATTTGTAAAATAATACTTTATCTTAAGGTCACTAAGCTTTAGTGTACCGTCACTGTTGTTTGTGATATTAAGCGTGCCCGATATGCTTGACGCACTGGATGTGAGTCCCGCATATTCTATGGATACAGCCACCGATTCATTTGATGCCGTAGCCGTGGTTGCGGTTGTGGACTGACTGCCTCCGTTACCCTGGCCGTCACCGGAGTTTGCAGACGGACCTGTATAAACAACTGATGTACCGGCATTTTCACCGCTTGCGGGCTCCTCGCCGAATATCAGTACACCGTTTTCATATATGGCACATTTTGATAACAGGTCATTTCCCCCGTTTGTCATATTGTAAAATGACGGATCGTTTGAGTTGTCCCACGGACCTCCCTGATTCTGTATACGGACCTGGATTTCCTTTTTATACGCATCCTGTCCACCCGGGTAGATCATATCCCCTGAGAAATCCACAGAGAGATAATAAATATGATTTTCTTCATCATGGCATATAATGCCTGAAGGGGTACCACCCTGCATATAGTTTGTTGTGACAGAGAGATTTTCGGCACTGCCTCCGGCTTCATATATCTCACTTAAGTCCATATAATATCTGAACTCAAGATTCTCCGGAACTCTTGCAGGCCATGCAGACATATTACATATAAAGCATCTAAGCTCTATAAAATCATCGCCGTCTACATTGATACCGCCGGTCACTGAGAACTCATTAAACTCTACAGGCTCTACTGCGCCAAAGTCCACGAGGGTCTCTCCGTGATATCTTGAGTAAAGTTTTGCAAGGAGTCCCGTAAATCCGGCGTTATAATCACACGCCACTTCATTTGTCGTATAATTGGATACCTCATCTGTATATCCGTCATTGGAATCAGGGCCGCCTACAAGTGCTCCGTACAGAGTATGTCTTGCATCGGAAGGCTCATTCATATTGTCACAGTATGACCCCTGGGCTGTCCTGTGATGGGGATGAACGGGATATGAATCGCCAAATCCTATCTCATATGAAAATCCCGTATCGCCGAGGGCGTATCCTGCCTGGGATACCGCAAAATCCCAGTATGTATCTGCTTTGGAGGCATCACAGCAGTCCATCTCACTGTATACTGCAGCTACAAAGGCTGTGGTAGTCGCATATCTTAAGGATCCCCATGTGTCGAGCCATGCAAGGCCCTTTGGTGTATATGTGATCCTGTCTCCTCCGGGAAGTCCTGTGGTCCACCAGTCAAGGTGCTCCTCAACAGCGCCGGTATATCTGCTGTCCCCGGTCTCCTCGGCCAGTATCATGGCCGCTCCGATATGTACATCATCCCAGCACAAAGCCCAGAAATAATCCTGTCCTGCTTTTTCATAATAATCCTTTGCGTCAGATAAATAACTGTCATCACCTGTCGCCTTGTAAAGCCATGCGCCTGCCCAGGCAAGCTCATCATAAAATCCCGAGTGTGAATCGTAGAATCCCGCAGCCATTGTATATCCGGCGTCGCTTAATGTCTCAGCCGCGAAATCATATAAAGATTTGGCATGCTCAAGACACTCGGAGCTGTAATCACTGTCTATATCCTTGTATACAATACTGCATACAGCAAGTGATGCAGCTGTCTCCGCACATACGGTAGATCCCGGAGCATCCTTTGTCACGCAGTATGAGGGTCTGTCCATTTTGTATTCAACAGTCTCTGCAGCTCCCCAGTATGAATGATCTGAGCTGCCGTTGCCTACCTGATAATAGTATGTCTCATCATCGGGATGACATTTTATGAAATAATCATTTGCCCATTTAATATTTCCGAGAGCATACTCAAGCTGACCGCTCTCCTCGTATGCATCATAATCCTCTATGATCGACCAGCCGAGGATCGATGCTGTGTAGCTCATGGGCAGATTAAACTTTACATTATCTCCGGCATCATACCATCCACCTGTAAGGTCGAGTCCCACATCAGCGCCGTCGCTCATGCATGAGTCACCTCTCCAGTTGCACCTTGTCTGCTCAGGTATATCCCCTGATCTCTGGAGTTCATAAAATATAAGGGATTTCTGAAGGGCCTCGCCATAGTTGTAATCACCTGTTCCCGGTGTACCCTCATATCCGTTGCCTGTCTCAGTCAGATTGCCTGTATCAAGTATACCTGTTCCGTATACGGTCACTCCCTGACCTGCAGTCCACGGGTTTTCTGTTATTTCCGATCCGCCACTGCTTATGGTCTCTCCTGTTTCTGCTGGATTATTACCGGATGCACTGTTACCGGATACAGTATTTTTACCGCCAAATACTGCCACCATTACCGCCATGCATATTATCACCGCGCCGGCTACGGGGAGACCTATCATCAGCCATTTTTTATCTTTCATATATTAACTCCTCTCAGATTGATTAAGAGCAAACTGACTTGTATAAAGTTCATTATAGAAACCTTTCATTGCCATCAGTGTCTCATGATTTCCCTTTTCTATGATATTACCGTCTCTCATTACGAGGATGATATCCGAATGCTTAATCGTCGACAGTCTGTGGGCTATCACAAAGCTGCTCCTGCCTGCCGTCAACGTCTTAAATGCGCTCTGTATCTTTATCTCTGTTCTTGTATCAATGGAACTCGTCGCCTCGTCAAGTATGAGTACCGGCGGCAGTGCCATCATGACTCTCGCTATACACAGGAGCTGTCTCTGTCCCTCTGAGAGTCCGCCGAGATCATCACCTATGTAGGTGTTGTATCCGTCCGGCAGCCTGCTTATAAAGCTGTGGGCGTGGGCACGTTTTGCCGCATCCACTACTTCCTCCATTGTCGCATCTTTTTTCTGCATGGCAATGTTCTCAAATATTGTACCATGAAACAGCCATGTCTCCTGCAAAACCATTCCATAATTTTCCCTGAGAGATTCCCTTGTCATATCCCGGATATCCACTCCGTCCAGTTTTATGCTTCCCGAGTCTACGTCATAAAATCTCATGAGGAGATTGATCAGTGTAGTCTTGCCGCATCCGGT
The DNA here is from genome assembly GCA_902793845.1 of uncultured Lachnospiraceae bacterium. Lineage (GTDB taxonomy): Bacteria > Bacillota > Clostridia > Lachnospirales > Lachnospiraceae > NK4A136. The sequence continues at coordinate 880 of CADBFE010000028.1, read as the reverse complement.
CGGTCCGACTATTGCCACCTTCATTCCCTTATCGATTGTTAAATTAAAATCGGTGATCAGTTTTTTATCTTTTGAATACGAGAATGACATATTCTCGATATCCACATGGCCCGATGCATCCTTCATGACTACAGCGTCGTCTCCGTCAGGTACTTCTGTTTCAGTCTCTATCAGGTCAAATATCCTGCCTGCACATGCAAGGGCATTTTCAAGTTCCGTTATGACATTGGATATCTCATTAAACGGCTTTGTATACTGATTTGCATAGCTTAAGAGGCATGTGAGCTGGCCTACGGTTATACCACCCGTTATGACAAAGAATCCGCCAAGGAGTGCTACCGATGCATATACCAGGCTGTTTATAAATCTCGTGGTCGGATTTACCGTAGATGAATAAAAGACAGCCTTTAGGGAAATATCACCGAGTCTGTTGTTTATCTCATCAAACTCTTCTATAGATTCTTCTTCTCTTCCAAAAGCCCTGATTATCTTTTCATTACCCACCATCTCATCAATAAATGAAGTCTGCTCACCTCTTATAACCGACTGCTTAGTAAAAAGACTGTGGGTTTTTCCTGCTATAAACGCAGCCGCAAACAGAGAAAGAGGCGTCAGCACAAATACAAGGAGGGCTATATAGGGATTTACAAGCACCATGAATATCAGCGTACCTGTTATGGTCACCACACTCGTAAAAAACTGGGTCAGACCTACAAGGAGTCCGTCTCCGAATACTTCCGCATCTGCTATGATACGGCTGACCATATCTCCGTGAGGATGAGCATCTATATATGAGAGGGGCAGGTGCTCTACTCTCTCAAATGCATCTCTCCTGATATCCCTTATGATGCAGTATGTCATCTTGTTGTTGCAGAGATTT
>CADBFE010000027.1:10495-55945 GCA_902793845.1 uncultured Lachnospiraceae bacterium | reverse complement strand
GTACCTACAGAGGGAGGAGCCAATCCTTTCGAGACAGTAGCAGTGGACATGACAGATTCACTCAACTACAACAATAATAAGACATCTACAATCTCGGCAATAAGCGGTGATGATCAGGGATACGGTACAGGTTGTGCGCTTGGTAACATGACAGGCGTATCTATCCAGAACAACGGTATGATCTACGGAGCATATGACAACGGTCAGACAAAACTCCTCGGCCAGATCGCCGTAGCAAGCTTCTCCAATGCATCAGGTCTTGAGAAGCAGGGCGACAACCTTTATGCAGCAACACTTAACTCAGGCGAGTTTGACGGAATCGGTGTTGATGTAACCACAGACGGCGGATATATTTCAACCGGTGTACTCGAAATGTCCAACGTAGACCTTTCATCAGAGTTTACCGAGCTGATTACCACACAGCGTGGTTTCCAGGCCAACTCACGTATCATCACGGTTTCCGATACACTCCTTGAGGAGCTTGTAAACCTTAAGAGATAAGATAATCTGATATAAAGCATTACTGTTCAGGTGCTCCTGTAAAAAGCGGGAGCACCTGAATTTTCAGTTAACATAAAGTAGTTTACACAATGTATTATTTTTTTATGGACTTTTATTACTAAATCTTGTAAAATTATTGTCGGAATATTGTTTCCTTAAAGGATTTTGAGAAAATGGATTTAGCATCACTTTTAGGACTATTAATTGCATTTGTCCTTTGTATTTTCGGTATTACATTTAAAGACGGAGGCTTTGATTTCTCGGTTATTTCAAGCTTCCTGGATGTTCCTTCGGCGCTCATCACATTCGGTGGCGCTTTTTCTGCTACTCTCGTCATGAATTCTTTTAAAACCTTCACAGGCGGTCTTAAGAGTTTCACCATGATCTTTAAAGCAGCCCAGTTAAATCCTGCGGAGATTATCCAGAAGATCATCGACCTTTCCAATGTTGCGAGAAAAGAAGGTCTGCTTTCCCTTGAAGAGGCAGCCTCTGATATAAATGACGATTTCCTTAAAAAGGGTATCATGCTTATCGTAGACGGTACCGATCCCGAGCTTGTCCATGCCATCATGGAGACAGAGCTTGACTGTATCGGAGCCCGTCATAAAGAAAAGATAAAGTTCTGGCAGGACCTTGGTTCCATGGGACCTGCATGGGGTATGATCGGTACCCTTATCGGACTGGTTAACATGCTTAACAACATGGAAGATGCATCGTCTATCGGACCTGCCATGGCGGTAGCCCTCCTGACGACTATGTACGGTTCCATGCTTTCAAACTGGATATGTACTCCTACGTCTTCAAAGCTTGCTTTCTATGACGGCCAGGAGCAGACAGTAAAGACTATCATGATCGAGGGACTCCTCTCCATACAGGCAGGAGAAAACCCCCGTGTCATTGAAGAGAAACTTAAATCATTCCTTGCTCCCTCCGAGAGACCGGCAGGCGAGGCAGCGGAAGGTGGTGAGCAGTAGTGGCAAAGAAAAAAGAAGAAGAACAGGCCCCTGGATCCCCCGCCTGGATGGCGACGTTCTCGGACCTTATGAACCTGCTCCTTTGCTTCTTCGTGCTCCTGTTTTCAATGTCCACGGTAGATGCCCAGAAGTTTGAGGAAGTTGCGGCTTCATTTTCCCAGACGTTTTCCGTATTCACGGCAGGTTCCCTCTCCATTGGAGACGGACTCCTTGTGAGCAACGGCGTGAGCCAGCTTAATCAGCTGGATGAATATATCAATTCAACAGGTAAGACAGCTGAAAAGGAAGGCGAAAATATTGACGCTACATCTGAGGAGGATGCCTTTGCAGCGGTTGAGGAAGCCCAGATGGAAGAGTCTGAGGAACTGGCTGAAAAGATAGAGGAAGCCCTTGCCGAGGCAGGCATGGAAGACATGATGGAGATGGAGTTTACATCCCAGTATGTACAGCTATCGTTAAACGGATCTCTCCTGTTTGAGTCAGGTGAGGCGGAGCTTATGGAGAGTGCTTATCCGGTACTTGACCAGCTCGGCATCATCCTTGAAAAATATGCAGACAGCACCATCGAGATTGAGGGTCATACAGATTCCGTTCCCATGAACAGTATCAAGTATCCCAGCAACAATGAACTGTCGGATGCCAGAGCACTCTCGGTATTTTATTATCTGATAGAGCATACAAACATTGATCCTGCCATCATCAAGCATTCGGGCAGGGGTGAGTACTGTCCCATAGCAGACAACTCTACGCCTGAGGGCAGAGCCTTAAACAGACGTGTTGAGATAAAGATTTACAATGCGCTCAGTTCGTATTAATCAAAAGATTTAAGGGGAAAAGACATGAAGAAAAATCTGCTTTCGATTATTATACTTTCACTCCTTGTAGTGAATATCATACTTACGGTTGTCATGATGCTATCTGTCATCAAGACCAACTCGGCTACTGCTGAGCTTGTGACTGATATAGCAGGTGTGCTCGAGCTTGAGCTTACAAAAGATGACGGCGAGGCTCCTTCCGTATCTCTTGCGGATACAGAAGTTTACACGATTGCCGATGCAATGACCATCACACTTAAGCGTGAGGACGGCGAGACCGAGGATCATTACTGTATCGTAAACGTGGCTCTTTCGCTTGATATGACCAGCGAGGATTATGCGACATACAAGGACAGCATCGCTACCATGGAAGGCATCATCAAGAGTGAGATTTTTGCTGTAGTAGGCAGCTATACATTATCTGAGGCCCAGATATCACAGCAGCAGATGTGCGACGATATCCTTGAGAGACTTCAGGCATTATTCGATTCTAAGTTTATTTACAAGGTTTCATTCAGCTCAATTATGTTTGGCTGATATGCCGTTACTTATAGAATACGAAATATATAGGGAACGGAGGTGATAGGCAGTGGGCGAAGTCCTTTCGCAGGAAGAGATTGACTCCCTCTTGTCAGCTTTATCAAGCGGTGAAGTTGACGTTGAGGAGATGCAGAACAATACAAATGAAAAGCAGGTAAAGAACTACGACTTCAAGCGTCCGGCTAAGTTCTCCAAGGAACATCTCCGTACACTTGAGCTCATATTTGAGCACTACGGACGACTGGTGTCCACAAACCTCCCTGTATATCTTCGAAAAAATGTACAGGTCAATGTGGCATCATCCGAGACCGTTACTTTCTCGGAGTTTACCAACGCGCTTTCAAACCCGGTAGTTCTTGGCATTATCAATTTCCAGCCCTTAAGCGGCAATATTATATGCGAGATCACTTCAAACGTTGCCTATGCGATACTTGACCGTATGCTCGGTGGCCAGGGCGCACCTCTTGAGAAGCTCAGAGACTACTCGGAGATAGAGCTCGGTATACTCGACAAGATAATGACTATGTGTACTCAGCTGCTCAGAGAACCGTGGAAGAATGTTATCGACATCAGCCCGATCCTGGAGCGTATCGAGACAAACCCTCAGTTTGCTCAGATCATAGCGCCAAACGAGATGATAGCCATCGTCACCATGAATATTACTCTCGGCGATGTGGAAGGATTCATGAATATATGTATTCCTTACGTGACCATAGAGGATATTATAGATAACCTTAATACAAAGTTCTGGTTCACCACGATGATAAACAACGACGAGGAGGACCATGCAGAGCAGCTTGAATCGCTCCTGCGCAAGGTGGATGTGCCGATCAGGGCAGTCCTTGGCAAGAGCAGGATTCAGGTTTCCGATTTCCTTGGATTACAGATTGGGGATATCATACGACTTGACAGGGGGCCCGATAAAGAAATGGAACTTTATGTGGGAAATATCAGGAAATTCGCAGCGATGCCCGGTACGGAACGAGACAGATACGCCGTCAGGGTTACGCAAGTATTTAGAGAGGAGGACGAAGAATAATGGATGGAATGCTGTCGCAGGAAGAAATAAACGCGCTGCTTAACGGCATGAATTCAGACGATGTCGCAGAAGCCGCAACAAGCAGTGCCGCTTCCGGTGAGATCGATGAAAGTCTTCTGTCTGATATTGAGAGAGATGCCATAGGAGAGGTTGCCAACATCAGTATGGGTACGAGTGCCACAACACTCTACTCGCTGGTCAACATGAAGGTAAATATCACTACTCCCCAGGTATCACTTGCAAACTGGGATATGGTTGTTCAGGATTATCCCAGACCTTGCGTTTTTATACAGATTAAATACACTGAGGGACTTGACGGATCCAACATCCTCGTCCTCCAGGAGAGAGATGTAAAGATTATCACAGACCTGATGATGGGCGGTGACGGTACCAATACTGACGGAGAGCTCGGAGAGCTTCATCTCTCAGCTATCTCGGAGGCCATGAACCAGATGATGGGATCATCAGCAACATCCCTCTCATCAATGCTCGGTAAAAAAATAGATATATCACCGCCGGTGGCAAATCTTGTCGATATGAACGACCTTAAGGAATCGGGATTTGCAACGGATTTTATGGAGGGTACATTTGTAAAGATTTCCTTCCGCATGCAGATAGGAGAGCTTGTAGACTCTACACTTATCCAGTTATATCCCCTTGATTTTGCAAAGTCACTTTATGACTTCTTTATGTCAAATCAGATGGGTGGATCGTCAGAGCCCGCACCTGTGCCGGCACCCACGCCTGCTCCGGAACCTGCAGCAGCTTCGCCGTCGCCCACGCCGGCTCCTGCTCCGGGACCTGCACCTATGCCTGCACCCGGCCCCATGCCTATGGCTTATGATTACTCCCAGATGCCTCAGATGGCTCCCATGCAGCCTACCAATGTGGCACCTGCCCAGTTCCAGGCATTTACGCCTGATATTGCAGCCCTTATAGGCCAGGAAAATATCAACCTCATCAAGGACGTACCTCTTGAGGTAACTGTTGAGCTCGGACGTACCAGCAAGACTATCCACGAGATACTTGATTTTGCTCCCGGTACAATCATAGAGCTTGAAAAGATTGCAGGTGAGCCTATCGACGTACTCGTAAACGGCAAATTTGTCGCAAAAGGTGAAGTAGTAGTCATCGAAGAAAACTTCGGTATCCGTGTGACAGAGATTATTAAGGACTGATTTTATGGAGCTATATATGCTTCTTGCGCTTGATACAACAGGAAATATTACTCATTTTCTGACACTGCTCTTAATATTTGCATTTGTACTGGCTGCCACATATTACACGACCAGATACATAGCAGGATACCAGAAGGGCAGGATGAGCCGGTCCAATATGTCGATCATCGAGGCTGTCAGGATATCATCTGACAAGTACCTTGAGCTTGTAAAGATAGGACAGGGCTATTATGTCATATCGGTTTGCAAGAATAATATTTCCCTTATATGCAAAGTACCTGAAGAGGAGCTCATCTTAAATACGGGAGAGAGCCCTAAAGGGGAAGGACAGGAAACCGCTAAAAAGAGCTTTGCCGAGATACTGACAAGTCTGAAAGATCTCGGAAAACGGTGATTTAGTTTTGAATATTTCATTTTCAAATAACAAGACATTAAAATACTTAAAAAAAATAATCAGAATAATATGCCTGCTATGTTTAGTAGGCATATTGTCTTTACTTACTCCCATAACCGTTCATGCGACGGATACGGGAGATGACCTGACAGATGAGAGGACATACGAGGATGATCCCGGTTCGTCGGAGGATGCCGATGACAATTCGGAGCTTAATGTCGATAACATTTTCTCAATCAATGTATCGTCAGACAACGGCTCCATAAACGGAGCCCTCCGTATACTCCTTATCCTGACAGCCATAGCGCTGGCACCCATGCTGCTCCTCATGCTGACAGGATATGTACGTATACTCATCGTCCTTCACTTTACGAGGACTGCCCTCAATACCCAGACAGTACCGCCCAATCAGGTCCTTATAGGTTTGGCACTGTTTTTGACATTTTATATTATGGCACCTGTTTTTGGCCAGATATATACAGAGGCCATCGTGCCCTTTGATAATGGGGAGATCAAGGCTGAGGAAGCATACGAGATAGGTATTGCACCTCTTAGAGAATTCATGTACAAGCAGACTCAGTTTAAGGATGTGTCTGTATTTATGGAGATCGCCGGATATACAGAGTGGGACGGAGACCTTGAGGATATACCTACGTCAGTCCTCATCCCCAGCTTTATATTAAGTGAGCTTAGGACAGCGTTTATCATAGGTTTTTTGATCTACGTACCGTTCCTTGTGGTGGATATGGTCGTGTCGTCCGTACTGATGAGTATGGGTATGATGATGCTGCCGCCTACCACCATATCCATGCCGTTCAAGATACTCCTGTTTGTACTTGCCGACGGCTGGAATCTCATAATAGTCAACCTCGTGCGAACGTTTTACTGATACAGAATTGATCGGAGAAGAGTATGAATCCCGAAGTCGTAGTACAGATAATTTCAGAAGGACTCTTTTGCGTAGTCAAGACCGCTGCCCCGGTACTGCTTGTCAGTCTGGTAGTAGGTCTTCTTATCAGCGTGTTTCAGACTATTACATCCATTCAGGAGCAGACCCTTACTTTTGTGCCAAAGTTACTCCTTGTATTTGGTACCATGATGCTCATAGGTAACTGGATGATCAATAATATTATTACATTTATGGAAAACCTCTGGGGTAATTTCTCTGTGTATATCAGATGATTTATTTGACCGGAATATATGATAGATTTTACATTTCCGCTGGAAGAACTTGAATATTTTCTGCTTATTCTTGTGAGAGTCTCATGCTTTGTTTATGCGGCTCCTTTTTTCAGTATGAACAATGTTCCGGGACGAATACGTATCATGTTTTCCGTATTTGTCTCTGTAGTCATATACGGAGTGATCACGCCCCATGTGTATCCTGAGTATTACTCGGTACTCTCGTATACATATTACATACTGCTTGAGGCGATCATAGGACTCCTCATCGGTATGACTACCCAGTTTTGCATGATGATAGTAAATTTTGCCGGACATATGGTAGATGTGGAGATAGGATTTTCCATGGCCCAGACCATGGATCCGATGACCAGACAGACAAGCTCCATCTCGAGCTTTCTGTACCAGTACGCATTTATGCTGATATTTATCTGCACCGGTATGTACAGATATCTCCTCATAGCGATCAGCGATACATTCAAGTTGATACCTGTAGGTCAGGGCGAGATAATCCTGTATGACATGTACAATATGTTTCTTAAATTTATCAGCAATTATCTGATAATCGGATTCCGTATATGTCTGCCGGTATTTTGTACCATACTGGTATTAAACGGGCTGCTTGGCGTCATGGCCAAGGTGGCACCCCAGATGAACATGTTTGCCGTGGGACTTCAGTTAAAAGTATTTATCGGACTCGGAGTCATGCTGCTCACCATATCCCTGATACCTGTTGCGGCAGACTTTATATTTGAGCAGATGAAAGTAATGGTTGTTGCGGTTGTAAAAGCCTGCGGAGGCGGCTGATCCTATGATTGATAGCGGAGAATTACTGATACAACTTAACCTGCAGTTCTTTGCACAGGAAGGCCCCGGTGGAGAAAAGACCGAGGAACCTACAGCCAAGAAACTCCAGGATGCGAGAGAGGAGGGCCAGGTTGCCAAGTCAAAAGAGGTAGCCAGCTCGTTTACGCTCCTTGCCATGTTTATACTGTTAAAGATCTGGACAGGCAGCATGGCCAGCCGTTTCATCAGCGTATTTTCCGTGGTATACAACAAGTTTTCTGATTTTACAAAAGTGCCCGGGGGTCGCATTGAGGCCAATTTATATATATCAATGCTGACGGAGATGTTCCTGAGGATACTGACCATAGCACTGCCCTTTGTGATCAGTGCATTTATCATAGCTTTTGTGGCTGATGTGGCCCAGGTAGGATTTAAACCTACATCAAAGCCGTTAAAGCCAAAGCTCTCAAAAATAAATCCGATAAACGGATTAAAGCGTATATTCAGTGTTCAGACACTGGTGGAACTCATTAAGTCCATACTAAAGCTGGCGGTGATCTTTATCATCATATGGGGAGAGCTTGAGAGAGGACATCAGATACTCTTTATGCTCTATGATGTACCCCTGACCCAGGCAGTTATCCTGGCGGGAGATTACCTCATCGGCATAGGTATCAAGATTGCAGCTGTATTTCTGGTCATTGCATTTGCTGATTTCCTTTTCCAGAAATGGAAGTTTCATAATGACATGAAGATGACCAAGCAGGAAGTAAAGGAAGAGTATAAATCAACAGAAGGAGATCCCCAGATCAAGGGCAAGATCAGACAGCGTATGATGCAGGCATCCCAGCGCCGTATGATGCAGAATCTCCCCAAAGCAGACGTAGTCATCACAAACCCGACTCACTTTGCCGTAGCACTTAAGTATGACAAGGAGGAGGCGGAAGCCCCGGTAGTCGTAGCCAAGGGTGCCGATTATCTCGCTGCCAAGATCAAGGAAGCAGCCAGGGAACATGACGTATCGATAGTTGAAAACAAGCCTCTCGCGAGAGCGCTTTATCATAACGTGGAGATAGGAGAGCAGATACCTCCGGAGCTCTACGAGACAGTGGCCCAGGTTCTGGCCGGAGTATACAGAGCCAAAGGTCTTGTGTCATAAAAATATCTGACACAGTATATTTACAAATAATTTTCGGAAAGGAGGAAGCATCGTGAAAAAAGCAGATCTTGGTGTCGCATTATATGTTCTTGCGGCATTTATCATGATGATCATCCCCATTCCGAATACGCTCCTGGATATTCTGCTTGGATTTAATATGGCAGTAGCTTTTTCCGTACTCTTTTCGACCATGTTTGCAAAGGAAGTACTGGATCTGTCCTTTTATCCGACCATACTCTTGTTTACCACACTGTTTAGAATATCCTTAAATATCTCTTCGACAAGACTGATATTAAAGACAGGCGACCCCGGTAACGTCGTGGCGACATTTGGCCAGTACGTAGGTGGCGGTGACCTGGTTATCGGTATCATCGTATTTATCATCCTCATCATCATACAGTTCATGGTTATCAACAAAGGTTCAGAGCGAGTTGCCGAGGTAACCGCCAGATTTACCCTCGATGCCATGCCCGGTAAACAGATGGCCATCGATGCTGACCTTAATACAGGTGCCATCACTGATGAGGAGGCAAAAAGACGCCGTGACAAGATCCAGGAAGAGTCAAGCTTCTTTGGTAGCATGGACGGTGCCGTTAAGTATGTAAAGGGAGATGCGACGGCAGGCCTCATCATCACTGCGGTAAACCTTATCGGTGGTATCGCCATGGGTATGATGCGCCAGAATATGGAGCTGGCCGACGCCGTGGATAAATACTGTATCCTGACTATAGGCGACGGTCTGGTATCCCAGATACCCTCGCTCCTCATATCATTATCAACAGGTATCCTGGTTACAAAGGGTTCCAAGACAGCGGACTTTGGTACAGTCCTTATATCCCAGCTCTTTGGTGTGCCCAAGGCCCTATACCTTGTAGGAGGAGTACTCGTAGCCCTCGGTATCGTTACGCCCCTTGATCCCCTTATCTTTATTATCCTCGGAGCCACATTTATCATCACAGGTATGAACGTGGCCAAAACCATTAAGGAGGAAAAGGTTGAGCAGGAGGTTGCAACGGAAGAGACGGAGGCAGAGGAGATCAGGCGTCCCGAAAATGTCACATCCCTTCTTTCGGTTGACCCGATCGAGCTTGAGTTTGGATATGGTATCATACCTCTTGCCGATGTAAATCAGGGAGGAGACCTCCTTGACCGAGTAGTTATGATCAGGCGCCAGATAGCCCTTGAGCTTGGTACCGTAGTGCCTATCATCAGACTCCGTGATAATATCCAGCTGAATCCTAATCAGTATATTATAAAAATTAAAGGTATCCAGGTTTCGGAAGGCGAGATACTCTTTGATCACTATCTGGCCATGAACCCCGGATTTGTGGAGGAGGAGATAACGGGTATACCTACATTTGAGCCTTCCTTCCATCTGCCGGCCCTCTGGATCACGGAAGGTCAGAGAGAGCGTGCAGAGACACTTGGCTATACGGTTGTAGACCCGCCCTCTATCATAGCGACCCACCTTACGGAAGTGATCAGGAGCCATATCGCAGAGCTCCTCACCCGTCAGGATGTCCAGAACCTTGTCAACAACTTAAAGGAAAACAACCCTTCCATCGTGGAAGAGCTTGTACCAAAGCTGCTTGGACTCGGAGAGATACAGAAAGTACTGCAGAACCTCCTGGCAGAGGATATCTCCATCAGAGACCTCCTCACCATATTCGAGTGTCTGGCAGACCATGCCACTGTGACCAGGGATACGGACCTTTTGACGGAATATGTACGTCAGCGTCTTAAACCTGCCATTTCTGCCAAGTATTTCACATCCCAGGGCCAGGTCAGCGTAGTCACATTAGATCCCAAGATAGAGCAGGAGATCATGGGCTCTGTCAAGCAGTCTGAGCAAGGCGCGTACATCACTCTGGCACCGGAGCGTATCAGGGAGATCGTGGACAGTACGAGAAAGATGGTTGAAAAACTTGAGAGCGCCGGCAAAAATGCTATTATATTAACATCACCCATAGTCAGAATGTATTACAGAAAATTAATTGAAGATTATTTTAAGGATCTGGTTGTGGTATCATATAATGAGGTGGAGTCTGATGTAGAGCTCCAGTCGGTGGGAATGGTGACCGCATAAAATAAATCGGGACGATATACGAAAAGATGATTATAAAGAAGTTTTTAGGCAAGACAAAAGAAGATGCGATGCAGAGGGCCACAGCTGAGCTGGGCGATAACTTCATCGTAATGAATGAAAAGAGCGAGGTCAGACAGAAAGGATTCTTCTCCTTTCTTAAGCCCAAGCTTTATGAGATAACGGTTGCAAAAGAAGAGGAAGATGCATCGGTCATAAACCCTGGAAAGGCACCTGCTGATGAAGCCGGTAATGAGGCTATCTCAAAAGAGCAGGCCATGTCCATCAAGGAGACAATAGCATCTGTCGACAAGCTCCGTCAACTCTCAGAACAGCAGGATAAAGAAAGCACTAAGGTTGATATAAAGGTACCTGCAGCCGAGCCTGTAAAGGTATCCGAAAAGCCTGATACAGTAAAGGCCGAAAAGCCGGTCACATATACAAAGGATGATGCGGCAGGCAGACATGATACAAAAGAGAGCAGCGTATCTTCCGGAGAACAGGCTCCCGGCAGGGATATGCTTGATTTTCTGAGACTTTTGTATAATACGATGACCGATAATGAGGTCAGTGAGAAATATGCCAATCAGATGATCGATGAGGTATCAAGGACTTTTGATGAAGAGATGAATATGGAGTATATCCTCTCCCATATCTATCAGAAGATGATACTTAAGTTTGGCAAAAACGAGACAATAGAGCCTTCATCATCAAAGACTCCCAAGGTCGTATTTTTCATCGGACCTACAGGTGTCGGCAAGACGACGACCCTGGCAAAAATAGCATCAAAGCTGAAAGTCATGGAGCGCAAGAATGTAGCCATGTTTACGGCTGATACATACAGGATAGCGGCTACAGACCAGCTTAATACATACGCCCAGATAATGGAGACCCCGTTCCATATTATCTATACTCTTGAGGATCTTGAGAAATGCTACGATCTCTATAAGGAGTATGATTATATCCTCGTGGATACGGCAGGTCATTCTCATCATAATGAGGAGCAGAAAAAAGCCGTCTCAGACTTTATCAGATTTTTTGACGGCAAGGCCGAGACAGAAGTATATCTGGTACTCTCGGCTACCACAAAGTACAGGGATCTTGTCAGCATTTCCGATGCTTATAAATCGGTGGCTGACTATCGCCTCATATTTACAAAACTTGATGAGACAGATGTGTACGGCAATCTGCTAAACCTCCGCATATATACAGAGGCTCCCATGAGCTATGTGACATGTGGCCAGAACGTACCGGATGATATCGAGAAATTCTCCCCCCAGAATATTGTCAAAAAGCTTCTTGGCGGAGAAAACTTAAGTGGTGATAAATAATAAATGGATCAGGCAACACAGCTTAGAAATCTAATAAAGTCAGGCCAGGAAAACAAGGTGAGCAAACGCCCCTTGTCGAGAGTCATCACTGTCACCAGTGGTAAGGGCGGTGTCGGTAAGTCCAATACTGCCATCAATCTGGCTCTCCAGTTTAAAAAGCTTGGCAAGAGGGTGATCATCCTCGATGCGGACTTTGGTCTTGCCAACATTGAGATCATGTTTGGTACAGTGCCAAAGCATAATTTCTGTGACCTTATTTATCAGGGCAAGGAGATCACGGATATCATCACCTGGGGCCCGGGAGACGTGGGATTTATCTCAGGCGGATCGGGTATCGCCGGACTCTCAAACCTTGACAGAAAATATCTTGAATATATTATCCAGAATCTTGCAAAACTTGATGCCATCGCCGATGTGATCATCATCGATACAGGTGCGGGTATTGCCGATGCAGTCATGGACTTTCTGGTAGCCAGCGGTGAGATAATCGTTGTCACCACGCCGGAGCCTACGTCCATCACGGATTCATATTCTTTGATCAAAGCCCTCAACAGACATCCGAGATTTTCAAAGGATAATTCCAAGATCAAGGTTATCGCAAACCGTGTAGGATCTGAGGAAGAGGGTAAGTCATTATTTAAAAAGCTTAATTCCGTAGTCTCAAGATACCTGGGACTCGATCTTGAATATACAGGTTCTGTACCCCATGACGACAAGCTTGTAGGCGCCGTCATGCAGCAGACCCCCGTATCTATTGCCTATCCTTCGGCAAAGTCGACAAAGGCCTACGAGGACATAACCAGGAGGCTGATGAATATGGAAACAGAAGGAAATATCAGAAAGAGAGGGATGGCTGCTTTCTTTTCCCATATAGTAGCCAACACGAAGAAAACTCATGAGCCTTGATATCGAAGAAGTAGTAAGACCCGGAGACAAAATCGCGATTGTTCCCTATGTGTCCGGAGACGAAGCAGACAAAACATACGTCTCGAAAGTATTTGATTTTACCGATGACGGCAATATTGAAGTGCTGATGCCTATGGAGGGTACAAAGATTGTACTGCTCCCTGTTGGTGCTGAGTTTGAGGCGACTTTCTATGCCAAGAAGGGCATGTATGGATGCAGACTGAAGGTTGCTGCCAGATTTAAGGAGGACAATCTTTTTATCCTCTCGTTTACCCAGGTTACGGACCTTGTAAAGCTGCAGAGGAGAGAGTTTTACAGATTTGACTGTGTCGTCGGCATGAACTCATGTGAAGTCCTTAAGGATGATGTGGATAAATTTGATGAGACAGGACTCCTTAACTTTATGCCGGAGCCCGAGGGCAAGTGCGTCATCATAGATATCAGCGGCGGCGGTATGAGATTTATATCGTCAGAGCATTATGAGCCCGGCAGATATCTCCGTATAAAATTTATCCTGCCCGGCAAGAATGCACCCAGAAAGTTTGATCTGTTGTTTTTGCTGATCGCAGAGCGTCCCGCTCCGAACAATCCTAAAAATACGGAGTACCGCGGTAAATTCTATCACATCTCAAATCAGGACCAGGATGAGATAGTTAAATATATCTTTGAGCAGGAACGCCTCCATCGCAAATCAAATTAAATAATATACAGATATTTTGTATCTAAAACCTTCTAAAACCTTAAACCAACAGTTTACGAAAATGTTTCCCCTCCCACACACCTTTAGCCGCGGAGCAGGCTAATAGTGTGGGAGGGGATTATTTTTGTAAACGTCCCTTTTTATTTCTATACCTAATATCATTCCATTTATGATATTTTATTCGGAAAAACATGACACCCATAACTTATTTTAATTGTAAAAAATCAAAAATATGTTAAAATGTAACAAGAAATTGTGTATCGGAGACGCATTTTATGAAAAAAGTTATGATAGTCGATGATTCTGCACTCATGAGAAGAGTGGAATCTGATATCCTTACATCCGATGGACGATTCGAGGTTGGCGCAGTTGCGAGAAACGGCCGTGAAGCCCTTGATATACTTGAACATCAGTCGTTTGATGTGATCCTGCTCGATATAAATATGCCGATCATGGACGGAATCCAGTTTATGGAGGAAATCAACAAAAGAGGCTCGGGAGAGAAGGTAGTCATATCATCAACGCTGGCTTCGGAGGGCGGCAGTGTCACGATCAGGGCACTGGAACTCGGTGCAGTCGATTTCATACAAAAGCCAAGCAGTGCTGCAGAGATGAAGGACGGCTCCTATGTAGCCAGATTCCTTGAGATAGTTGATACGGCATCAAAGATGCCAAAGCACAGGGTGACTTCGGTGGTAAAGAACCTCTTTACCATAGACAGGACGAAGCGCCCACCCTCGAGTACAGATTCACCGGGTATAAAGACACCTCTGCCGGCAAGGCGGAGTAATGCAAAAAAAATAGTGGCCATAGCCAGTTCTACGGGAGGCCCGGCAGCCTTGCAAAAGGTCATACCACTGCTTCCGAGCAACCTGGATGCACCTGTACTGCTGGTACAGCATATGCCAAAGGGATTTACAAAATCCCTGGCAGAGCGCCTCGATGGCTGCAGCAACGTGAGTGTAAAGGAAGCCGTGGAGGGAGATGTACCGGAGAAAGGTCATGTGTACATAGCAAGAGGCGGCAGCCATATGGTACTGGGCCGGGACGGAGCCATTCACTATACGGATGAGCCTCCGAGAGAGGGAGTTAAACCCTGTGCCAACTATATGTATGAATCACTGATTGATTCAAGATACGAGGAGATAGTCTGCGTGGTTATGACCGGTATGGGTCAGGACGGTACAAACGGCATTACCAATCTGAAAAAGATAAAGAGAAATCTCTTCTGTATCACCCAGACGGAAGAAACCTGTTCAGTGTACGGTATGCCAAAAGCAGCCGACAGAGCGGGACTGTCAAATAAATCCGTGGAGCTCGGCCAGATAGCCGGTGAGATCACGGCAAAAGTCGGCGTATTCGCCTGAATGAACTTAAAATAATAATTAAAAAGTATAAAACGGAGGTAGAAAAATGGACGTTAGTCAGTATTTAGACATTTTCCTGGATGAGTCTGAGGAGCATCTTCAGAACTTAAATACCCAGGTACTTGCTCTCGAGCAGGATGCAGAGAACATGGATACGGTAAATGAGATCTTCAGAACTGCCCATACATTCAAGGGTATGGCAGGTACCATGGGATACAAGCGTATGCAGAACCTGACCCATGATATGGAGAACGTATTCTCAAAGGTAAGAGACGGAGAACTCAAGGTTTCAGCCAAGATGGTCGACGTACTGTTCCAGTGCCTTGACGCACTTGAGGAATATGTGAGCAACATCAGAGAGACCCAGGATGAAGGCGATAATGACAATCAGCCTATTATAAAAGCTCTCAATGCCATGCTTGACGGCAGTGATGGCGATGACAGTGCAGCCAAGGCTCCCGCTGAAGAGAAAAAGGCTGAGGCTCCTGCAAAGGAAGCTGCATCCGGCAACAAGTGGGACTCGGTTGTCATCAAGGAAGCGGATTATAAAAAGCTTGATGATGCGGTTAATTCCGGCAAGAAGCTTTACGGATTAAATGTAGTCGTTCAGGACGGCTGTATATTAAAGGCCGCAAGAGCATTCCTCGTATTTAAGGCTATAGAGGAGCTTGGTGAGATCATCACCACGGATCCTTCCACACAGGATATAGAAGATGAGAAATTTGAATCTGATTTCTGCATGATCATCGGATCGGAGAGTACACCTGACAAGATCGTACAGGCTGTAAAGAATGTATCCGAGATCGCTGACTGTTTCATCGGAGAGTATACAGTAAATACTCCCGGAGATGATATGGCAGAAGAGCCAAAGGAAGAGGAAAAGGAGACGCCTAAGGCAGAGACCAAGCAGGCAGCACCTGCCAAGAATGAGGTAGCTCCCGCAGGCAAGGCATCTCCCACAGCTCAGGGTAGCCAGAAGCAGGGCGACAAGAAGGCTGCAGGCAAGCCCCAGGTAAGCCATACGATCCGTGTAGACATTGAGAAACTCGATGTACTCATGAACCTCGTATCAGAGCTTATCATTGCAAAGAACTCGCTCGTAAGTGCCGCTACTGCAAGCTCTTCATCAGGTTCCGGTTCAAATTCGATAAATGAGCATATTGAATATCTTGAGAGTGTTACCACAAACCTCCATGAATCTGTTATGAAGGTTCGAATGGTGCCTATCGAGAGCGTTGTTAACAAGTTCCCTCGCATGATCAGAGACCTCTCCAAAAAGCTTGACAAGCCTATGGAACTCTACATGTCAGGTGAGGAGACAGAACTTGACCGTACAGTGGTAGATGAGATCGGTGATCCCCTCATGCATCTCCTTCGTAACTCTGCAGATCACGGACTTGAGTCAGCTGAGGTCAGAGCACAGCGTGGCAAGCCCGAGGTTGGCTCGATCTTCCTCGATGCTTACCAGGATGGTAACAATGTTGTCATCGAGGTAAGGGATGACGGTAACGGTATCGATACTGATTCTGTAAGACAGAAGGCTATCGAGAGAGGCATCATGACAGAAGAGCAGGCATATGCCACAGACGATGACGACATCATCCAGCTCCTCTTTATGCCTTCATTCTCAACTGCCAAAAAGGTTTCTGACGTATCCGGACGAGGCGTTGGTCTTGATGTGGTTAAGTCCAAGATCGAGGCTCTTTCCGGTGAGGTAGAGGTAAAGACAAAACTTGGTGAGGGATCTACATTCATCATCAGACTGCCTCTTACACTTGCAATCATCCAGGCACTCATGGTAGTTGTAGGCGGCGAGAAGTATGCTATATCACTTGGCTCGATCCAGACTATCGAGGATATCTCTCCTTCCGATATCAAGATCGTCCAGTCAAAAGAGGTTATACACCTTAGAGGTACAGTTATCCCCATTATCAGACTTGATGAGATGCTCGACTGCCAGTCAGAGAGAAAACCTGACGCCAACATGGTAGTTGTCATCGTAAAGAAGGGCGACAAGCTTGCAGGCCTTGTGGTTGACGAGCTTATCGGTCAGCAGGAAATCGTTATCAAGTCAATGGGCAAATATATCAACAAGTGTAAGTTTATCAGCGGTGCCACTATCCTCGGTGATGGTGAGATTGCTCTTATCCTTGACTCTAACGCAATTATTTAATAAAACAGGAGGATATTAAGATGGCTTACGAATTAACTACTACAGAAAAAAACGAACTTTCTACAAACCAGATCACTCAGTATATAGTTGTAAACATTGGCGAAGAGCAGTACGGCGTTGACATCAGCTACATTGACAACATTGTCCGTATGCAGAGCATTACCAGAGTTCCCAAGGTGCCTTCATACTTAAAGGGCGTGATCAACCTCCGTGGTGTCATCGTACCCGTAATGAGCCTGCGTATCAAGATGGGACTTGAGCCTGATGAGATCACAAAGGATACGAGGATCATCATCATAAAGACAGGCCATGAACTGGTAGGTATCATGGTGGATTCCGTAAAGGAAGTTGTAAATATCAATTCGGATGAAGTCGAGAAAGTCTCATTTGATAACCGCGATGAACACAGCGGATATGTAATGGGAGTAGGCAAGCAGGACGGAGCTCTTATCTCGCTTCTCGATATTAATGCTGTATTTGCAGAGGCATAATTTATACAGGAGAGAAGTTTGAAAGAAAACGCCGATGCGCTTTTCTTTCAAACAGAAATGAGGTAAAAATGGATAAACCAATCAATGTTTCTGAAATGGGCGATCAGTACTTTGATGTACTGAAAGAAATCGGCAATATCGGTGCCGGCAACGCGACTACCGCGCTCTCCCAGATGATGGGATGCAAGGTAGACATGGCAGTACCCAAGGTAAACCTCATGGAATTTAAAGAGGTTGGTACCACCATGGGCGGCGAGGACCAGATAGTAGCCGGCATATACCTTGTGGTTGAGGGAGATATAAACGGCAGTATCATGTTCATGCAAAAGAAAGAATCTGCAAGACATATGGTATCTAAACTTATGGGTATGGAGATCACCGGTGAGGATTTCACCGAGATGGAGGCCTCAGCCCTTAAGGAGATTGGTAATATTATCGCCGGTGCATATCTTAATTCGCTCTCCACATTGACGAATTTAACCATATATCCTTCGGTTCCCGAGCTGTGTATCGATATGGCCGGGGCCATACTTTCCGTGCCTGCCATAGAGTTTGGTGCTGTCGGAGACAAGATGCTCCTCATTCAGACGGACTTTACCGATGATATGGATTTGTCCGGATACTTTATCCTTGTGCCTGATGAGACATCATATTCCAAGATCCTCACAGCTCTCGGATTTTAATCGTGTAAAAGGGAAATTGTTTTAACTGGAAGTAAAGATGGCAGATGCAGTAAATTGCGTAAAAGTCGGAATAGCCGACATGAATATAGTAAAAGACTCTGATACGATCACGACTATAGGCCTCGGATCATGTGTAGGTATTGCCATTAGGGATACCATGCTAAAGATAGGAGGACTCGTACATGTCATGCTCCCTGATTCCACAGCGGTATCAAGTAACCAGAATATCGCCAAATTTGCAGATACAGGTATACCTGAGCTGGTGAGTCGTATGGAAAAGATGGGCTGTAAAAAATCCCGGATGGAAGCAAAGATCGCCGGAGGTGCCCAGATGTTTGCTTTTCAGAACAAGACGGAGCTCCTCGGTATCGGTCAGAGAAATGTTGAGGCATCAAAGGCAGCTTTAAAGAAACTGGGCATCCCCTTAAAGGCTGAGGACTGCGGTGAAAACTACGGTCGTACTGTAGTCTATTATCCTCAGACAGGGGATTATGAGATAAAGGCAGTCGGTAAGACTCCTAAAATGATTTAGTCAGGCGGTTGTTTCGTAATGGAAAATATTGATGAGCACAAAGCGGCTCCGTTAAAAAGAAATAATCTGAATACCAAGCATTTCCCACCGCTCTTTACACTGCTGGCAGGGCTTATATCCATGATCATATGCCTGTCAAAAGGTTCGGATCTTAAGGTTATGCTGCTGACAATGTTTATATCGATGATGCTGTTTGCATTTGTTGGTCTGGCTATCAAAATGATAGCGGACAACTTTGATATGAAGCGGTCTTATGATGATATTCTTGAAGATGATGAAGAAGATGACGACGGAGAAATCTTCAGAAAATAATTTTTAAAATAATATAAAGGGTTGGGCAGTAAATGGACGAGAATGCAAAGAAGAGACTCTGGGAAGATTATACCAGACTCGGGGATTCGGCATTGCGTGAAAAATTAATACTTGAGTATGCGCCGCTTGTAAAGCTTGTGGCAGGCCGCCTGGTAATGTATCTGGGATACAATGTTGAGTACGAGGACCTGGTGAGCTACGGTACATTCGGACTCATCGATGCGATTGATAAATTTGATTACCGAAAGGGGATCAAGTTTGAGACATATGCATCCCTGCGTATCAGGGGAGCTATACTCGATCAGATTAGAAAAAATGACTGGATACCAAGAACAGTCCGCCAGAGGCAGAAGCAGATCGATGCTGCGATAAAGCAGGTCGAGGAAAAGACGGGTCATCCGGCTACCGATGAAGAGATCGCAGAGGCACTTGGAATCAGCGGAGACGATCTCCTTGAATGGCAGTCACAGATGAAGTGCACCAATCTCGTATCGTTAAATGAGTATATGGATTCGGGAGCGGAGGTTGCCAACGATCCCCATCAGGCAGGTCATATGATCACGCCGGAGGAGGCTCTTGACAACAGTGAGATGAGAGAGATGCTCGCCCAGGCTTTGGAAGAGCTCTCTGATAACGAGAAAAAGGTAGTTCTTTTATACTATTATGAGGAACTGACGCTCAAAGAGATCAGTCAGGTACTTGAAGTAACCGAATCGAGGATTTCCCAGCTCCATACAAGGGCCCTTCAGAAGATGAGAGGCATAATGGGAGATTACGTCGGAGTACTTGCACATATATAAATCATTTAACCATTGATCGGGGGATTATTATGGCTAAAACAAACGGATATTTCAGACTCTTAACAGACGAGCTCGGTACAAAGGTGGAACTCCACGGCCCCAAAGAAGGTGGATCTCCTATCAGTATCAAGGAACTGACCGGCTACTTTGCCAGACAAAAGGTTCCATTTGATATCAAGACGATAAATACGGAGCTTATGAATCTCGGCGAAGGTGACAGGACGGTATTTTTATCGGACCAGGCCATTATGCCCGTTTCGGAGAGCTGCTCTATAGTACTTTCTCCGGACAGGATGACAGCTGTGGCCAGGTTTTATCCGTGCTCCACAAACGGCCGTGTATGGATCAAAGAAGATATCCTGTCAGAACTGCGTGTCAACAAGATAGCATTTGGTGTTGATGATGCCGTGATTGACAGTTACCTTTCTGACAAAAAGTACTGTACGGATTATGTGATTGCAAACGGCAAACCTACAAGAGAAGGTAAGGATGCTGTCATTACATACAATTTCCCCACAGACAACAAGATCAAGCCGACCCTTACAGAGGACGGTACGGTAGACTTTAAGAATCTTAACATAGTCAATCACTGTAAAGTGGGAGATATACTTGCCGTGCTGACTCCTGAGGACAGAGGTGAGCCGGGTACTGACGTATGCGGTAATATTATTAAGCCCCATGATGTAAAGAGACTGTCCCTTTCTTTCGGACGAAACATTGAACTCTCTCCGGACAGACTGTCGATAAAGTCTCTCGTGTCGACGGCAAGGTATTTGTTTCGGATGTATTTGAGGTGGAAAATGTCGACAACTCAGTCGGTAATATCACATACGACGGCAATGTAAAGATAAACGGTAATGTCAACTCGGGATTTTCCGTAAAAGCCAACGGAAACGTTGAGGTTAAGGGCTCTGTAGAGGGCGCATACATCGAGGCCGGTGGCAATATCATTCTCTCAAGAGGTATGAACGGTATGGGCAAGGGCCAGTTAAAGGCAGGCGGCAATATCGTATCGAAATTCCTTGAAAACTGCAGTGTATCTGCAGGCGGATCTGTGGAAACTGACTCAATACTTCACTCAAAGGTTCAGGCCAAGACAGAGATAAATGTCATGTCCAAGAAAGGCTTCATCACGGGCGGCAGCGTATCGGCAACCGAGTGCATCAGGGTAAAGACACTGGGTACAAATATGGGAGCTGATACAATCGTAACCGTAGGTATTGATCCCGAGGTGACAAACAGATATCAGGAGCTTTCAAAGCAGGTTCAGGATGCCCAGAAAAATCTGAAAGTGCTCCTGCCTGTAATCGATGCGACAAAAAAGAAACTGGCATCGGGTGCAAAATTGCTCCCTGAGCAGATCAAGAATCTCCAGCAGACTGCAGCAACCGTAAAACAGCTTCAGGAAGTGCTCGTCAATAATGCAAAGGAGATGGAGACACTTAAAGAGCAGATGGATTCTGCCGTAAATGCATCGGTAGAAGTAACAGGTATCGTATATCCGGGAACGGTTATCACCATATCCGACTCGTCCATGATCATCAGAGAGTCGTTTAAATATTGCAGATTTCAGAGAAAACAGGGTTCTGTTGTGATGGGACCTTTATAAAAAGCGGGATATATTATGACTTTAATGGAGATAGTGCTGCTGCTTGCAGGACTTGCAGCATTTGTGATCAGCTTCATAGTACCTGAAAGGAAAAGCCCCGAGGAAGAGGCTTTTTCCATCTCAGAGGACGAGATAAGGAGGCTGGTTGACGAAGAGTACGATAAAACTAAAGAGAGACTTGAGAGTCTGACAGATGAGACAGTCAGCTATTCTATGGAGAAAGCGGAGCGGGCCCTTGAAAAGGTCAGCAACGAAAAGATGATAGCTTTCGGTGAGTATTCGGACAATGTCATGACTCAGATAAACAAGAATCATAACGAGGTTGTATTTTTAAATGACATGCTCTCAAGGAGCAGGGACGATCTGACCAATCTCCTCGGCCAGGCCATGAAGGATGCAAAATCGGCAACCGATATTTCAACCGGGGCTTTGGAGAGAGCAAAGGAGGCCAACGGCGATGCGGAGGCCGCCATGCTTAAATCAAAGGCAGCCCTCGATTCATCTGTTGTGGCAGAGGAAAAGATGATATCTGCAAGGCGTCATATAGAGGGTTCTTATGAAGAGCCTGTAGCATCTGATGAAAAGCTTTCAAAGAAATCTAAAAAGTCTCAGGGATATACTGTAAAGACCTCATCAAATGACATAATCGAAGGTCAGATGAGTATCCTTGATTATGAAGATAATGATTTCCTGAATATGGGTGATGACAGTGACAGTAAAGATTCCGGCACTGTGACACAAGAGGCAGAAAGTCCTCAAAGACCAAGGAAGCCGGTCCTGCACTAAACTTCAGGGACGGTGAAAACGGCGAAAATAATAACGAAAAGATATTAAAGCTTCACAAGGCAGGCAAGTCAAATGTAGCCATAGCCAAGGAACTCTCCCTGGGAGTAGGGGAGGTCCAGCTTGTGATCGATCTGTTTAAATAAAAATGAAACTAAAGCCATATTTAAGAGGACTGGGAATAGGCATGATAGTAACGGCGCTTATTCTCCATTTCTCCATGAAAAATGCAAATGATTCCGGGATGACCGACAGCGAAATAAAGGCAAGAGCGGCAGAGCTTGGCATGATAGAAAATACAGTGCTCAGCAATACCGTGAGCCAGCAGTCTGTATCTGTCGATTTCTCGGAGATAATTGAGGGCGATGATGAGACAGAACCTGTCACAGAGCCTTCCGTAGAGACTGTGGCGGATCAGGGAACCCAGCCGTCTGAGGAACCTGTGGCAGAACCGTCGGAAGAGCCTGTGGCAGAACCATCGACTGAGCCGTCTGTAGCGGCATCACCTTCGCCGAGTCCGTCAGTAGCGCCGTCGGTTGCTGCGTCACCTGCAGATTCGGACACCCCTGTCAATTATGTTACTGTCACGGTTGTCAGTGGAGACAGCTCCTATGCTGTTGCCAAAAAGGTTTATGACGCGGGACTCGTATCGTCAACAGCCCTGTTTGATCAGTATTTATGTGCAAACGGATATGACAGATTTATTTCTGTCGGACAGCATCGCATCCCTGTGGATGCCACAGATGAAGAGATAGCCAAGATTCTTACTTCAGGAGATTGATTTAAGTTACATGCAGATGTTTTTATGCCTGACATCAGGCTGCGGTTTGTTATATACCGTAATCTCAATGTTTGTGATCAATAAAGAGAAACCATCGCCTGTACTGCGATATATAAATATAGCAGGTGCTCTGGCGGGGCTTTCTCTTTGTGCTTTTTTTCTTGAATTAAATACTCCTTCCGGAGATGCAAAGCTTTTATGTATTAAACTTGAGATGATAGCTCTCGCGGAGTTTATCGTCGTCATATCGTTTTTATCTCTTTCCTTCAGCCAGATAAAACTCCCTGATTATGTAAAAAAGGGACTGCTCATATACACGGTCCTTGTATTTTTGCTCATAGTTTTATCTGCCCTTGGATTCGGATATCTGGATATTTTCGATATGATCCTGATTGATAATTACAGGGGAGTCCTCACCATGAGAGGCCCTGCATACTATACAGAGCTTTCTTTTTCCGTGATCATCGGTGTGCTTTGTTTTTATATTACGATCATTCATTCTCATTCAGACAAAGTGTCCCACTCAAAAGAGAATGTCCACATTGCATACCTGATACTCATACCTGTCATAGGCAGGATAGTAGATGCCATTTATCCTCTTAAGGGATATTCGGTGACGCCGCTCTTTATGCTCCTTACATGGATAGCGACCACATCGGCTATTTTCAAATATCGTATATTCGATACGATGCAGATGGCAAAAGATGACATCCTTGATACCGTTAATGACGGATTTGTCGTAGTTGACACTCTTGACCGTGTCATGTATGTCAACGAGAAAGCAAAGCAGATGTACCCTTCTCTAAAGTACGAGGTTACCCAGGAGAATGTGATCAAGGAGCTCTTAAAGAAAGAGAAAAACGATGTGGTGATTGGCAAGTACCATTATCATATCGAGGTCGTAAAATTCTTTGACAAAAAGACATACAAGGGCCAGACCATCTGGATCAACGACAGGACGGAAGAGTATAATGCCACAAAACGACTCATAGAGCTTAAGGAAGAGGCGGAAAATGCAAACCGTGCCAAGTCCGTATTCCTTGCCAATATGTCCCATGAGATCCGTACACCCCTTAATGCCATAATGGGTATGACGGAGATGATACTCCATGACAATATCAATGCCAAGGTAGAGGAAAATGCGAGAAACATAAAGTCCGCATCAAATACCCTGCTGTCGATAATAAACAGTATTCTTGACTTTTCAAAGATTGAGAACGGCAAGGAAGAAATCGTGACAAACAATTACAGTCTCGGTGTACTCATTCATGATATCCAGAACATGATCAACTTAAAGCTCATCGATAAAAACGTTGAGCTCATCGTCCATGTAAAGGAAAATATCCCGTCTGTCCTTATAGGTGACGAGACCCATGTCCGCCAGATATTTACAAATATCCTGACCAATGCCGTAAAGTATACAAAGCGCGGCTATATCAGAATGAATGTGGACTGTGAGCCTGTACCTACAGAGCCCGATAAGGTACTCATTAAGGTATCGATTGAGGATACGGGATGCGGTATCAAGCCTGAATCGATAAATACGCTCTTTGATTCATTCCAGAGAGCCGACATGATAAAGAACCGTACGATAGAGGGTACAGGACTCGGACTGGCTATCTGCAAACGCCTCGTTGAATCAATGGGCGGAGAGATAGGAGTAAAGAGTACATACGGTATCGGTTCCGTATTCTCATTCCATATCATCCAGGAGGTGGCTGACGCCTCTCCTCTTGGCAACTATGATACCCTCGAACTGCCGGGAGACATGGAGCCTGAGATGACGCTCCTTGCACCTTTAGCCAAGGTCCTTGTGGTTGATGATAATATCACAAATATCAAGGTGGCCCAGGGTATACTGTCCATGTTTCAGGTCAGAGTCGATACTGCTCTTTCCGGCGCCGAGTGTCTTGAAAAGGTACATAAGAACAATTACCACATGATATTCCTTGACCAGATGATGCCTGAGATGGACGGCATAGAGACGGCCAAGCTGATCAGGCTCGACAACGATCCCAAGGTGAGAAACCTGACGATCATAGCCCTCACCGCCAATGCCATCAGCGGTACGAGAGATATGTTTTTATCAAACGGATTTCAGGAGTATATATCAAAGCCTGTCAATCTCACATCTGTCGAGTCGGTATTAAAGAGATTTCTTCCGGAAGATATCATTCATTATGTTGAGAAAAACAATGATGATACGGATTACAGCGATGCCGATATCCATATGAGAGGCGTTGATGTGGAGGACGGACTGTCCAACTACGGCAATGACAAGGCCAAGTATCTCCAGATACTTAAGTTTATATACGATGACGGTCCCATGCATCTCCAGCGTATAAAGGATTACCTTGAGGGTAAACATTACAGGGAGTATGTATATGAAGTCCACTCCCTTAAAGGCCTGATGTCCGGTATAGGAGCAAAGCAGCTGGCCGAGTTTGCCAGGATCCAGGAATATGCCGGCCGGGACGGCAATATAGATATAATCATCAAAGAGTCATCGTATGTAGTTGAGCAGTACGCTGAAATCCTTGATGAGATAAAGAGAGTCCTCACCGATACGGGATATATAAGGGATGAGATCCAGGAGATAAGAGAGGAAGAACTCACCTGGAAAGAGTTCTGTGACATGCTCCATTCGCTACAGGGATCCATAGAGCTCTTAGAGCAGGGCGAGGCTGCCAGAAAGACTGACAACCTGCTGACATATCCTCTCGATGCGGGTATCAGAAAACAGCTGATCGACATTAAACATGAGATAAATGAGTTTGAGTATGACAAGGCCAGTGAGCTCATCAGGCAGCTGCTTGTATAAAAGGAGGAAAAAATGGACGTAAGAAAAGAAGGCATTCAGGAAGTCATCACAAAGTATAAAGGTGATGTGGAGAAGCTGATTAAATATCTCCCATGGCTTTTACAGAATGATAAAAAGAATCTTAAAAACAATATAAATCCCGACGAAAACGGTTCGGAGCTGTCCATGAAAGTGCCTGTCTATGATTCGACGCTCCTTGCATTTATAAAGACGGCCAGGACCACATCGTTTATAAACCGTAATTATGTATATACTTATTCGACATACCGGATAAAGACGGCGGCAGATGAGCTTAAGTTTATCGAGCGTGCCCAGATAATGGATATGCAAAAACTGGGAGATATATTATCAAAGTATGTGATAAAAGGCATGACAAAAGGTTCTGTATGGTCAGAGGGTATGGAGGCAGGTGTCTACTGCGCCCTTGTTGGCAAGATGAAGGAACTGATCGAATTCTGGTCCGTGCCGATGTAGAAAAAAGGGGGTTACATATGAGTGATAAAGCATTAAAGAAAAAACAACTGATAATCGAAAAATCCAGGGATGTATTTGCCATCAAGGGATACCGTGCCGTGACGATGAAGGACCTGGTAGAAGCGTGCGGTATATCAAGAGGCGGCCTTTATCTTTATTTTGACTGTGTGGAGGCTGTATTTAAGGCTGTGATCGAGTCAGAGAGCAAAAAAGGAGATCCTGACATTATAGGCATGATGCCGAGCAATCCGGGGACCATTGACTACTTAAAGCTCTTCTTTCATGAGCAAAAAAGAGATATACTGCGGGGCGGCGACAGTTTGCTCTCTGCAATGTATGAATACTCATTTGAGAAAAACAGTGAGGAGAGCGATGAGCAGACCCTTATCGCATCCCAGTTTGACAAGAGCGTGTCATTTCTGACTGCACTTATCAAAAAGGGCAACGAGCTCAGCGATGTGAACTGCGATGACCCGGCTGATTTTGCTATGTCAGTTATGATATCTTTAGAGGGCATGCGGGTACTCTCAAGGTGTATGGCCCTGTCTGAGCAGACGGTAAATGCCAGGATATCTGCGTTACTTGCCCCGATATTGCCAAAGCAACAGTGAAAATAGTATAATTAATCCCGTATTATCATTTTTATTTTTGGAGGAAAAAATTAAACAAATGAGCGACGACGTCAAACGAATCTACGTTGAAAAGAAAAAGGAATTTGCAGTAAAGGCTGCCGAGTTAAAAGAAGAGATAATCGGTTATCTCGGAATAGCGGTTAAGGACATCAGAGTATTCATCAGATACGATGTGATGAACATTTCGGATGAAGTCTTTGACAGAGCCTGCCATCTCATTTTTTCAGAGCCACCTGTAGATGATTTCTATCTTGAAAACATAGATATACCTGAGGGAGCAAGAGTATTTTCTGTAGAGTATCTCCCCGGACAGTACGATCAGAGAGCTGATTCGGCAGTTCAGTGCGTTCAGTTTTTGGATGAAAACCAGCAGCCTATCATAAAGACTGCAGTCACATACATGATCATCGGTGATATCTCAGACGATGATTTCGAAAAGATCAAAAATCATTGCATCAACCCTGTAGACTCAAGGGAGACAGGCCTTAAGAAGCCGGATACCATCGTGACAGAGTTTGAGGAGCCCGCACCCGTCAAGATATTTGACGGCTTTATAAATATGGATGAGGCAGCCTTAAAGGAACTCTATGAGTCACTTTCTCTTGCAATGACTTTCAATGACTTCCTTCACATCAAGAATTATTTTACAAACGAGGAAAAGCGCGATCCGTCAATGACAGAGATCAGAGTCCTCGATACATACTGGTCAGATCACTGTCGTCATACAACCTTCTCAACAGAGCTTAAGAGTGTGGAGTTTGAGGAAGGCTATTACAAGACGCCTATCGAGACCACTTATTTAAGCTACCTTGATACGAGAGAGGAACTTTACAAAGGCAGGGATGACAAGTTTATCTGCCTTATGGACCTTGCCCTCATCGGTATGAAGAAATTAAAGAGCAGCGGTCTCCTTAATGATCTTGAGGTTTCTGATGAGATCAATGCATGCTCAATCGTAGTACCTGTAGAGATCGATCCCGGCGACGGAGGAGAGAAGTATACAGAGGAGTGGCTTGTGTCATTTAAGAATGAGACACATAACCATCCTACAGAGATAGAGCCTTTCGGTGGTGCTGCCACATGTCTTGGCGGAGCTATCAGAGATCCCCTCTCAGGACGTAACTATGTATATCAGGCAATGCGTATAACAGGTGCCGCAGATCCTACAGTTCCCGTATCAGAGACACTTAAGGGCAAACTCTCCCAGAAGAAACTTGTAAGAGGAGCTGCTTCAGGATACTCTTCATACGGCAACCAGATAGGTCTTGCAACAGGATTTGTTAAAGAGATTTATCATCCCAATTATGTGGCAAAGCGTATGGAGATCGGTGCCGTAATGGGCGCTGCTCCCAGAAAGAACGTTAAGAGACTGACATCTGATTCCGGCAATGTAATCATACTCCTCGGCGGTCGTACAGGCCGTGACGGATGTGGTGGTGCAACCGGTTCATCCAAGGTTCATACAGAGAAATCAATTGACCTGTGCGGTGCAGAAGTTCAGAAGGGTAATGCTCCCACAGAGCGTAAGCTCCAGAGACTCTTTAGGAACCCTGAGGTCTCATCACTTATCAGAAAGTGCAATGACTTTGGTGCCGGAGGTGTATCTGTTGCCATCGGTGAGCTTGCAGACGGTCTTACTGTAGACCTTGACAAGGTACCCAAGAAATATGCGGGCCTTGACGGTACAGAGCTTGCCATTTCAGAATCCCAGGAGAGAATGGCTGTAGTAGTTGATGCAGCCGATGTAGATAAATTCCTTAAGTATGCAAATGAGGAAAACCTTGAGGCAGTACCTGTAGCAACTGTTACAAAAGAGCCCAGACTCGTCCTTAAGTGGAGAGGCGAGGATATCGTAAATATCTCAAGAGCATTCCTCGATACAAACGGTGCTCATCAGGAGACAACAGTAAAGGTTGAGGCTCCCGTTGAGTCTGAGAATTATCTTGATAAGATCGCAGTTAAGAATGTGGCATCTGCTCTTGAAGAGGGCGATACAAAGAAAGCATTTATATCTCTTTTATCAGACCTTAATGTATGCTCACAGAAGGGCCTTGTGGAGATGTTTGACTCATCTATCGGTGCAGCTACAGTGACCATGCCTTACGGTGGTAAATATCAGCTCACCCAGACCCAGTCAATGGTAGCAAAGCTCCCTATGACAGGTCTTAATAAGTCCAAGGCCGTGTCTATCATGAGCTACGGCTTTGACCCTTATCTGTCTTCATGGTCACCTTATCACGGTGCCATATATGCAGTCCTTGAGTCACTCTCAAAGATCGTGGCCACAGGCGGAGATTACAAAAAAGTACACTTTACATTTCAGGAATACTTCAGGCGTATGACTGAGGATCCTGCAAGATGGAGCCAGCCATTCACAGCACTCCTTGGCGCATTTGATGCCCAGGTAGGATTCGGACTTGCATCTATCGGAGGCAAGGATTCCATGTCAGGTACATTCAACAATATCGATGTACCTCCCACACTTGTATCATTCGCAGTCGATGTAGCCCAGGATGACAATATCATCACACCGGAGCTTAAGGCATCAGGTGACCAGCTCGTCATGTTTAATATCAGCCGTGATGAGTACGATGTACCTGTATATAAGGATGTAATGGAGATGTATGATTATGTATCAGGTCTCATTACAGACGGCAGGGTAAAAGCTGCATATGTATGCGACTCCAAGGGTGTTGCAGCAGCCGTTGCCCATATGGCATTTGGTAACGGACTCGGCGTTAAGTTTGATGACGAGATCGAGACAGAGGAGCTCTTTGATAACCAGCTCGGTGCCATCATCGTGGAAGTCGATGATGAGACAGCAGCATCGATTGAATACGATCATACAAAGATCGGTGAAGTAATTGAGAAAGACTTTGTATTTGGAGATGTGACGGTAGATTCCGCAGAGGCTCTTAATGCATGGAAGAAACCTCTTGAAAAGGTATTCCCCACAAAGGCTGTCAAGGATACGACAAAGGTTAATACAGGCATCTATAAGGCAAAAGAGATTCATATCTGCAAGAGTCCTGTAGTCAGACCTCAGGTATTTATCCCTGTTATGCCCGGTACAAACTGTGAGTATGATACGGCCAGGGCATTTATGAAGGTCGGCGCCAAGGTTGAGACGAGAGTATTCAGAAACCTCACAGCAGAAGATATCAGAGAATCGGTAGATGAGTTTGCCAAGGCAATCTCCCAGTCCCAGATCATCATGTTCCCCGGAGGATTCTCTGCCGGTGATGAGCCTGACGGATCGGCTAAATTCTTTGCTACCGCATTCCAGAATGAAAAGCTTAAGGAAGCTGTCATGAAACTCCTCAATGAGAGAGACGGTCTGGCTCTTGGTATCTGTAACGGATTCCAGGCACTTATCAAGCTCGGCCTTCTCCCTTACGGCGAGATAGTAGGTCAGAAAGAGGATTCACCTACACTTACATACAATACGATCAACAGACATATCTCCAAGATGGTTTATACTAAGGTCGTATCGGATAAATCGCCATGGCTTAAAAACGCAGAGCTTGGCAAGACATATACATCACCTGCATCCCACGGAGAAGGCCGCTTCGTAGCACCTAAAGAGTGGATCGACAAGCTCTTTGCAAACGGTCAGGTTGCTACCCAGTATGCTGACTTTGACGGCAACATCTCTATGGATGAGGAGTGGAATATCAACGGTTCA
Organism: uncultured Lachnospiraceae bacterium; assembly: GCA_902793845.1. GTDB lineage: Bacteria > Bacillota > Clostridia > Lachnospirales > Lachnospiraceae > NK4A136. The sequence continues at coordinate 25,214 of CADBFE010000027.1, read as the reverse complement.
TACGCATCCATCGAGGGTATCACATCTCCCGACGGCCGCGTATTTGGTAAGATGGCTCACGCAGAGCGCCGCGACGACTACGTCGCATCCAACATCTACGGCGACCAGGACCTTAAGATATTTGAGTCAGGTGTCGAATATTTCAGATAATCAGGATTCATTGTAATAAAAATAACAGCCTCCATGCTGAGCACAAGCGCAATGCATGGAGGCTGTTATTTTTTATTATATATGCAATTTTTCAAATAATTTTCATTTGCTTAGCAACTTACTTGGTAAATATGTACAAATAATCAGCCTTATTTTTTCCGCGTAAACAACACATTAACAAGTGATTTCTGTTGTAAGGATAATGGCAAAAATGATATCATTTTTACAACTTGAATTTATTTAAAAGTGTAAAAGTGAGGTGTGATTTTATGAAAGTATTTTACGGAACCGGTTCATCCGGAAATGTAAAGGAAGCAGTGAGCGGCCTTAAGGATCCAAAGCTGATCATTATGACTGCAACTGCTGATTTTTTTGAAAAGTGTGTTGAGGATCTTGAGAACCTGTATCCCGGAGTACCGAGCATCGGCTGTATAGCCATGGGATACAACAAGACGGTACTGGATAAAGGCGTTACAATTACCGGATTTACAGAGGGCTGTACATGTGTGACAGGTGCCCTTGAGAATGTATCAAAGATGCCGGCCAAGTGTATATCGGGCTTCCTCGACAGTGTTAAAAAGGTTAACCCCGGCAAAGATGATACTGCCGTGATTGACTTCTGCTCAGGCAATGATGCGGGAGTAATGAATACACTTAGTTTCGCTCTTAATAAATATAACCTCCAGCTCATGGGTGCAACCGGCGATGCAGGCAAGGTTTCCGTAAACGGCTGTATTTATGAGGACGGAATGGCCTATGCCATTATCAAGAACAATCACGGCAAGGTTAAGGCGTATAAGGAAAATATCTATACACCTGCCACAGATGTGACACTCCTTGCGTCCAAGACAGACAAGTCAAAATATTATATCGGAGAATTAAACGGCAGATCTGCCAAGCAGGTATATATGGAGATCGCAAACTGCGCTGAAAAGGATATCGAGACCCAGACTTTTGTAAATCCCCTTGGCAAGATGGTAGGCGATGATATCTGTATCGTATCCATAAAGGGTGTAGAGGGAAGCGGCCTTACCTGCTTCAGACAGGTAAATGATTCGGACATCCTGACCCTTCTTTCCATGCGTGACCCTATGGAGGTTGCAAAGGAGACGATTAGTTCCATCAAAAATGATTTTAAATCTGTATCGGCTATTTATTCCGTTAACTGTCTGTTCAGATATCTGCTCCTTACCGACAGAGGCGAGCTCAACAATTATCTTGGCTCAATAGCATCACTTGGTACCTCATGCGGACTCATCGGATACGGTGAGCATTATAACGGTCAGTTTGTAAATCAGACGATGACATGCGTTGTATTTGAATAGGGGGTGCGTGATATGTTTGGATTCGGTAAAAAGAATAATATACAGAATGAAGTAGTAGAGACCAGACCGGTCGTATATGACAACGAGGAAGAGAAAAAGGCTCTTGGATATATTTCTGATTCCATCGCTTTTTGTAAAGATAATCTCGTCCGTAACGAGGTTGACTCCCTCACGGAGCTAAAGAGGATATCGGAGACCTTCTCTGAAGTGATCGATGGAAACCAGGCACTTAAAAATGAGATTGCAACCTTTGGTGAGGTTTTCTCTAATGTAAATGAAACAACCTTAAAGCTCGGTGATGTAAAGGATGACATTACGGTGAGCGTTAAAGCTGCAGAAGCAAAGCTGGGCCAGATGAGAGATGACTCCCACGGAGTCCTTGAGACGTTTAAGAACATGGAATCCAGCTTTACTGAGTTTAAGAGCTCTGTAGATGAGATATCCGGATATATGCAGGAAATCGTCAATATAGCTTCCCAGACAAATCTCCTGGCACTAAACGCATCCATAGAGGCTGCCAGAGCAGGCGAGGCGGGCAGAGGATTTGCTGTAGTTGCTGAGGAGGTCAGAAAACTTGCTGACGGTATCAAGGTCCTCATCGATGATGTAAACAAATCCATCGCCAATGTGGACGTGGAGAGTACAAAGATGTCCGAGAGCATGAAACAGTCTATTGAGAGCCTGGGCAACAGTATTACTACAGTTGATGAAGCGTATGAAACATTTGATGCCATCATCACCAGCACAGGCAAATCAGACGAGGTCCAGAGCGAGATAAAGGCAGCTACCGACGAGGCAGCCGGCCAGATCAGTGTCATGCAGAGCAGATTTGATGATATAAATAATAACTGCAACAGGCTCATGACCCAGATTGAAAAGGTTAATTCTCTGGGAACCACAAAGAGCGGCCTCTTTGAAAATATCGATAACCTGGTATGCCAGATCGAACCCATAGTTGGTGACGGGCACCGTTAACCAAATGTGAACGATGGAGAATTATTCATGAAGAAAAGATTTCTGGCTGCAATATTTGCTATAACTGCATTATGTCTCTGTGCATGTGGTGACAATAATGTTAGTGACACAACTGAGCATACAGCGGAAATAGCTGTAACAGAAGATACACAGGAAGAGGTAACTGATGATGTCGAAGCAGATGACGCAGAGGAGGCTCCTTCTCCTGAAAAAGTGAAATTTGATGAAGCAAGTGTGGCAACCTTTGAAATTACATCTGATGATTTACATGATGGTGTATGGGATACCACTATTACCAAGACAACCAATGGCTCAAATGTATCACCCCAGCTTTCATGGGAGGCGGTTGAAGGCGCCGAGTCGTATGTAATTTATATGGTTGATAATACAGCAAGCGGTTGGCTTCACTGGATATCAAATAATGTTACTGAAACAGAACTTCCTCAGGGATGGGCAGATGAAAGTGAGTATGTAGGTCCATATCCTCCGTCGGGAACACATGAGTATGAGATATATGTAATTGCATTAAAGCAGCCGGTATCAAGTGTAAATGGTGATTTTGATAAAGGTAATATATTCTTTGATGATCACAAATTTGACTGCGATATGGATGATGATGGTGAATCAGGCAATATTCTGGCGTTTGGTACCATGACGGGAACTTATACTGCCGGAGAATAAATTGTATATATAATATGATGAACACAAACGGAATGGTGCTTAGGTGCCGTTCCGTTTATTTTAAAAGCTCTTTTTATCGTGAGGTAAAAAGTGCTTTTTCGTTTATGTCTTGTAATTCAATCTGGGAGATGATACGATTATTTCAAGTCGAATATTCTGTGTAGATGGACAGCACCACGACGAGCCATCGAAATCCTTATAATCTTAATTCAGTTATGAACATCCGACTTTTTTCAAATATGTATTTATAAGTTTATGCAGGGGTGTTTTATGCCATATATCTCTGTAATAAAAAGGAAAGAGAGGTAGATATATTGTAAAAAAGAACAATCCAATTATGAATTAGTAACTATTTGGCCCCAATGCGTTATTGACAATATGTTGAATACGACATATTATATAGGAGAGAAGTAGCGAATGTATTGTATTGAATTTTATGATAGTGAGAATGGCTTTTGTCCTGTTCAGGAATTTATTGATTCATTGGATTCTAAAATGAAAGCAAAAGTCCTTAGAACGATTGATTTACTTGAAGCGAATGGCCCGATGCTGAGAGAACCTTTTTCTTCTCCGATGGGTGATGGAATATTTGAACTAAGAACTATTCTGGGTTCAAATATAACAAGGGTATTTTATTTTTTCGTTATTGGGAAAAAAGCAGTTCTGACAAATGGGATTATAAAAAAATCTCAAAAGACACCTAGAGTTGCTTTGGAGTTGGCTCGAAAGTATAAGGCTGATTATGAAAGGAGGTATGTAAAATGAGTAGTTATAAAGATTTTAAAGAGAAAACATTACAGAATCCTGAAGTAAAAGCAGAATATGATGCGCTTCAGCCCGAGTATGATATTATTCAGGCAATGATAGATGCACGTAACAGTCAGCATATTACTCAAAAGGAGCTATCTGAAAGGACCGGAATTACACAGGCGGATATAAGCCGTATCGAGAACGGAACACGAAATCCGAGTCTTTCGATGATGAAAAGAATTGCTGAAGGGTTAGGTATGTGTTTGAAACTAGAGTTTATTCCTAAACAAAAGATATAGTACAACATGAATACCAAAATAAAGAATGAATATATCTGGGGAAATATGAGAATTTTTATAAGCTTAATGACGGAAAAAATGAAAAGAAACTTGAATATATTAATATCAATATTATCTATTATATGTGTAGTAGTATTATCAGCATGTGGAAAGGATAATACATATAAAGTAGACGGGGAAGAAGAGGCAATAAGAATATATTCGTGCCCTGTCGACAACATGTTTGGCCTTGAGAAAGTGGTTGTATTTGAGGACAGAGTAATAGCCGTATTTGACAAGGAAATCAGCGATGATTCTGAGTATGGCAAGATTGCGTACAATGAAAGGAAAGGATATTTACCTGCTGGTGCAAGGTTGTCTAATCTTTCGACATATAAGGGTGGAGAAAGCACACTTGAGGAAAAAGATGGTAAATATATCGTAACCGTTGGATTTGAATATGATGAAGCCAATAAAATCGATTCTAATAAAGAAATTGAAATTACCGGATTCGCTGTTTGTGGAAGAAATATCTATTTTAATGACGGCGATTTGCAACTTTTATATACTTTCGAAGGTGGAGATTGTTTTGAAGATTTCTGTCAAGATTACTCCGGGGACGAAGGTGAATGGGGAGAGATACAGTACAAATGTATAGATTCTCCCATGCTTGAAGTTGAATAATAATATAAAAGGGGAACAGCCATGGCATTTATTATCTGGTCAATAGTTGGTGTAATAATCATAATTCTCGGAATAATTGATTTCTTTTCAAAAAAGCCTGCGGGATTTTGGGCAAATGTAAAGACGATAGAGGTTAAGGATGTAAATGGGTATAATCGTGCGACTGGCATCCTGTTTATTTTATATGGCGTACTCTTTATTATATTTGGTCTGCCACTGCTTGCCGGACAAAACCCTGCCCTTGTAATTTTGTCTGCATTTGGAGTAGTTGCGGAAACAATAGGAGGCATGGCCGTTTATACTTTATGTATCGAAAAGAAATGCAAAGCATAAAAATGGTGACAGGCACCGTTAACAAAATGGGAATAAAATATATCATAGATTAAATTTATTGATATAGATTAATAAAAAAATAAAAGGAAATACGCATTTTCTGCAGAATAATAAATTGTGAGGTGATTTTGCCCACAAAATGTTATTCTGCATTTTTTATGGAGATTAGCCATGTTAATTAGAGAACAGCTTGAAGCAATGGAAAAGGAAAATTTGAGCCAGTATGCGACTCTGTCTGCAAACAGCAGAGGCAGAGGCAGAGAGGAAGCCCAGTGTGACATCAGGACCGTGTTTCAGAGAGACAGGGACCGTATCATACACAGCAAGTCCTTCAGGCGTCTTAAGGACAAAACCCAGGTATTCCTGACACCGGAAGGAGACCATTACAGGACGAGACTTACTCATACTCTTGAGGTATCCCAGAATGCAAGGACGATAGCCAAGGCGCTGCGCCTTAATGAAGACCTGGTTGAAGCCATTGCCCTCGGACATGACCTTGGTCATACTCCATTTGGCCATGCAGGTGAGAGAGCTCTCAACGAAGTATGTTCCATGGGTTTTGAGCACAATGTTCAGAGCGTCCGTACAGTAGAGATACTTGAGCGTGACGGCCAGGGCCTTAACCTGACAAAAGAGGTTCTCGACGGCATATTAAACCATCAGACCAGTTCAATGCCTTTTACACTTGAAGGAAAGGTAGTGAGACTTTCAGATAAAATCGCATATATCCATCACGACATGGATGATGCAATCAGAGGCGGAATACTGACAGACGACGATGTGCCGGCAGAGATAGGCAGGGTTCTTGGCTTTTCGACCAAGGAGCGACTTGATCACTTTATACATGATATCGTCAGCAACAGTCAGGACAAAAATGATATTGTCATGTCCCCTGAAACTGCTGAAGCATTTAAAAAGATGAGACAGTTTATGTTTAGGGCAGTTTACCAGTCTCCGATAGCAAAAGCCGAGGAACACAAGGCTGAGAAACTCGTCCAGACCCTGTTTCATCATTACATAAAAAACTCCAACGAGCTCCCTGATGAATACAAGAGACTGATGGAGTCGGGAGATTCCCTTGAGAGAGTAGTCTGCGACTATGTAGGCTCAATGACCGATCATTACGCCATCGCCATGTACGAGGAGATTTATATCCCCAAGAGCTGGCCGGTGTCCCATTCATATAAATAAACGGCAGATAAAATGTATTATTCAGAAGAAATCATAGAGGAAGTAAGGTCCCGTAATGATATCGTGGACATTATTTCCGGCTATGTGGCATTAAAAAAACAGGGCAACAATTACTTTGGTATATGTCCCTTTCATAATGAGAAATCCCCTTCGTTTTCGGTAAACCGCCGGGGCCAGTTCTTTCACTGCTTCGGATGCGGCAAGGGCGGCAATGTATTTACATTTGTCTGTGAGTATGAAAACTTTTCTTTCCCGGAGGCAGTCAAGTTTCTGGCAGACCGTAGCGGTATAGCACTCCCCGAGGTCGAGATGACGCCTGAGATGAAAAAGCACGCAGGTGAAAAGCAAAAGCTCATGGAAATCCAGAAGGAAGCGGCTACGTTTTACTACTATCAGCTGAGAAACGGATCGGGAAGTACAGGCCTTGAATATTTCAAGAATGACAGAAAACTTTCTGACGAGACCATGAAAAAATTTGGTCTCGGATATTCCCTTAAATATACAGACGCGATGTACAGATATTTAAAGGAAAAGGGCTACGAAGATGAGCTCATACAGAAATCAGGCCTCTGCGACTACAGTGAGAAATACGGTTTTAATGACAAGTTTATAAACAGAGTCATGTTTCCGATATTTGATATCCATGATAAGGTCATTGCCTTTGGCGGCCGTGTCATGGGAGATGGCAAGCCCAAATATTTAAACTCTCCGGAGACGCCGATATTTAATAAATCCCGGACTGTCTACGGACTTAATTTTGCCAGGACGAGCCGCAAGGACAGAATTATCATGTGCGAGGGATATATGGACGTCATCGCCATGCATCAGGGTGGATTTACGGAGGCGTGCGCGTCCCTCGGTACTGCATTTACTTATGAGCAGGCCAACCTGATCAAGCGATATTCTAAAAATATTTATCTCGCATACGATTCGGACGGAGCCGGTACCGCTGCGGCGTTAAAAAATATAAAGATACTCCACGAATGCGGTCTCGGATGCAGGGTCATAGACTTAAAACCCTGCAAGGATCCTGATGAATTCCTAAAGACATACGGTCCGGAGGAATTTGAAAAGCGTATAGAAAATGCGATAAACGGATTTATGTTTGAGATAGGAAAGCTCAGGGAGGAATATCCTCCGGGCAATCCTGATGATGAGACAAATTTCCAGAAAGAGACGGCAAAGAAACTCTGCAGATATAAAGATGAACTTGAGCGGGATAATTACTTAAAAGCCGTATGCCGGGAATATGGTATACAGGAAAAGCTCATGGAGGATTACGTCCGCAAGGTATCGTCAGCCATGGAATTAAAGGGCGATGAAGATAAGGACGACACCGCTGTTACAGGACTAAAGAGCGGCAGGAAAGAGGCGCCAAGTGCCGATGATGCCATTAAGAATGCCCAGCGTGCATTCCTCACATTTATAGTTGAGGACCCGCCCCTGTATCTTAAATTAAAGGATTACATATCCGTTACGGATTTTACAGATCCTTTATACTGCAAGGTCGCCGGTATCATGTTTGAGGAGATTGAAAGCGACGGATTTAATCCGGGTGCCATCATATCCTCCTTCCCCGAGACCGATGACCAGCGTCTCGTCGCCGAGATCTTTTCGACCAAGGTCGGAAACATAGAGGGTGACAGCCAGAAAAATCAGACCATCAAGGACCTTATAATAAAAATAAGGGATAATGCCATAAGTGATTATCAGTTAAAAAATGCCACAGACGGCAATGCGATCATGAAGACCATTAAGGATCGAAAGGCGCTTGATGAGTTTAAACATAAAGAATTAAATCTGTATTGAAAATAAAGAAAGGTGGATACAAAAATGGATGAAGCTGTACAGGCAAAATTTGAGGAGAAAATAAAGGAGCTTGTTTCGTCATCGAAAAAGAGCGGTTATGCCGATTACAACAAGGTAATGGAGATGTTTAAAGATCTGCCCCTTGATGAGGATGATTATGAGCAGATCTGGGAAGCACTTGATAAGAGCAAGATCGTACTCAGGGATGACAGACCGGCAGACGATGATATACCGGAGGGTGAGCTCTCGCTTGAGGACGAGGAGGATCTGGACCTCGATATAGAGAGCATTGATAAGTCCCTGGGTTCAGACGGTGTGAGCATCGAGGACCCTGTCAGAATGTACCTTAAGGAGATCGGTACAGTACCCCTTCTCTCTGCAGAGGAAGAAATCGAGATAGCCAAGCGTATGGAGGCCGGCTATGCTGCAGAGGCTGAAAATGAAAAGTATAACGAAGAGCTTGAGAACGAGAAGAATGCAAAGAAAAAGCAGTCTCTTGAAAAGAAGATAAAGGCAAATGAGAAGATCATAAATGACGGCAAAGAGGCTGCAAGGGAGCTTTCTCAGGCAAACCTCCGTCTCGTTGTAAGTATCGCAAAGAGATATGTGGGCAGAGGCATGCTCTTCCTTGACCTTATTCAGGAAGGTAACCTCGGCCTAATCAAAGCCGTTGAGAAATTCGATTACATGAAGGGATATAAATTCTCCACATATGCTACATGGTGGATCAGACAGGCCATTACACGTGCCATTGCCGATCAGGCGAGAACCATCCGTATCCCCGTGCATATGGTAGAGACGATCAACAAAATCGTCAGAGTAAACCGTCAGCTCCTCCAGGAGCTTGGCCGTGAGCCGTCTCCCGCAGAGGTTGCTGCCCAGATGGATATGACAGAGGACAGGGTTCGTGAGATCATGAAGATTTCCCAGGATCCCGTATCCCTCGAGACACCTATCGGTGAGGAGGAGGATTCACACCTTGGAGATTTCCTTCCCGATGAGAATGTACTTGCTCCTTCTGATGCAGCTGCAAGGACCATGCTTAATGAGCAGCTTAATGAGATCCTCGATACTCTCACAGAGCGTGAGAGAAAGGTTCTCACACTCAGATTTGGCCTGATCGACGGCAGAGCCAGAACTCTTGAGGAGGTCGGTAAGGAATTTAATGTAACCCGTGAGCGTATCAGACAGATTGAGGCCAAGGCGCTGCGCAAGCTCCGTCATCCCAGCCGTTCAAAGAGGATCAAGGATTATCTTGATTAATAAAGAAAAAAATTTTGTGAGATTATTTTGTTAATTGTTTGATGAGCAGTGATATCAGATTATCCGAGAGATTAAAGAGAATATGTGGCATGTGCGGTCGCGGCAATGTTATCGCTGATATCGGCTGTGACCACGGCTTCACATCCATTACATTAGTAAAAAACGGAGCTTACAAAAAGGCTCTTGCCATGGATGTGAGGACGGGACCACTTGAGAGAGCAGACGCCAATATAAGACAGGCAGGACTTTCGGAAAAAATCGAGACCAGACTTTCCGACGGATTCGAAAAGCTCTGGATTAAAGAAGCCGATGCTGCCGTTATTACAGGTATGGGAGGAGAGCTTATAGCCACCATACTCTCGGCGTATCCGGATACTGTAAAAAGTATCGGGAAGCTTATCCTCGGCCCCCAGTCGGAAAGCTTTCTTGTAAGACGGAAGCTTGCAGAACTCGGATTTCTCATTATTGATGAGGATGCTTTATTTGATGAAGGGAAATATTATGAGATAATCGTCGCGGAAAATGCGAATAAAGTCATTCCTGCCGATAAAATCATTTCTGCGGACAAGGTCGTTTCTTCAAATGAAACAAACGGGGATATAAGATGGTCATTGTCATCCGGAGAATTAAGCCCCGGTGATGAAGATGTTGATGAAATATACGGCCCCGTATTACTGGCAAAAAAGAACCCGGCTCTTAAAACAAGACTTGAAAAAGAGAAGGCCGTGAACGAAAAACTCCTGTTATCCCTTGAAAATGAAAGCAGGACAGAATCGGTGAATCACCGAATATTTAAATTAAAACCATGAAAACAGAAATAACAGTAAAAAACATAATAGACAAACTTGAAGAAAATTCTCCCATCAACATGGCGATGGATTGGGACAATCCAGGGCTCCTTGTAGGGCATCTTGATGCTCCGGTAAAGAAAGTGGTAATAACCGTTGACGCAACCGATAATGTCGTTGACCTTGCCATAAAGGAAAAGGCCGACATGATCATTGCCCATCATCCACTTATATTTAAGGGATTAAAGAAGGTTGGCGAGACGGATTTTATTGGGCGACGCATACTTAAGCTTGCCGAGAATGGTATAGCTCTGTATGCCACCCATACCAATTTTGATGTTTCTACCATGGCGGAGGAAGCAGCCGATATACTCGGTCTTGTAAACCGTTCTGTCCTTAATGTGACATACGAGGATGAATACGGCAAGGAAGGCATAGGCAGGGTCGGATTCTTTAAGGATGAGATGACACTTCGTGATGTGGCAGTCAGTGTAAGGGAACTGTTCCATCTTGAAGGTGTCAGAGTTTACGGCAATCTTGATGAAGTGATTGACATTGCAGCTATCAGTCCGGGCTCAGGTCATGATATGATAGATGCAGCACTTAAAGCAGGGGCAAAACTTCTTATAACGGGAGACATATCCCATCATCAAGGTATAGACGCAGTGGCCCGTGGCATAAATATTATTGACGCATCCCACTACGGACTTGAGAAAATATTTGTCGACTATATGCTTGATTATTTCAGGAGCGAGATAAAGGGCGTTAAGGCTGTGAGCGGTAAACAGGAAACACCGTTTATAATTATATAAAACAGAGCGAAGTATTATAAAAAATGAGATACAATAAACACAATGCAACCGAAAAAACTAAACCGACAATAAAGGAGAAACAATATGGGGATTACAATTAAATTAAACGGAAACACAAAGACATACGATGAATCTGTTACATTCAAGCAGATTGCAGCCGAGATTCAGGGAGAGTATGACAGCGAGATTATGCTGGCAATTGATAACGGCAAGCTTAAAGAACTCTCAAAAAAGCCTGAGGACGGAAGTGATGTCACATTCGTCACAAGGCGTGATGCCAACGGACGCAGGACATATGAGCGTACAGCAATATTCGTGATGATAAAAGCAGTCAGGGATATCTGCGGCGATGATCTTAATAAGAAGGTTAAGGTTGAATTTACCATAGGTAAGGGATTCTATGTCACTCCAAAGGGCGGCATCAAGATCGATGAAGAGTTTATATCAAAGCTTAAAGCCCGTATGAAGGAGATAGCCGATGCCGATTATCCCATCACAAAGCATACGATATCAACAGACAAGGCAATCGAACTCTTTAATAAAAACGGTATGTCGGATAAGGCAAAGCTCTTCAGATACAGAAGAAGCTCTTTTGTAAATGTATACGAGCTTGACGGCTTTACCGATTACTACTACGGATATATGCTTCCATCAACAGGTTATGTCAGATATTTTGATGTCACACCTTTTGAAGAGGGATTTATGCTCATGCTTCCGAGTCTTGCAGAGCCGGATGTGATCCCTACATTTGAGCCGCTCATGAATCTTTTTAATGCTCTTAACAGATCCACAAAATACGGCGAGGATCAGGGCATTGATACAGTCGGAGATCTTAATGATATGATCTGCAGCGGCAATCTGACAGATATTATTCTGACACAGGAGGCTCTCCAGGAGCGGCGCATATCCGAGATCGCAAGGGATATTGCGGAGAGAAAGGACGTAAAGTTTGTCATGATCGCAGGTCCTTCATCATCCGGTAAGACTTCATTCTCCCACAGATTATCAATCCAGCTTGCATCATTTGGACTCAAGCCTCATCCTATCGCATGTGATGACTATTTTGTTAACAGAGAGGACACTCCTCTTGATGAAAACGGCAATTACAACTTCGAGTGCATCGAGGCGATTGATACAAAGCAGTTTAATGAAGATATGACAAGGCTCATGAAAGGCGAGAGAGTAGAGATACCTTCATTTAACTTTAAGACAGGCAAGCGTGAATACAAGGGCAACTTTAAACAGCTCGGTCCTGAGGATATTCTGGTAATAGAAGGTATCCATGGTCTTAATGAGAAGATGAGCTATGCTCTTCCGGCTGAGTCAAAATATAAGATTTATATCAGTGCACTTACAACACTTAATATAGATTCACACAACCGTATACCTACAACAGATGCAAGACTTCTGCGCCGTATGGTTCGCGATTCAAGAACCCGCGGTACATCGGCAAAGGGTACCATCGCCATGTGGCCTTCTGTAAGGCGGGGCGAGGAGGAGAATATCTTCCCGTTCCAGGAGAGCGCAGACGCAGTATTTAACTCGGCTCTTATATACGAGCTTGCAGTACTTAAGCCCTACGCAGAGCCCCTCCTTTTCTCAATAGAGAAGGATGATCCGGAATATTTCGAGGCCAAGAGACTGCTCAAGTTCCTTGAATATTTCCTCGCAGTAGGCAAAGACAACCTTCCAAACAACTCCCTTGTACGTGAGTTTGTAGGTGGTTCAATATTCCCTGTTGGATAATTTGTATTTCTCTTACCTGATAACTAAATAATCATGAGCGGGACGGATGATCGCGTGAAATATCGAGGAAAGTCCGGGCTTCACAGGGCAGGATGCCGGATAACGTCCGGCGGAGGCGACTCCCGGGAAAGTGCAACAGAAAATAACAGCCCGCAAGGGTAATGGTGAAAAGGCGGTGTAAGAGACCACCGCATCTCTGGTAACAGAGATGGCTGTGTAAACCCCATCCGAAGCAAGACTAAACAGAGACCATAACGCTGCCCGCGTTGTCTCAGGTAAGTCGCTTGAGGCGTGTGGCAACATACGTCCTAGATTAATGATCATCCCGGCCTTTTGGCTATGACATAACCCGGCTTACAGTCCCGCTCATTTTTTATATAAATAATACATTTGAAGAAGGTTAAAATATAAATGTCAGAAGAACCTGATTTATTTTCATACATGGAGGAACTGAATAAGGAGGACGCGGAGAAAGAATCTCCTCTTGCGGCCAGGATGCGCCCCAAGACCCTTGATGATGTGGTGGGTCAGGACCATATCATAGGCAAAGACAAGCTCCTCTACAGAGCTATAAAGGCCGATAAGCTTAGCTCCCTTATTTTTTACGGACCTCCGGGTACCGGCAAGACGACGCTGGCCAAGGTTATAGCCAATACGACTAAAGCAGAGTTTCGCCAGATCAATGCCAACATAGCAGGAAAAAAGGATATGGAGGAAGTCGTTGAGCAGGCCAAGTCTGACAGGAAGTTAAAGAGCGTACGGACCATTCTCTTTATCGATGAGATCCACAGATTTAATAAAGGCCAGCAGGATTATCTCCTCCCGTTTGTCGAGGACGGAACCATTATCCTGATAGGTGCCACGACCGAAAATCCGTATTTTGAGGTAAACGGAGCTCTCATTTCCAGATCAAATATATTTGAATTAAAGCCCCTTGATCATGATGCCATAGTCACGATCATAAAGCGTGCCGTATACGACAGCGAAAAAGGCATGGGTGCGATGAACGGCGATATCACAGATGAGGCCCTTGAGTTTCTGGCAGAGCAGTCTGACGGTGATGCGAGACGTGTCTTAAATGCCATAGAACTTGGTATACTGACTACAAAACCTTCAGAGGACGGTAAGATCCGTATTACCATAGATGTTGCGGCTGAGTGTATACAAAAGCGCGTCGTCAGGTTCGACAAGACAGGGGATAATCATTATGATACGATATCCGCATTTATCAAATCCATGCGGGGATCAGATCCCGATGCGGCTGTATATTATCTTGCCAAGATGCTCTATGCGGGAGAGAGCGTGACCTTTATCGCAAGACGTATGATGATCTGCGCCAGTGAGGATGTGGGAAATGCAGATCCCAATGCACTTAATGTAGCAGTCAATGCGTCATTGGCAGCCGAGCGTGTAGGTATGCCGGAAGCCCAGATAATACTGGCCCAGGCAGTTGCATATATAGCCACTGCGCCCAAGAGCAATGCGGCGGTAAATGCCATATTTGAGGCTACTGATGCCGTAAAGAAATACGGGGATCTGGCCATACCCAATCACTTAAAGGATGCCCATTATAAGGGGGCAGCAAAGCTTGGTCACGGCGACGGATATAAATATTCTCATGATTATAAAAATCATTACTGCAGACAGCAGTATCTGCCATACGAGCTGACCGGTACGGAATTTTACAGGCCCGGCAGCCTTGGATATGAAGAGAAAATAAAGGAACATATGGCAAAGATAAAAAATGAAGCTGAGTAAAATGGGGGATTTATGAAATTAACAGACCTTTTGGAATATGACAACATCACAGTCCAGTGCCACGACAATCCCGATGCGGATGCTATCGGTTCGGGATATGCGCTCTATAAATATTTTGAGCATAACGGCAAAAATGTCAGGCTCATCTACAGCGGAAAAAATATCTTAAAGAAATC
>CADBFE010000027.1:0-10423 GCA_902793845.1 uncultured Lachnospiraceae bacterium | reverse complement strand
GATGATGAGAAGTGGCATAAAGGTTTATGGCTCACTGTTGACTGTCAGTACGGAGCAGGCAATGTGACCAGATTTGAGGCGGACAATGTGGCCATCATCGATCATCACCAGGTGGAGATCGATAATGTTGAGAAAAGCATTATCCGTCCCGGTATAGGCAGCTGCTCAACCATTATCTACAACCTGTTTAAAGAGGTAGGATACGAGATTAATGATGATGATGGTGTGGGTACGGCACTCTATTACGGACTGTTTACGGATACCAATCAGTTTTCCGAACTGTTTAATCCCCTTGACCGTGATATGTCCGATCAGATACCCCACGATGCAAGTTTTATAAACACACTGCGTACTACTAATATTTCCCTGGATGAACTTGAGATAGCAGGTGTAGCTATGCTGAGGTATTCATTTAATGAGGAGTACGGTTTTGCCGTCATTAAATCCCAGCCCTGCGATCCCAATATCCTCGGACTTATCAGTGATTTCCTGCTTCAGGTAGACAGGGTGAGGACATGCGTCGTATTTAATGAAAACGGTGACGGATATAAACTCTCGGTCCGCAGCTGTGTAAAGGAAGTTAATGCCAGCGAACTTGCCGGATTTTTAACTGAGGGTATCGGCTCCGGTGGCGGCCATTATGAAAAGGCCGGCGGATTTATCGCCGAGAAGCTCTTCAGGGAGAAAAACGGATTTGTCAGCATAGATGTTTATTTAAGCAACCGTATGATGGAATATCATGATATGTATCAGATCATATATGCATCTGAATTTGAGGCTGATATTTCAGAGATGACGCTGTATGCAAAAAAGAAGCTCCCTATCGGATTTGTAAAGGCGACAGATGTACTTCATACAGGTATGCCTATCACCGTCAGATCCCTTGAGGGTGATATGGACTTAACAGTAGAGGATGACCTCATCATCATGATCGGTGTAAAGGGCGAGGTATATCCAAACAGACTTGAAAAGTTCCGGAGGTCCAATACTGTACTTGATGAAAAGTATGATTATGATAAATATGCTCTTGAGAAGAATTACATCCCTACGATCAAAAACAGACTGACGGGCCAGAATCATCTGCTCACGGATTTCGCCCATGTCTGCATACCAAAGGGAGAGGTCAAGATATATGTAAAAGAGCTGACCAAGGGAGTAAAGGTATTTACTGCCTGGGATAAGGAAAAATACATGCTGGGTAAGCCGGGAGATTATCTGGCAGTCAGATGCGACGATCTCCATGATGTATATATCATTGAGCGCAAGATATTTGGCATGACTTACGAGAAAGTAGAGAATTAACAGATAAAGGTACTTGAATATGGAAAATCAGACTTTACATTATGATGCTTTTATTTCATACAGACATACCCAGCCCGATAAGTTTGTGGCAGAGAAACTCCACAGGGAGCTTGAGAGCTTCAGACTGCCGGGTAATGTTGAAAAGAAATTAAAAAAAGAAAATCCGGAGGCAAAGACCAGGATCAAAAGGGTATTTCGCGATGAGGAGGAACTGCCTCTTGCAAGCAATCTTGAGGACCCTATCGTGGAGGCTCTTAAAAACTCGGATTATCTCATTGTGATCTGCTCCCCGAGATTAAAGGAGTCCCTCTGGTGCCGTAAGGAGATCGAGACATTTGTTGAGCTCCACGGTGTCGACAGGGTACTGACCGTACTGGTAGAGGGCGAGCCTGAGGATTCATTCCCCACAGAACTCCTTAACAGGGAGAGGGATGCCATCGACAGGGAGGGCAACCATATCACTATCAGGGAAAAGATAGAGCCCCTCGCAGCTGATGTCAGGGCTGATAATGACAAGGACAGATTAAAGGCTCTGAAACTCGAGAAACTCCGCCTCCTGGCAGCCATGTTTAATCTTAACTATGATGACTTAAAGCAGCGCCACAGAGAGCAGCATATGCGCCGGGTGATCGGCCTGGTCAGTTGTATATCAGCATTATGCCTTTTTATTGGCGGACTCAGTACATTTACGGCTATTACACTTTCCAAGAAAAATGAGGAGATAAAAGCCCAGGCAGAGGAGATAGAGGCCAAGTCATACGAGATACAGCTCCAGTCCATGTCCCTTGAAGAGCAAAATGAAAAACTGCTGTCATATCAGGCCCAGACGCTGACCGATACATCCCTTGAATGTCTTGCAAATGATGACAGGCAGGGTGCAATTGAGAATGCATATTATGCAATGACATCATACGACGGCAATGAGATGCCGTATATATCAAAAGCACGTCTTGCGATGACGGAAGCTTTAAACCTTTATGATATCTCAGGTTCCATCAGATCGGTTAATACAATGGTGCTTTCAGCAGACCTTAGGACCATGATTGATTCACCTTCCGGTGATGTGGCCATGCTTTATGATTATTCAGGTACTATTACATTCTGGAACACCTTAAACGGCAAGCTTATCAGTGTAGTTAAAAATATCACATTGTCCCTTACAGCCGACAGTTCATCTGCATTTCTTGATGATGACAGATTTATTTATGTTGACGAAGATGTCATGTGTATTGACGTCACTACCGGTGCTGTGTCAACATTTATTGAGGCTCCGGATGATTTGTTCCTCGATTATCGTTATCTGTACTATGATTCCGAGACTGAGCTTATCTATGTATTTGGAACGGAAAGTTTATATGTATATGATACGGAGGGAGACCTTGTCAGCAATACCGAATTTGGTGTAAGTATTGACTACTATTCATTCAAACCGGTGGGAGACGACAGGTATATGTTTGTCTCAAACGATTATACTGAAAAGAATTTTTATGTTTTTGATGCAGATGGCAATGTACAGTTCTCTCTTGATATGACTGATTATAATATCAAAGATGCTTACGTTTACGATGATACAGCATATATACTGTCAAACGAGGAGACAATCCAGGATTCCATTTTAGGTGGATTTACATCTGTCATCAGAGCATACGATATAGAATCGGGAGATGTGATCTGCAGCAGGGATGACAGAAATATTTATGGCGAACATCTCGATATGATATATGATGAAGATGGATATTATCTCGTTGAGATAGGCGACTACGGTGTGGCAGAGTTTAGTGCAGATGATCTTGAGCTCCAGGTTATAGATATCTACAGCAACGGAATATTGTGGTACCAGGTATATGATGACAGCGTGTATTTTATCTCAAATGAAATGGCCTATATATCACTGGCAAAACATACTACATTCGGTTCCGCATCTCTGATAAAATGCAATCTTAATAATGTCAGTGATATTATCGTCGTGGATAACGGCATGATGGCTCATGAGACAAACAGCAACAAGGTGATCCTCTACAGAGAGTTAACAAATCCCGATATTGTAAATGATGGAACATGGGAATCGAGGGACCTTGATAACTATACCTACAGCTCTGCCGTAGAGGAAGCAAAGAATCTGGGTATAGAAAATGCAGATTTTGTAAACAGCATCACATACAATGCTGACAAGAGCAAAGTGGCTGTCTCATACGGAGGTCAGTTCGTTGAGATCTTCTATACAAAGGATATGTCACTGTGGGCTTCATTTGAGCTTAAGAACCAGTATGAGTTGATATTTGAATGTCTCGGTGAGGATAAGGAAGGCAGAGAGTACTGGAGAACCGGAGATTACGGATACTGCATAAATGAAGACGGAGAGTTGGTTACCATCATAGACAAGATGGTGGATCTCGATGCTGCTAACAATAAAGTATACTTAAGCTATGATTACGACGGCGCAAAGCTTTACAGCGCACCGATCTACACCGATGAAGAACTTATCGGAATCGCGGAGCAGTATCTGGAGAAATAAGATTTAATTCATCAGCTTATCAACAATAAAACGGTAAATGTCTGTGGAGTTGTTCATGAAATTGTCGCAGGCGGTTTCGGCAAGAATACGGGTTGGAAATGACAGGGAGATGTCGTAGAGAGCGGCGTCTCCTTTTCCTTTGCAGATGAGGCGGGCGATGTAGGTACCGTCCTCTGTTTCCGATACAGAGGTCTCAACCTTGTGGCTCGCCATGATGGAGCTTTTGTTGTCTGCGATATGATTATAGATATCGAGCTTTATCTCTTTTGAGAGCTTTGATTCCAGGGAGTCTACAGTCTTTGAACCTTCTTCGGTTAGTGAGATATAGCTGCGGTTGTGCTTTTTTTCGACAGTTATAAATCCGTCTGATTCCAGTTCGTTTAGGTTAAACTGAAAGGAGAAGGCATCAGCATATCCGCTCATTACGAGAAAATCGCTTATGTCAGCAGACGAGAGTTTTATGTTGCTGCACTTAAGCATGTAGAGGATCATTATTTTATATAACATTGATGAATCCGGTTGTCTCATAATATTTTCCCTGGTAGGAATCCCTTTCCTTCATGGTATGGATGAGAGTGTTTAAAACATTCTTTTTATTTTTGCTCCATAGAGGAGCTACCAGCATATCTCCCTTGCCATCGCCGGTCACCCGGTGGATGACTATCTCGGGGCTCAGCTTTTCTATACATTTGATGAGTATATCAGTGTACTCATCCTGGGAGAGTACCTCAAATTTACGCTCATCATAATCTTTCTCAAGGTCAGTGTCTTTAATGACATGGAGCAACTGAAGTTTTATACCGAATATATTAAAGGTGTTTAAATATTCAATGGTCTGATACATCTGCTCCGGTGTCTCTCCCGGGAGTCCGAGTATGACATGGACGATGACCGGTATCGATATGGAGTTTAATTTCCTGACAGCATCTTCAAATACAGGCAGGTCGTAGCCACGCCTTATATATATGGCAGAATGCCTGTGTATGGTCTGGAGACCCAGCTCCACCCAGATAAATTTATCTTCATACTCATCATTTAATTTATCAAGGAGAGCGATGACGGGAGTGGAGAGACAGTCGGGCCTCGTCCCGATAGCGAGTCCTATGCATCCGGGATAATCGAGAGCCTCCCGGTACAGCCTTTCCAGATAATCAACAGGCGCATACGTATTTGTATACGGCTGAAAATAAGCAATAAATCCGGTCGACTCATCAGTCTTGCTGTCGATCAGTTTCTTTCCTGCATCGAGCTGATTCATAACAGAAGGATGTTCCCTGTCAAAAGGAGCAGCGAACTCGCCGCTGCCTCCCTTTGAACAAAAGATACATCCTCTTGTATCAAGTACGCCGTCCCGGTTAGGACATGTCATCCCGCCGTCGATGGCTATCTTATAAATTTTATGACCGTATTTTTCTTTCAGATAATGATCCACGGAAAAGTACGGCTTTTCACCCCATTTAACTGACATAGATACCCTTATTTAACGATATGAGCCTTAACTGCCTCAGATACTTTTATGGCTACCTGGGGATCAAAGGGCTGGGGGAGAATATTGTCTTCGTTTAATTCATTTTCAGGTACAAGTGAAGCAATGGCATATGCTGCTGCAAGCTTCATATCCTCAGTGATCTGGGGAGCTCTGCCTTCGAGGGCACCCTTAAAGATGCCGGGGAATGCGATTACATTATTTACCTGGTTAGGGAAGTCTGAACGGCCTGTACCGACGATCCTTGCGCCTGCAGCCTTTGCTTCATCAGGCATGATCTCGGGTACGGGATTGGCCATGGCAAAGATGATGGCATCTTTATTCATTGTCTTAACCATATCCTGGGTGAGAGAGCCGGGAGCTGATACACCGATAAAGATGTCAGAATCCTTTACGGCATCTGCAAGGCTGCCCTCTTTATTCTCAAGGTTTGTCACCTCGCACATTTCCTTTTTGATCCAGTTAAGGTCTGTCCTGTGTTTTCCGATGATACCCTTTGTATCACAGAGGATGGCATGCTTAAATCCGTCATTTAAGAGGAGCTTTGTGATGGCGATGCCTGCTGCACCTGATCCGTTTACGACAATGCGGCAGTCCTCTTTTTTCTTGCCGATGATCTTTAGCGCGTTGATGATACCTGCGAGTACGACGATGGCTGTACCGTGCTGGTCATCATGAAATACAGGGATATCAAGGGTTTCCTTAAGGCGTCTCTCTATTTCAAAACATCTGGGAGCAGAGATATCCTCAAGATTGATACCGCCGTAGTTGGGAGCCAGCCATGTTACGGCTTTGATGATCTCCTCTGTATCCTGGGTATCGAGACAGATAGGTACTGCATTTACTCCGCCGAATGTCTTAAAGAGTACTGCTTTACCTTCCATAACGGGCATACCGGCTTTGGCACCGATATTGCCAAGTCCAAGGACAGCGCTGCCGTCTGAGATGACAGCGATGGTATTTGATTTCATTGTATATTTGTAAGCTGCCTCGGGATCTTTTGCGATTACCTTGCAGGGCTCGGCTACGCCGGGGGTATAAGCGAGAGAGAGGTCCTCTCTTGAATTAACGGGAGCTTTGGGCTCTGTGCTTAATTTTCCCATCCACTGCTCGTGAAGCATGAGTGCTTTTTCATTTGTTGTCATTTTGATTTCCTCCGAAATTGTTATGAAATTTTTAATATTTCTTTGATAAAATTATTTCGATAAGTTTATTCTTAACAAACAGTTCATTTAGAATTAAACATCGTTACTATATTAGCATTTATATAGTGTTATCGCAAACCTTTTAGAATATTACTTTGAGGCAAATTTGTTTTATAACAGATATTTTTTTGTTGGATTTTTTTGTTCTTCAAAGGTATAATATATATGGTATATAAATGCAGATATGAGTGATTTTCACACGTCTTTATTTAGGGAAATGGAGCATTTATGGCAGAGTATGACAGCAAATATAAAATAGGAGATTTCGTTTTGTACGGACTGAACGGTACGTGCAAGATCGTGGATATCGGTCCTCTCGATTTCGGTGGTCCCGATAAGATTTATTATTCCATGAAGCCGGTTTCTGATGCGAGAAGCACCATATATCTGCCGCTCACAAAAGAGGAAGAGATCCTCCGCGGTGTCATGTCGAAGGACGAGGCCAAGCAGGTTGTCGAGGGTATTAAAAAATCAAAGCCCGCTACCTATTCGCCCGTCCGTGAGAATTGCGATGTGATACTTAAGTCAGGAGATAATGTTGCAGTATCTTCCATGATCAAGCTCCTTCGCAATATGAGAAAAGAAAATCGTAAGATTCACAAAGGTCTTAACATTCAGGAGGAGAAGATTCTCAAAGATGCTGAGCGCGTACTCTTTTCGGAGATCAGTATTGCACTTGATATGCCTTACACTGAGGCAGTCACATCAATCGGGGAGATTCTGGACGTTTAAAATATTTGGATTATATTTTTTATTTATATGAGACCTTGCGTATATCGTGAGGTCTCATATTTTACGATTAAGACATAAATCAAAGGGGAAGCGTTATGACAAGAGAAGAATACCGGAAACTCAGGGAGACCATCGAGTATCATATGGATCTTTATTATAACCAGGATACTCCGTCAATCTCAGATTTTGAGTATGACCGTATGATGCAGCAGCTAAAGGCTGCAGAAAAGGAAAATCCCGACTGGGCCGATGAAAACTCACCGTCCAGAAAGGTCGGCGGCACGGCCATGAGAAAGGCGGGAGTTAAGGTTACTCACAATGTGCCGATGCTCTCAATTGAGGATGTGTTTAATAAAGAGGATGTCAGGGAATGGGTAGATAAGGCATTATCTATTCACCCGGATGCATGGTTTTCCGTAGAGACTAAAATCGACGGTCTCTCCATGACCCTCAGATATGAAAAAGCTGATAAGGTTATGAAACTCACTCTGGCTGAGACAAGAGGCGATGGCTTTATCGGCGAGGATGTGACCTTAAATGCCCTCGTGATACCTGATGTATTAAAGGAAGTTGACCTGCCCTATGACTCCATGGAGCTAAGGGGCGAGGTATATATGAGTCATGAGGACTTTGATAAATACAACGAAGAGCAGGAACGCCTCGGCAAAAAGACTGCGGCAAATCCGAGGAATCTCGCTGCCGGGACGCTGCGCCAGCTTGATCCGTCCATTACAAAAAAGCGTGGTCTAAAAATGTTTATATTTAATGTCCAGAGCGGACCTGATGAGATACATGCTAGCCACTGTGACGGACTTGATATCCTGGCCGGAGCCGGTATAAGCACTGTATTTCATAAAAAGTGCAGGACAGCAGATGAGATATTAAAAACAATCGATGAGATCGGAGAGATGAGAGGCGAGCTGCCATACGATCTCGACGGAGCAGTAGTAAAGCTTGACAATATCTCCTACAGAGACGACCTGCCGGCAGGCAGTAAATATTCAAGCGGTCACATAGCCTACAAATATCCGCCTGAAGAAAAGATAGTCGTAATGGATGAGATCATGGTGGATGTAGGCAGGACCGGCAAGCTGACATTTACGGGACTTTTCCATGACAGGGAGACCGGCAAGCCTGCGAGACTCTGCGGTACAAGCGTATCGAGAGCGACTCTCCACAACATGGACTACATAAAGGATATGAATATCGGTATAGGCGGTGAGTACAAGCTCTTTAAATCAGGTGAGATCATCCCGAAATTAAACGGCTGTGTAAAGGCTCCGGAGAAAGTATTTGAGACTCCTGTTAAGTGCCCTGTATGCGGCAGTGCCCTTGTCACAGATGAGGATACGGCAGATATCAGATGTATAAATGAGATATGCCCTGCCCAGCTCTCAAGGTCCGTAGCATATTTTACTTCAAGAGACTGTATGAATATCGACGGCCTCGGAGATACTCTCGTAGATGCCCTCATAAATGAAGGATATCTTAGGGACTACGCAGATATCTATTACCTGAAAGATCACAGGGATGAGCTTGTATCCAAAGGTCTCATAGGTAAAGAGAAAAATACGGACAAGATCCTGGCCAATATAGAAAACTCTAAAAACAACGATCCCGTGAGACTCCTCGCAGGTCTTAATATCAGAAATGTCGGTAAAAATACTGCCAAGACCATCATGAAGCATTTCGGTTCCATCGATGAACTTGCCGGTTCATCATACGAGACGCTGACAAATATTGATGACATAGGACCGACAACAGCAGGATGTATCACCGATTTCTTTTCATCCGATTTTGGAAAATCCGTACTGCAGAAGCTAAGGGACGCGGGAGTCAACTTTAAGTGCGAGGAAAAAGAGGGAGCATCCGATAAGCTCGCAGGCCTTACCATAGTTGTGACCGGTACTTTATCAGGATACGGACGCAAGGAGATCACGGAAGTCATCGAAAATAACGGCGGCAAGGTGACGGGCTCTGTCAGCAAAAAGACAAGCCTCCTGCTGGCCGGTGAGGACGCCGGTTCCAAGCTCACAAAAGCAAAGGAACTGGGCATCAGGATTATCTCCGAAGAAGAGTTTAATCAGATGATAAAATGATGCAAATGTGGTAAAATAAAAATAATTATACGATTTTGAAAAGAGAAAGATATGCCAATTAAAGTTCAGAACGATCTGCCCGCAAGAGAGCAGCTCGAGTACGAAAATATTTTTGTGATGGATGAAAACAGGGCGATCCATCAGGAGATAAGAGCCCTGCAGGTATGTATATTAAATCTGATGCCCATCAAGCAGGATACGGAGCTCCAGCTACTTAGAGCCCTTTCCAATACGCCCCTTCAGATTGAGATAACATTCCTGACCATGAAGACCCATGAGTCGGTCAACACGTCAAGGAACCATTTAAACAGGTTCTATACTACATTTGACGAGATCAGAAATAAAAAGTTTGACGGTCTCATTATCACAGGTGCGCCACTTGAGCAGATGGCTTTTGAGGAAGTGGACTTCTGGGACGAGCTCTGCGATATTATGGAATGGACCAAGAGCCATGTGACAAGTACTCTCCA
Source organism: uncultured Lachnospiraceae bacterium (assembly GCA_902793845.1). Classification (GTDB taxonomy): domain Bacteria; phylum Bacillota; class Clostridia; order Lachnospirales; family Lachnospiraceae; genus NK4A136. The sequence goes on along the minus strand of CADBFE010000027.1, from coordinate 614 downwards.
TATATGCTGGGGAGCCCAGGCAGGCCTCTACTACCATTACGGTATAGACAAGAGGATGCTGCCGGCCAAGATGTTTGGTATCTTTAAGCACAAGGTATCAAACAGAAAGATACCTCTTGTCCGCGGTTTTGATGATTATTTCTATGCACCCCATTCAAGACACACGGAGACACCGCTTGATAAGGTAAAGGCGTGTCCTGAGATAACTGTCCTCGCAGAGTCTGAGGAGGCAGGACTGTTCCTCTGTATGGCGGAAGGTGGCAAAAAGATTTTTGTCATGGGTCATCCCGAGTATGACAGATATACCCTCGATACAGAGTATAAGAGGGACCTGGCCAAGAATCTGCCGATCAGCATGCCGGTAAATTATTATCCCGGCGATGATCCGTCCAAGCGACCTGACCTTCAGTGGAGGAGCCACAGCAACAATCTCTATACAAACTGGCTCAACTACTATGTATATCAGGTTACACCTTATGATATTGAGCAGGTTAATCAGGAGAGCTGATTTTTTTAAACAGGCAGGGTTTTATGATACTGACAGATATGCTATATAAACCCGGATTTGATTATATAAAGCTTGAACCGTTCACAGGCAGCTATAACGGTATGCG
>CADBFE010000026.1 GCA_902793845.1 uncultured Lachnospiraceae bacterium | reverse complement strand
GCTCTGAGCGAAGGGAAAAATCCCGCTATCATACCGATCAGAACAGCAAATATGATCGATACCAAAATGAGCCATGGTGGTATGACAGAAATATACTGCATACCCATTTCGGTGGCATATGTCCTGATGAGCCAGTTGATGACAACCGATAAAACAGCACTGATGGACACGCCTATTATGCCGCCGATAAAACCGATAAAGCCGGCCTCGGCGAGAAACATGAACTGGATATCGCTGATCTTGCATCCGATAACCTTCATGATACCTATCTCTTTTGTACGCTCGTAAATGGACATACTCATGGTATTGGTGATACCGATGGCCGCTACAAAGAGGGCTACCGCACCGATACCTCCGAGGACGAGCTGGACTATGTTTAATATCTGCATATCCGACTCAATCCACTCAGCCTGGGAGTATGTGTTGTATCCCATGTCCTTGATGATATCCTGTACAGCAGTGACATTATCCATATTGTCAACATATACGATTATGGTATTGTACATGATATCCTTGTACGGTTTTCCACCCTTTTTTGTTGGCTGTCCCGGGATCACGCGGCCCTTAAACTCTTTCTTTAATGTAGCCTTAAGAGCATCAATATTGCAGTAGACATCATAGCTCATTGAGGAGTAATCATCCTGGCCGCCTTCAAGCACACCGGCAGTCGGAATCAGATATTTTTTAGGAGCCTGGATCAGCTGACCGTTAGCGTCTGTCTGTCCATGACTGTAATAGCGCTCTGCATCAAAGATTACATACGGCGTCTCATTCATGAAATCGACGTCCGGCCATTCACCTGTCTCCCAGTAGATATACTGGCCTGTTTTGGCATTGCTGATATACATAGGTACGAGATTACCGTAAAACAGTTCAAGCGTTTTATCCGACAGAGGGAGCTGACCTGCACCGACTTTGGGGTTCATAGCAAGCATTCCCTCAGGCGATAGGCCTATGATGCGGATATTCATCTGATATTTACCGATTTTGATTACAGAATCAACGCTAAGCTGGGGCACTACAAAATCAACATGCTCTAACTGTTCAAACTGGGCAACGAGAGCATCGTTTAAGAAATGCTCATCCTTTTTCTCCTTATCATCGGAGCTTGACATATCACTGTATCCTCTCGTCACCTCTATGGATTTCATGGAACCATACGACTCCATCTCCTCGAGCATGGCAGACTTCATACCTATACCGAGACTGACCATCACGACGATCGAGATGACACCGATGACTACACCGAGCACTGTCAGGAATGTTCTGAATTTTCTTTTTAGCAAACTCTGCCAGCTCATGCGCAGCAGATCTGATAACTTCATATATACGTCTCCGTTTAAAGTACCCTAATTAAAGCAGGGTATCATCCTTTTCCATCTCCTCAAGTTCTCTCTTGCGGGCTTCTTTCTTTGCTTTGTTCTTTTTGATTATTCTGATGACTACTATAACTGCTACGATTATGGCTACAATGATACCGATGATCAGTCCGATATTGGGACCTGTGGTTTCGCCTTCCATTTCTCCCATATCTTCATACATACCGTAATCATCAGGGTACTCTTCATAGACCGCCTCATCGATGGTTATGGGTACCTGCTTTTCGATAACTGTAGCATTGCCGGCATCATCTTCATATGTCACATATACTGTCACATATCCGTCGTAGCAGGGAGTTACACCTGTTACATCCATATCTACTGCACCTGTTCCGCCTGACTCAACTTTTCCGACAAACTTGGTACCTGATAAATAATTCTCATCAAAAGCTACCTGTACGTTAAAGAGTGTTGTCTTACCCATGTTATAGACATCAAACATGATGTTGCTCGTCTCGCCTACCATAATGTAATCAGGTAATACCTCAAAGTCAGAGACCTCTACTCTCGCCTCCTGATTAACGGGTACGGACACATTTGACGTGGCTTCATATGACTTGTTTGAGCTGTCCTCATACTTGGCAGAAACATTTATGACATACGGCTGCTGATTAAGGTCGGCTCTTGCCGTAAATTCCATGGTAAGTGTTGTGGTTCCCTTTGGAGCAATGCTGTCTACATATATGGTTGAGGAACCGCTGGTAGGCAGGAATGCCTCAATTGATTCTGTAGTGGAGATTGCAACGGGTACTGCCTTTAAGTCAAACTGGATGTTTGATACAGTCTCTGTTGCTGATGTATTCTCAACTTCAAGATTAAGTGTAAAAGAATCTCCGGCCTGTACATTTTCGGGATCTGTTGTAAATCCTGTTACGATAATACGGGGTGTTGATGTGTTGGTATCCTCTCCGTTATCTATGAGTTTACCGTTTTCAGAAGCGCCGTGAATATTGGCAAATGTTGTTATGGTTCCGGATGTCAGTTTACCGTTGCTGTAGTACTGATATTTAAATGTAAGGGGATAGAGACCTGTCTTGGCTTCACCGGATACGGTAAATGTCCATGATACGGTCTGCTTTCCTTCATAGGCTGCAGACATCGAATTGCCTGCGATCAGCTTTGATATCACACGGGAATCCGAGGCGGTATTTATCACAAAAGGCCATTTTGAGGGGTCACCATCCTGAACAGGGAATACAACAAGATTGCTGATGTCTCTGCTTCCGAGATTGATAAGTCCGAGGTTTACGACGCACGATCCGCCTGACCATCCCGAAGATATGGACACGTCATTTGCCATAAAGACCATACTCTCGCTACCGTCGCTTATCGCATTATACAGATTGGTTTTTGTATCGATTACAAGCTGATTCAACTGGGTTAATGTCATCTGGGTATTTGCCGTATATGACACCATCTCATAAAGGATCTCATTAAGTTCTGCTTCCTTGTCATCCGAAATGTTGTAAAGCACCTTAAGGTTGCTGATATATTCAACAAGTACATAATATGCAGCCTCCCTGTCCTTAAGGTCGATTATCTGGGATCCGTTTGCCTCTGTCAGCACATCAACGGATACTGAGTACGGTACAGGCGGCTTGTTGCTGCTGTTTGAAGATGTGGTATCAGCATTTACCGTCATACCACCTGTGAGTAATACAAATCCAATCACACATGTAAAAATCAGTGATGTGATCAGTATTGATAATATTGATTTATTTCTCTTTTCGATAATATTTTTCATGCCTGCGTACTCTCCTGTTCTGCCGTTTCTGCGTTGTCCGTTTTTTCTGCCGTTATCTCTTCCGTTTCTTCTTTTGGTTCTTCTTTCGGCGTTTCTTCTTTCGGCGTTTCTACCGGATCTTTTCTCTCATTTATCTTTATGTCAATAACCTTTCCGTCAAGGATTCGTATTATCTTGTCTGCAAATCCCGCCAGGTAATCATCATGGGTAACCATTACAATGGTCTGATTTTTCTTTCTCGAGATATTCTGCATCAGATGCATTACTTCGAGGGATGTATTCGAGTCAAGGTTTCCTGTGGGCTCATCCGCAAATATGATCTCGGGATTTACCACCAGGGCTCTCGCTATACCGACTCGCTGCTGCTGACCTCCGGACATCTGTCCCGGCCTGTGGTCCAGATATTTTGCCAGGCCTACCTGCTTTAGCATCCGCCTCGCTTTCATCTCCCTGATTTCCTTATCCTCTCCCCTAAAGACCAGGGGCATTGCCACATTTTCGACTGCGTCCATATTTTGCAGGAGGTTGTATGACTGGAATATAAAGCCTACATGCTTTTGTCTGAACATTACCAGTCCTGCTTCATTTTTGTTTTCTATATGTTCGCCGGCTATTATGACCTGACCCTTTGTAGGTTTCTCAAGTCCCGCCAGCATATTAAGGAGAGTGGATTTACCGGATCCGGACTGACCGACGACCGCCACAAATTCTCCCCTCTTAATACAAAAATCTACACCATTAAGAGCACGTACCTTGTTCTCTCCTATGGTGTATATTTTATATAGATTTTTTACTTCTATTATGTTATCAGAATTATCCAAATTCATACCTGTATCGCTTTATTCCATCCATGTGGTTATGACCATCTCACTGTTGTAAGATGAAATATTAAAATTCCTGATCCTGTTGACAAAATCAGATGCAGTGGTCTTGTAAAGATCGTAAACAATGTTGTCTGCAGTTATCACACATGCATCCGAATCCACAGTATTATCACTCACATTGGCTGTGGGCTGTACAAAACCAAGGGTTGTCTCCACACCCGTAAAAGCATCATTAAATGAGATACTGCTGATCTCCATACCGTCTCCGTCCACTCTGCCTGTGGGCTCATACTTGCCGGCAACAACTTTTGGAGCTGCTCCGTTTTCAGATACGGCGAGGATACATATACCCTGACCGTCTGAGAGGCCGATAAATCCGCACAGCACGTTACATCCGTCTGTCTCGCTGTAGTATGCCGACTCGATCATGCGCTCCTCAAGTGAACCGATAGTGAGATTTTTTGATTCTTTACCGATATTTGCGAGGAAGCCGCCTCCTGCATTGCTGTCATTTTTGCCACAGCCTGCCACGCTGATGACGAGCATACATATTATAAGTAAACCTGTTAAACGCTTTTTCATTATTTCAATATTTCCGGTCACTGATCATGTCAGATAATTACACTAAATGTATTTAATCTGCACTACAGAATATACAACATTTTGGGATTTGTGTCAAAAATCAGAGCATCTGCGCTCTTTTCTGTACACGGCCAAGGAGATTTATAAACATTTTTCTCTCATCATTGTTTAAATCGATCAGGATATCCTGCTCAACTTTCTCGAGTTCCTTCTTTGCGGCAGAGACGATATCCCGGCCCCTGCTCTTCATGCGGACACACTTTACGCGCTTGTCATTGTCACACGAAAAACTCTCGAGGAATCCCTTCTGCTCGAGTCTCGCTATCATTCCGGATATTGCCGTTGATGAATATGAAAAATATGATTCTATCTCCTTGAATGTACACTCTCCGTTATGAATGCACATTATCACGGCCATGATTCTCACCTGGCCGTTTGTGATATTGTACTCTTTGAGGAGCTTGTCGGAATTTTTCTCAATGACTTCGCTGATCATCTTGATCATGCCGGCCACATGATTGTTTATATTATCCATGACTTAAGCCTCCCCGTTTATCTGCTGGTTCATTACGAGCATCTGGAGTCTGTTCTCCACATTGGCAAATGACAGGTCGGGATCGTAATCAAGGGGCAGCACCTCGATATCGGGATAAAGCTCCTTGAACTTCTTCATGACGCCTCGTCCGATGACATGGTTTGGCAAACATCCGAAAGGCTGCAGTATAACAAAGTTTTTGCATCCTCTGTTTGCATGATGGATGATCTCGCCGGGTATCAGGATACCCTCACCTGTATCAAATACACGGTTGATTACGGGATCTGCCTCTTCTGCTATCTCATGGATTCTCGGACATCTCTCATGGAGTTTTGAGCCTGCTTTCTTTGCCTGTTTGTCAGTAATATTTTCGGCAGTCTCAAAGAATATGTTGGCAACCTTCATCCAGAGTCTTGTATTAAAATCACGCCTTGTCTTTAACATGTTGATCTGGTTGTTCTGGCAGAAGTATGTCTTCTGGATGACGTCAGTCATCTTGGCCTCAATGATCTCAAAGCCGTTATCCTCAAGATATCTCTCTATCTCATGGTTTGCACCGGGATGGAAGTTCATGAGGTACTCGCCTACTATGAGTACTGTGGGCTTTGGTTTGCTCCTGTCGTATTCAACTGCTTCAAGGACTTTGATACCTTCCCTGAAACCTTTTATACCACCGGAGATACCGTGCTTTTCTATACCGTCGCAGAGAAGCTCCATGGCTTTTTCAAATGCCGCATCGGCACTGCCCTTGACCTTCTCGTAAGGCCTTATCTTCCTTAAGATTTCCTCAAAGGTATCTATCATCGGCAGTGATATAGCCACCTTTAATACAGCGATGGTATCCATCTTGTATCCCGGGTGAATGCCGTGGTAATCCACATCATCATTTGTGATGATCGGTACATAATCATATCCCGCATCATCAAGGGATTTACGCAGGAGTGCCGCATAGTGGGTCAGTCTGCAGCAGCATACATACTTGGCCATGGCGATGGCAACTTTATGTGTGTCATACTTGCCGCTCTCAAGGGCTGCGAGTGCCTCACCTATTACTATCTGAGCAGGGAAGCATATGTCATTGTGTGTATACTTCTTGCCGAGTCTTATCGCCTCTTCCCTTCCGACCTCGAGGGGCACTGCCTTTATATGCTGCTGGGCAAAAGCCGCCGACATTATCTGGGAAAATGCATGGGATGAGTTAGGCACAAGTACTATCTTGTCCTTTATATCCTGCTTTGTAAATTTAACTTTATAAGGATCCTCAAGAGGCTTTATCTCCTCCTTAATATTCATGCTGCGCTTACGCTCTATGGTCTCTATAAATGAGCGTACTCTTATGCGCAGAGGTCCCTGGGCATCAGACTCATCCACCTTGAGGATAAGGGGAGCCTTGTTGCTGATCTCCTTCATCATACGTACAGCCTCATCTGACAGGCATGCATCATGACCGCATCCAAAGCTCACTATCTGGACAAACTCAAGATGGGGATTCTTGGCTGCGATAATACTTCCCGACAATATTCTCGCATGGAAGTTGTTGACTACATCGAGTCTTGATTTGCTTAAATCCTCTGTGGCCATGGCAGGTATGGAATCTACGGTCAGTACGGGTACTCCCATATTTACAAAAAGTTCCGGGAGCTCATGATTGACAAGGGGATCAGAGTGATATGGTCTCGCGCCCATCACTACCGCATACTTGTTTTCACGCTCAACTCTCTCTATGAGCTCTGTACCTTTTTTCTTAAGCTCAGTATCAAATGCGCTCTGGGCATTTGCTCCCTGCTCTATGGCTTTCTTTGTAATCTCGGGATCAATATCAAACTCATCCTTCATGTACTTGCAGAGCTGTTTCTCTCTGTCATCGTAGTCATACCAGAAGAAGTATGGTGCATCAAACTTGACTCCGTACTTTGAGTACGGGTTGTCGGAATTGTACATGACAATGGGATATCCCTTTACAAGGGCACATCTTGAAAAGCTTGTAGGCTCTGTATTTTCAACAGGGTATACGGATATGGAGGGCATAAATATCCTGTCAACGCCCATGCCGATCAGCTCTCTGATATGGCCGTGTACGAGTTTTGCAGGGAAACATTCCGTATCGGAAGGCACTGCATGAAGACCGTTTTCATATATCTCACGGGTACTCTCGGGAGATATCTTTACCTGAAATCCGAGACTCCTCCAGAATGTTGACCAGAACGGCATACCCTCCCAGTACATGAGCACTCTCGGGATACCGATCACTGTCTCCTTTTCAGGAGCAACAGTCTCGAAAGGATAATTCTTAAAGAGCAGCTGCTTTCTGACAGCAAACATATTCTCTGCTTTATATTTCTTTAAATTGATCTCCTTGATCTTATTCTTGATCGTAGCATCCTTGGGATCACCTATTACTTCACCCTTCTCACAGCGGTTGTTTGTAACCCAGCTGTCTCCCGTAGAGAATGATAGGATCGTCCTGTTGCAGTGGTTAGTACAGTAAGGGCAGGGTGAGTTTGCTTCCTGCTTGTATGTAAAGTTCTTTAGCTCTTCATAAGAGATAAATGTCTTTACAAATCCGGGCTGTGCCATATATTCTCTGACACGCAGCGCTGCACCTATTGCGCCCATGAGTCCGGGGTAAGGTGCACGGATAACCTTTTTGCCTACATACTGTTCCATGGCACGGAGCACTGCATCGTTTTGGAATGTACCGCCCTGGACTACGATATTTTCTCCGAGGGAATCAATGTTGGCCACACGGATAACTTTTGTAAATACATTTTCTATAATGGAACGGCAGAGTCCCGCCATGATATCATAAGGCTTTTTGCCGTTTCTCTGCTCGGTGATGATGGAGCTGTTCATAAATACCGTACAACGGCTTCCGAGCTTGGCCGGGCTCTCTGATTCAAAAGCGCGTCTTGCGATATCTTTTGTCTCTATACCGAGGGTCTGGGCAAAGTTTTCAAGGAATGAACCGCATCCCGATGAACATGCTTCATTAACGACGATATTTGTGATGATACCATTCTCAACCCAGATAGCTTTCATATCCTGGCCACCTATATCCAGGATAAATGAGGGATTATCCACATACTTTGATGCAGCGAGGGAATGAGCCACTGTCTCTACCACATGGGTCTCTGTCTTAAATGCTTTTGAGAAAAGAAACTCGCCGTATCCTGTTGAAGCGGCACCTACAATGTTAAGGGTTGCTCCTGCTTTCTCGTATTTATCATACATATTTAGGAGAGCACGCTTTGCCACGTTGAGAGGGCTGCCCTCATTTGATGCATAATATGAATCAATGATCTCCTCATTCTCATTCATGAGGACGAGTTTTGTCGTCGTACTACCCGCGTCTATACCAAGGTATGCGTTTACTGTCTCGCCTTTCACCGGCATATAGTCGGGAGTATCTTTTACCTTATGCTCCTTAAGGAATGTTTCTTTTTCATCCTCACTTGTAAAGTAGAGTTCTCCGTCCCCGCTCTCAGAATCATTGTCTGCAGCGAGGGCTTTCATCCTCTCAAGGAGATCTGTAAATCCGTAATCTGCAGAATCCTTGTGGATCTCATCGATACTAAGTGCTGCACCGAGAGCCACCATGATCTCGGGATTCTTTGGTACGAGTATCTCGTCCTCCTTAAGCTCGAGACGGTCTGCAAATACATCTATAAGTTTTGGATGGAATGTGAGGGGACCTCCCTCGAATGCTACAGGCGGTTTGATATCAAGACCCTGGGCCAGTCCGCCGATTGTCTGCTTTGCTATGGCATGGTAGCTTGATAAAGCGATATCTTCCTTTCTCGCTCCCTGATTAAGGAGGGGCTGGATATCAGTCTTGGCAAATACACCGCAACGACCGGAGATGTCATAGAGAGACTCTCCCTTTGATGCCATCTCATTCATCTTGGTCGCATCTATACCGAGGACCACAGCTATCTCATCGATAAACGCACCTGTACCACCGGCACAGCTGCCGTTCATACGCATATCAAATACTTCCTGCTCGCCTTTTTCATTTTCTCTGAAAAATATGATCTTGGCATCCTGTCCGCCCAGCTCTATGGCTGTGCCGACTTTTGAATACTCTCTCTTTAATGCTATGGAGTTGGCTACAACCTCCTGGGTAAAGGGTACGCCAAGATGCTCGGCGATGGTTCTCGCCCCCGAGCCTGTCATACAGTATTTAAATGACTGATCGCCTATGACTCCCTCTGCCTCTTTTAAGAGAGAGACTATGCTGTCCCGCTGTCTCGCAAAATGTCTCACATATTTATGAAAGATCATTTCGCCGTCTTTACAGATAACAATTTTTGTTGTCGTGGAACCTACGTCCACACCTATCCTGAAACTCATTTCTATCCCAAAACTCCTTCGTTTTTTATAAAACGCAAACATCATATATTTTATTAAATCGTAAACATGTTGTCAATCAAAGAAACCCGCAAGGAAAAACCTTACGAGTAATTTTATCATAGAGGGTCGACTCAAGGCAGAAGCATCAGATAAGAAGGAGGTTGCGCAACTGTCTTTGCCTTTTGTATCAGTTATTTTTCACATATAAAAAAAAAGAACCCTACGCAGCTCCAGGACGGAACAACATAAGGCTCATTTATAAGTATACTCCTTATTCCGACTTTTTCAATATAGTGTTCTCCCTCTTCAGATAAATTATCATTACCCCTTATATATTAATTGTTTCTACTGTAGACTTAAGTATATTGGCCTTTTCTGATATACTCTCTGTCTCTGTTTTAGTCTCTTCTGAATTAGCTGTAATCTCCTGTATACTTGCATTTACAGACTGTACTACATCATTTAATTCCTGTCCGGATATATTTAATTTATTTAATAACTCATTTATCTCAAATATAGATGCAGTTAATTCTTCTGTTGATGCTCCTATTGTACCTGATTCAGTAGCATAAAATTTAGCATCATTGTTATAATTTTCAGATATATCAGCTAATACCTGATAATCATGCATAACATTCTCGTTTAAGAATGTTATTACTTTCATTGATTCATCTGATAATCTCTTTACACTATCAATTACTTTCTCAATAATAGTATTAATCTTATTTATCTCATTTCCTGTACTTTCAGATAATGATTTAATTTCCTGTGCTACTACTGAAAATCCTCTACCGGCTTCACCTGCCCTTGCTGCTTCTATTGAGGCATTTAAAGCAAGTAAATTGGTTTGTTCTGCTATAGCATTAATTGAACCAGATATATCTGTTATTTGCTCTATTACCTTTGTATCTTCAATAGCATTCTCTAATTTTTCACTACTTACTTTCGCTATTTCTATAGCTTTATTGTGATTTGCTATTATTTCAGGTAATGTCTTTTCAATATTATCAATGATTTCTCCAGCCTTTTCAGCCATCCTCTGGGTATTATTTGCTAAATCTTCGACTGATTTTGATATATTTGCTGATTTACCAAATATATTATTAATATTATCTGTCTGTTCTCCTATATTAAGACTGGCTGTATTCATATTATTACATACATCTTCTATATTATTAGTCATTGATGTAACATTATTATTTGCGTTTATTATTTCAACAGCAATATCTTCTGATATATCTTTTGTAACTTTTATTGTAGTTAAGAATTTATCTTCAAATTTATTAATAAGATATGAGATTTCTTTACTTTCTGAATCCTGATCTACAAGATTTTCTCTACCAATTACAGTATCTTTAATGAAAAGTCTCATACGATTAAGTGGTTCTAACTGTCCATTAAGAATAAAACTTAAACATATACTTGAACCAACAATCATACATACTGAAATAATAATATTTGTTAACATAATCTTATTAATCTGTGCAAAAATAACAGATTTATTAGTAGCAACTCCAAGTTTCCAACCTGTTGTCTCTACTTCAGATAATGCCATAATCTTTGTCTGTCCATCATAATCTTTAACTGTCTGTGTATAAATATTATTAATATCAATACTAATTTTATCTGATAATATAGTTGTACCTTCTTCTGTAGGATTGAACATTTCATTAGGATGTACAATTACAGATCCGTCTGTATTAAGAAGAAAACTTTCTGTATTTGCATCTGTTTGGATACCATTTACAATCTCAAGTAATGAACCAAGTGAAATATCTGCTAATACAGCGCAAGTATGACCTTCACATGTATATGGTACTGTTGCTGATATTATCATTGATCCTGTTGCAAAATCCTGATATGGTTCTGTATATACTAAATGACCTGCATTTTGTGCGTCTATCCACCATCCTCTTGTTGTAGGATCAAGATCAAGTACAGAATGATCAGCAGGATATACTCCTCCATCATAATCATAACAAACATAATACATTAAAGCTGCATCATTATCTGCTAAACATGATTCAAGATAGTCTTCAATAGCCTCTGTATCTTCATAATCCATAACAGATAAACTTTTTGCCATAGTATTTACAAAACTACCTTGATTTATAAACCATTTATTAATTATTTCAGCATTATCTTTTGCATTATTTAATACAATTTGGCTATAATAATTATTTGAATTGTTATAAGTGAAAACAAGACCTACAGCTGAAACTACTAATGTTGTTAAAACTATAAATCCTATTACTAAAAATACTACCCTATCCTTTATGTGCCAAAACAAATTCCTCATATTGTAAAACTCCCCTCATGATTATTCTATTTTTAATATAAAAAATAATTATTTTATTCTTTTTCTATTTCATTTTCATTGTCCATATTATATTTTCTCCTATTATAACAAAAAAATAAAGACACTTCCTCAAAAATAGAAATGCCTTTATTTTAATAGAGTAATGGCTACGATATTCCAAAACCAATGATTATATAGCCTTTTGCGTACCAAATATAAAAAAGCCCCAAAAAGCCTCCAAAAATTAACAAAAAAAATCCCTGTATTATTTGATATAATATATTCGATTAAAAAATCAGTAATATATTATGTAATCGTATTTAAGAAATAAAAAAAGGATTGTACAAATGAAACGACGTGAACTTTTTACTTTAATCGGAACACTTTGTGTTCTATCCATAACCGGCTGTGGTAACAATGCTCCTGTTGATACAGCCTCAAACGATTCAGTTGCTATAGTATCCGAGAATGATGCCGATATTAGTCAGGATACTGCTATGCAAACTGAGCTCGACGAAGCTAAGACCGAGAATGATTCTTTAAAGAAGGATATCGAAAACCTCGAAGCTCAGCTGAGTGAAGAAGAAGCTTATTATCAGGAAGCCTTAGATTTCGGTGTTGAAAAAACTGATGTGACTGATGTTGAAATAACCGAAACATTGGATGAAGACAGACTCATCCTGTCTGATGCAAATATAAGAACTAAAGATTCTGTTGATTCCGAATGGATTGATTATCTGCTCAGATATACCGGTATATCCGAAGAGAATTATATTCACGTATATGGAAAAACCTCTAACGGATGGTATGAAATCCATTATATAACAGATGAATCAACCGAAGAATATACAACTGCATATATTCCCGGAAAAGCATTAAGTGACTCTGTGTATATAACAGACGCAATGCTTGAAGAATTGGAGAATCAGCAGAACTCTGATCAGACCCAGCCTGTAACTCAGCAGCAACAGACACCTACGCAACAGCAGCAAAATCAGAATCCACCTCAGAATGATGATAATGAGCCTGTAGACCCATCAATCGAACAGCAGTATCAGGATATGATTGATAACGGACAGATAATTGTTACAGACCCTTCAGATATTTCAGGTCCATTTGATGAATGGTAAATGATATTAGGTCCATAGCAGTAATATGACACAGCAATAAACATATTATATACAGGACTTTCATAATGAAAGTCCTGTTTTTAATAAAACATAATAACAAGCCCACCGTGCGAAAGGCATAGGCGTTCACGCTCAGGAAGCGGTGCAGAGCAAAGCGAACAAGCATGGACGGCGTAACGCCCGCACCATTGGGTCAGATCTGTTTGGATAAATTAGAAACCCAGTATTTAAGGAAAAAAAGCAGGTGATGAGAAAATACAGTCACGGCTTACGAATTAATGTACAAAGTTACCGGTTATTTTTCCTGCGTATAAATAAAAAAAACGGTGTGGCGAACCGAATATATCCAATGCAAACCCACACCTTGTACTTAAATAATATGCTCTTTAATTTACTAATGTCAAGCACCTCAGAATTTATTGGTCGCTACCGCCGGACTATCGCCGGAAGCAATAAAAAAGCAGCTACAAGATTTCTCTCATAACCGCGATTTCGCTGCACCTATCGAGTTATTCTATCGGCTTTCTATTCTCCCCAATACTTTTCTGACTCATCCGAAGTCATTTTTATTCCAAACAGCACGTACAAAAAATCCCGCTTTTCATCCAAAATCCGTATAATCTTTATGTACTCATCCTCAATCCTGTAAAAGACATAATTCTTATGCGAGTACAAGCATTTATAATCCGTAACAATCCCAAAGCGTTCAAACAACTTGATATCCGTTTGCGGATATCTCGCCAGGCGCTTCATATCCGTAAATATCGCCTTCAGGATCTCTTTTTCTTTCTTTACACCAAAGGATTCATCCAGACGCTCTTTTAAGCCTTCCAGATCATCAAATGCCTCCGGAGTAATATCTACCTTTTTCATAGACCCAGCCTCTTTTCAGCATCCTCTATCGGAATCCATCCTTTCTTTCTGGCCGAAACCTCTCCTTTCTCTAATTCTGAAAACAGACTCTTTAATGAACGAAGCTCATCCAGCTCTTTTATATCAACAATGGCATAATCTCCCCGTCCATTTTTTGTCAGGTAAACAGGATTTCCATACGCAACCTGACCAAGTACTGATTTATAGTTTCTTAAATCCGAAACAGGCATAATGTTAGGCATATCGTTTTCCTCCTTTTCCTGCATTATACCATGTCGTGTTTAATTTGTCATCTTATTTTATGTATAATTTTACACAGAAGCAAGCGTTACGGGCGGATTTCCCGCCCGTAATACCTGCTTCGGAAAGGATTTGCGGTGCCAGCACTCATAGGCACTCCGTGCCTATGAGTGCACGCGCTGGTCTACGCTCCGCTCCGGTCGGCGCAAAGCTGAGGTCCCCCGGACCTCATGCGCCGCGCTATCGAAAGGCAAAAAAATAGAACCTCTCGCAAGTAAACTTGCATCGGTTCTTTTATTTTGCCTTTCGGCACCGCTTGTAGCGTAAAGCAGGTGATGGGAATCGAACCCACGTGTTCAGCTTGGAAGGCTGACATTCTACCATTGAACTACACCTGCATAAAACTTATTAAATTAGTCGGGGTGACAGGATTCGAACCTGCGACCCCCTGGTCCCAAACCAGGTGCTCTAGCCAAGCTGAGCCACACCCCGTCACCGGTTGTCCTGTTAGCGACTATTTCATTATATTCATGTGGTACATCCTTGTCAACAACTTTTTTTATTTTTTGGCGCCGATTTACGGCGCCTTAAAATAATATTTAATAAATTATATAAGTGATGTACTGAAATACCTCTCTGCTCTGTCTGCCAGTACTGTAGCGATGACTTTGTCTTTGCCGTACTTCTCTGCCATCTGCTTTGCAGCCCATACATTGGCACCTGATGAAGTACCTACAAGGAGTCCCTGGACTCTGGCCAGTTCTCTGGCTGTATTTATCGCATCATCATCTGACACCTCCACGATATCCGTGATGATAGATGTATCGAGTATGTCAGGAATAAATCCGTCACCTATACCCTGTATCTGATGGAGTCCCGGCTCATCACCAAGGAGTGCCGATACATTCTTTGGCTCTACTGCCACAATCTTGCAGTCAGGATTTTTCTCAAGGAGATATTTTGCTATACCCTGAAGTGTACCGCCGCTACCTATACCGGATACATAGATGTCTACCTTTTTACCGAGCTGCTCTGAGAGTTCTACTGCAGTTGTCCTGTAATGGATATCGGGGTTAGCAGGATTCTGGAACTGCTGGGGTACAAAATAATTATCTGATGAGGATGCTATCTCCAGGGCCTTGTCTACAGATCCACCTATGCTGAGCTTAGGGTCTGTTAATACAAGTTCTGCTCCGAGAGCCTTTATTATCTTCTTTCTCTCCTCGCTCATGTTTTCAGGCATCACAATTATTACATGATATCCTTTTCTTACGCCGCAGAGTGCGAGTCCTATTCCCGTATTGCCTGATGTAGGCTCGATGATGGTCATACCGGGCTTAAGGCGTCCGTCCTTTTCAGCCTGCTCTATCATATTTAATGCTATTCTGTCCTTGATACTGCCGCCCGGATTTAAAAACTCTGCCTTGGCATAGAGATTCAGTCCGGTTGTCTGCTCTAAACTTATAAGGGGTGTATTTCCGATCAGGTCAAGTACGTTTGTATAATACAATTTTATTTCCTCCGAATAGATGATATCTGAATCATCATACATCTTTTTTCAAATATAATCAAAGTAAATTGTATCGAATTTCTGTATTTTCAATCAGGTTGAGTAATGTCTGTGGATTCATGTAATAATCTATATGCTCCGGCCTGCTTATCTCCTCGCCGTCAAGCAGTTTCTTAATATACTCAAGCTGACGTCTCTCACTGTCTCTCATCTTATCAAGGGACGGTGCCGGTATACCGGATGTCTCATAAAATGTAAACAGGATATCAAGGCATACGGAGCTTAAGAGTGCATAGATATACGAGTTCTCGATCCAGTAGCTCATCTTCATATGAGTAAAGCGTCTTCTGGATACTTCCTTTACCGCAAAGTATGTATCCATATCATCAAGCCCCTGCCATATATCCGCAAAGCAGTAATCATATTCGCCGTCCGTAAGGTTCTTCATATATTCAACTGCATCGGCTTTTATTATATGGATTTTTTCCTTATGCTCAAACTGAGGCAGTATGTATGTGTCAAATAAATCTATGACACTCTGCTCTCTCTCGATGACTGTCACCGATTCCACATCATCTTTAAGAGATGCCATATATGTATAATAACCCATACCGAGTCCCAGGGTGAGGACCCTGCCGTGAGCCTCTGCTATCTGATTTTTCATGGTCATCACTTCATTTGGAGTGACGCTCATCCATGCATCGCCTTTCTCCGTGATGGACGGAAATACAAATGATTTATCAAAGCATCCGATCCTCGGAATATCTATGAGAGTATCCCCGTATCTCACCGGACAGTCATATACAAATATTTCATAAGGCCTGTACGATGAATGGGTCAGTTTATAATCACCCGATACCTTGTCATCAAATTTTATATTTTTATAATACGGATTTTCCGCATACTCACCGGCGTCAAATATCACGGCTTCATCTTCCACGGCGCCCATGATATCCGCCCACATCTCCTCGCCTCTCATGACGGGTTTTAGCAGGTCCAGGATGATGACCATGAGCATTGCCTTATCAAGCTCTAAATGATCATCGTCTGCCTTTGCCATCATCTCCTTTAATTTAATGGCATCTTCCCGCAGCTTATTTACATCATCCGGGTAAATCTCCCTGCCTGATGCCATAGGGCCCGTGAGAGCCATATTCAGCGTACCGCTTAGATTTCTTATCAGAGATACTGATTTTATTTTTTCTGTTATCCTGTTGTTTATTTTGATCTTCAATTATTTATATCCCTGTTCTATTCATTTATCTGTTTTTGAGACATATATGCATTATATCAGAAATAAAAAAATCAGGCATCGTCAACAGTCTGTTAACGGTGCCTGACACATTAATAATATTAATCCGGGTTGGAGAACGGTACACCTTCGGGAGCAAATGCAAACTTGGTTGTGAACTTAACAACGTCGAATGTGTTAACCTGCTCGAAGTCGATGTACGGAATAGGTACAACCTTGTAATTTCTAAACTCGGGATACTCATCGATATCCGCCATGTATGTGATGAACGGATACTCACGGCCATGGAGGATGAGACACTCACCTTTCTCTTTTCTGAATCGCTGGAGCTCTTCAACTGAGATAAGTCTTCTCTTCTCAGGTCCGCCGGGTCCCCATGCATCGATTTCACCGCAGAGGAATGAAATCTCGTTAAGGAGGTCACGCTCTCTTGATGTAAGGAAGATCCAGTTATCACAGTTACCCTTGATTGTATCTGCATCCTCGCCGTATCTACCCTTGAGCTGGTGGATTGACTGAGCTACGAGGTAGAATCTCATGTTACGGCTTCGAGCTGCGGAAATCATCGAAGGCATATCGGGAATCTTGGGGATGTTACAGAACTCATCGAGTACGAAGTTAACTCGTACGGGAAGTGAGAGTGCTGCCTGTCTCTGAGCCTCACCAATCAGGATTTCGTATACCTGCTTGATAAACATTGTTACGAGGAAGTGACATGTCGTCTTCTCATCAGGTACGATGATGTATACGGCTGTCTTCTCGTGACCAAACATACGCATATCAAATGTGTTGCCGCAAAGCATATCTGTAAGTCGCTTGTTAAGGTTGAAGATGGAAACCATTCCGTAAAGCACTGTCATGATAGATGAAATGGTCTTTTCATTCTCACCAAGGAGTGTACCCTTGAAAAGCATACCTACTGTATTGGAGTTGTTCATCTTACCTGCAAGAGTCTTGAGGGACTCGAGAGATGACTGTGAACAAAGGGATGTAAGCGAACGGATATTAACGGCGTTCTCTCTTGCTGCTGCCTCAAAGAGGAGGTACATATTTGCAGTAAGGAGTGTCTCAGCCATCATGGGATAAAGGATATCCGTTGAGTTTTCCTTTTGCTGGGCTGAAAGTGTAGCCGCAAGGTCGTTTATCAGGTTGTTGGCCTCATCACGACGGTCAAACTTAAGTGTTCCGTCTGAGTTGTAGATAGGCTCGCCGTTTGCATCTGTAGCATAGTGGTAATAGTACTCATACGGAAGTGAGAGGGGATCCCATCTGTCTCCGTATCCGATATCTCGGAAGTTAAGTACTACCAGCTTGTATCCACGGTCTTTTGCAAATCCGCCTGTACGAACATAAAGCTCGGCCTTAGGGTCAGTTACGATGAATGACTCGCCGGCACGGATAAACATGTTGATCGTAGGCATTACGAAAAGTCGTGTTTTCTTGGAACCTGTCGCACCAAAGATAAGTGTATGTGTATCACGGTTGTCAAGGTAAGCTGTCTTACCGTCTGACATAACGGGGATACCGCCGGCAGGATAGTTTTCATCAGAAAGATTAACCTTTACTGCTGAGCGCTGAATCTCTTCTACCGTAGCCCATCTCGTAGTACCGGTATTACTTTTATATCTTGTATTTTTTATCTGACTGCTGCTCATTTACCTGCCTCCTTATACGTTATAGTACTGTGAAGTATAAACCTTCATGTTGTTCTGGATAAGCTCCGATACGTACATTCCTTCCGGATCGAATGCGCTTATCATGCCCTTTGTAACTATTCCGTTGTACGGAGGTGTAGATGTATATACAGAATAAACGATATCCTCAGCAAGTCTGTCGAGTATCTCGTATCCTGCGAAATACTGATCCTGACGAAGCTTGTTTACAGCACCGACTACCATGGCCTCTGCCTCCTCGTCAAGGTTGAGACCATACTCTGAGATCTCATTTTTAATATAAGCACCGAGCTCCTCTGAATCAGGGAGATTCATCTCGATAACCTCTATTCTGAAGAAGAGTACGAGGAGCTGCATGAGCTGCTCAACCGACTCTCTGTTGTAGTTTCTGATATTGAATATGAAACAGATATCATCTTCCATTGATGAAAGATACTTGAGGATATTTATAAAGTTTTCTTCATAGAAATGACCTACCCACTCGTCAAGTTCGATTGAGAGGATACCGCGGTACTCACTTCTGAATCCTGCTGCATCTCTGATCTTCTCTGCGAGTTTCTGGATCTCATGGAAATTGGCCTTGTCCGGAGCATACTCGAGATAGTACTCAAAGTATTTAACATTGCCGTAGAAATCTAAAAGATTGCCGGCTGTATCAAGATATCCGGAGAGAAGCTGAAGTAACCCCGTTCTGTCGATACCGTTGTCTGAAACCCAGAGCAGATCGGGAATAACAAGTCCCTTCTTTGCATTGAACTTTTTGATATTCTCGCTGCAGATCTGCCAGCGTTCGATTACATCCTTAAATCCGGCAAGACCGTTAAGAGACATAATCTGGTCATAATACGCATTTTCTGCCATATTTGGTTGCCCACCTTTCATTTATTGTACAGGTATCTGCTTTTTTCGCTAAACCTACGGAATAAATTATATCAGTATTTAGGCGATTTTACCATAAAACATGGATTATCATAAATGACGAATGTAGGGGTAATAATATGTGAATTATTGATAAGAAGCCTGGAATCTGACTATAGGACCGCCGTCTGCCACTTCTTTGTCAGAAGACTCTGTATAGTAAAACTTGCAGCCGTTATATGAATAATTGCCGTGGAGAACTGCATTGTTGTACACATCCGCTCCGACTCCGTAATAGTCATCACTGCCCATAAATCCAAGGGCAGAGCAGATGCATGTATTCAGGAAATCCACATCGGAAGCGCCTTTTGGCATGGATGCAGTGAGTTTTGTGGTCTGGGAATCAGAGCCGGTAAAATCAAACATTATACCTGTAGCGTTATTCCCGTTATAGAGCTCGTATTTTGTATCTGTATCGTCTGACTGTTTCAGATAGTATCCCTGGGTCTGAAGGGCTGTCTGAATGTTGGCTACGACAGTATCCTTGCCCTTTGTATTTATATTAACATTTGACGAGGGCGTACTCTCAGGTGTTTCCTGGGCAGGTGTAGGAGACACCTCAGGCAGAGGTGTAACCTCCGGAGAGGGTGCCACTGTCTCAGGTACGGTATTTTCAGAAGGAGTCGTCTCAGGCATCGCAGGAGTATTATCACCGATAGGTATGAAATCATTCTCAGATACGGCAGGAACTGTCGTATCATTTACGCTGACGATATAAAGCTCCGGATCGATCAGATCAGACTCGTAATCAAGGAGCACATTTCCGGATATGGAACTCCTCGGGTCGTTGAGGCACTCATCGCAAATATATCTGGTCACGTCAAGGATCTTATACTCCTTGCAGTATTTCTCCTCGCCGCAGTATGCACAGACTTCCTTTTTTGCACAGCCTGTGAAAAAAAGCATAAATATGCCCAGCAAAATCGCCAGTATTAACTTTTCAAATGAAAATCCCGTATCTGTCATAATCTTATATATTATATCTCATTTTCCCTGTATGTGCATAAAAAAAGAAAACCCCAAAGGGTTTTCTCTTTTGGTCTATACGTGCGTGACAGGATTCGAACCCACGACCTTCTGGTCCGTAGCCAGACGCTCTATCCAGCTGAGCTACACGCACATTTTTCGGTCCGTGAAACAGATTACCATAATGCTTACGCTTTGTCAACTGACATATTTTTTATAGCCTTGCCTTTTACGGTAAACGCACCTATCAGTCTCGATACAGTCTTAAATGCCTTGAAATCATTTGTATCCCAGACTCTGTCTCCGGTACAGTCAACATATTCAACCATTCCTGTATACTCGCCGTTTTCCATGATCTCGGAATAGATCATGCTCTTTGCATCAAAAGGCAGGAGGGAATTAACCTCCCTAAGAGACAGGCCCTGTATGGTATTTTCATCGATGAGACCCATGCCCTCACTCATATCGTGCTCGTCATGGCCGTCTCTGTGACTGTCGATATATTTTCTCATCACGGTGCCGTCCACGTTTTCCGGGAGGCCTATGCCTCTGGCTGCCCATGAATATACGGGCTCAAGGGAACCGTCTTTATAAGACATAACCCTTATACGTGATACCTTGCGCTTTTCTCCTACAAGGGCGAGGACTGCACCTATAGCCTTATCAATATCCTTTGCCTGCTCAAGGAGTTCAAATATGAGCTCACTTAGCCTCTTCTCCTTGGT
>CADBFE010000025.1 GCA_902793845.1 uncultured Lachnospiraceae bacterium | reverse complement strand
GGTTTTGTGGCAGCGTTATCTGCTCAGGCGTCTGATATGAGCGGATGGCTCCTTATGGGACTGCCCGGTGCCATATTTATATATGGTATGAACGGCGGCGACGGATGGTGCGCACTTGGTCTCCTTATCGGTACCATCATCAACTGGATTGTTGTTGCGTCAAGGCTTCGTAAATATACGATCAAGGCCGGCAACTCCGTAACGCTTCCCATGTTTTTTGAAAACAGATACAGGGATAAAAAGAAGATACTGATGCTGACATCTTCTATAATAATCGTCATCTTCTTTACTGTATACTGTGCATCGGCACTTGCTGCAGGCGGCAAGCTCTTTATGTCTATATTTGGTGTGGATTACAAGATCGCCCTGACACTGGGTGCACTGGTTATCCTCATATATACATACCTCGGCGGATTCATGGCTGTATGTGTGACAGACTTTATCCAGGGTACACTGATGCTGATAGCGCTCCTCGCAGTACCTATCATCGCAATCTGCTTTATGAACGGCGCAGGACTCACTGTCACAGGACAGCTTGAGGGTGTACTTGCAGAGAATCCCGGATTTATAAATATGTTTAAGGGTGTAAATGTGACAGGCATCATATCTGGTCTCGCCTGGGGACTCGGATACTTTGGTATGCCCCATATCCTCGTCAGATTCATGGCAGTAAAGAGTGAGAAGGAGATGACCAAGTCCAAGACGGTTGCGATCGTATGGGTTGCTATATCACTTTTCATGGCAGCTGTTATCGGTATCGTAGGCAGAGCGTATATGGATTACGACGCTATGATGGAGGCAGGTACAGAGAGAATCTTCATTGAGATGATCAAAAAGGTATTTACCGTTGAGATGGCTGCTCCGTTTGTGGCAGGTATATTCCTCTGCGGTATCCTGGCAGCGATCATGTCGACAGCTGATTCCCAGCTCCTTGTCAGTGCCTCTGCCATCGCGGAAGATATTTACAAGAGCATCATCAAAAAAGATGCTGATGATAAAAAGGTACTTACCATCAGCCGTGTGATCATCATCGTGATCGCAGTCATCGCATACCTGATCGCATGGAATCCCGATTCATCCGTAATGGGACTCGTATCAGATGCATGGGCAGGACTCGGTGCAGCGTTCGGACCTCTCGTACTCACATCGCTTTTCTGGAAGAGGACAAATCTGCCGGGCGCCATGGCAGGACTTGTATCAGGTGCTGCAACAGTTATCCTCTGGGATTACATTCCTTTTATCGGTGGTGCTACGATCGGTAAGGTCACAGGGCTTTACTCCCTTGCTATCGGATTCCCTGTCAGCCTTGTCTTTATCATAATTGTCAGCCTGATCACAAAGGCTCCCGATAAAGAGATAGTTGATGAGTTTGATTCAGTCAAGGATGTAAAGGACGAGCTTTAATCAGAATTTATGATCAATAAAATATTGACAGAAATAATCAAATCCCCCGGAGTATGTCCGGGGGATTCGTTATATCTGAGGTATTTGTTTTTACTGCTCCAGATGATATATGACATCCGGTGACATCATGACAAAGTCTGCACTGTGTTTGCCAAGATATTTTCTGGCACTCTCGGCATCTCTCACAAACACGCCCTTGTAAGTATCTCCGAGGGAATCTTTTATCTCATTTAACTTTTCTTTAGATTCATTTATTACGAGTATGACAGTCTTTTCCTCATCATGTGTTTCGGCTTTTGATTCTTCTCTTGCAATCTCTTCCTCTGAGAGTATCTTGCCGGGATCGATATATTTAAACAGTATATTTTCGAGTTCCGAGTACATGACGGGCTTTGAGAGGTAATCGGAAAAGCCTTCTTTTATATACGAATCCCTTGCACCTACTATGGCATCTGCGGTCAGTACTACAACGGGGGTGCCGTCTGCGATATGGTCGTCACGCATCTTTTCAAGAGTCTGTATACCGGACAGTCCCGGCATCATCTGATCAAGGAGGATCAGGTCAAATGTGTTTCCTTTTAATATATCGAGACATTCAGAACCTGATGAAGCTGTTGTGATCTGTATCCGGGTCTCCTTCATGAGTTCGCTGATGACCTCGAGGTTCATCTCGTTATCATCTACGATGAGGATCCTTGCCGTGGGAGCGATGAGCTTTGGTTTAAAGATCTCTTTTTCAATCTGGGCATTTTTAAGGTGCTCATTGTAATTGTTGATGGGAGTATCATCTACAACTTTCTGGATAACTTCGGCTTTAAATACAGAGCCTTTTCCGTACTCGCTTTCAACATATATATTTCCGCCCATCATATCGATCAGCTGCTTGGTGATATTAAGGCCCAGGCCCGTGCCCTCGATATTTCTGTTTTTGGTTTCGTCGAGACGCTGAAATGAGGAGAAGAGTTTTTCGAGGTCTTCTGTTTTGATGCCCATTCCCGTATCGGCCACGTGACATATCAGTTTGCTTTTTGCTCTGTCAAAGGAGATATGTATATTTATCTCGCCATGCTCTGTATATTTGATCCCGTTGTTTACAATGTTTAATATGATCTGACGGATCCTGATCTCGTCACCGTACAGTACGGAGGGGATGCCGGGCTCTACATCAAGGTTGTATTTAAGGCCTTTATCCTCGGCCTTTTTCATCGTCATGTTTACGATGTCATTTAATACAGATGAGAAATCATATTCTACAGGGATGAGCTCCATCTTGCCTGATTCTATCTTGCTGAGGTCCAAGATATCATTGATGATGGAGAGCAGGGTCCTGCCGGCACTCTGTATATCCGTTGCATATTTGCGTATCTTTGTATCCTTTGCTTCCCTGAGGATCATCTCATCCATACCGATTATGGCATTCATCGGTGTCCTGATCTCGTGGGACATATTGGCGAGGAAATTGCTCTTGGCTTTATTGGATGCGTTGGCGGCATCTTTTTCGAGCTCTAAAACTTTGCGCTCGTAGGAAGATTTCTGTTCCTCGAGACGCATGTCTTCCATCTGCTTTGCATATTTCTTTTCGTTTTTATGACCGTTGAAATATAGTGCACTGATCATGATGAATATCAGTGCGCAGATAATTATATTGAACAGGAGCTGGCCTCTTACTTCGCTGAAACGGTCGTTGTCGCTGACGATCATTACAACATACCAGCGGTCCATGATGGTATTTACAAAAACAGTACATTTCTCTCCGTCTATGATATAGGCAAAGCCTTCGTGCGAGGCATTCATAATACTGTTTAAATATTCGGCGCCTCCGTCATAGTCGAGGATATTTGTTCCCTTAAGTTCTTCATTTTTGTGGGCGATGATGAAACCGCTGCTGTCTACGACAAAACCATAACCTTTACCGTTCAGTGTGAGCTCGTTCATCATATTCTGAATGCCTTTTAACTGGATATCCAGAGAGACTACGTTCTGTTTATCGGGGAGAAGTCTGCTTACTGATATTATGATGTTGCCTGTCTGGGCATCGACATAGGGAGGGACAAACATGATCTCGCCATCACCGTCCCTGGCAATGGTATACCAGTCTCTTGACCTCGGGTCCCATCCTTCCGGCGGTTCCCAGTTAAGACCATCGAGATATTTGCTCATTATATATCCGTACAATCCCGTAAAATTCTCATCAAACTGTTCCATAACATTTGTGGTTTCCTCCACAAGAAATTCATGAATTCTGGCTGAAGTACTTCCGCTTATCAACATATGATGAACAGCATCCGATGTCATATGGAGGACGTTCTCCGCTGTGGTCAGATAGTTTTCTATCATTGAGGAAATATTGTATATCCTGTCCTCTATGACCATATTTGAGTTTGATATGGCAACACTGTAGAGAAGTCTTGATGTGTAGATCACAAGGACGATCACAAACACGAATATCATCATCAGCGGTACACCGCTGCCGAATTTGTTTCGCTCATATTTTTTTGTATTATGATTTGTATTATCCATCTGATTAGCCTGATTTATATTAATCAATTGTAAAATACTCTTCGGGTACTTCTATTTCGGTAGAACCCATGAAATATCCGGGATCACCCATTATATATGTATCCTGATAAATGAGAAATACATTCTCGGAAATATCGCCGGTGGTTACGTCTACATAGGTGGAACCGTTCCAGGTGGTTCCCGATGAAAAAGTGGCAAATGCCTCAAACATGTCATTTATATCATTTAGTTCGCTCTCTCCGAGCAGGACATTTCTGGCATGCTGCGCAAGTCCGGCTGAAACGGAATAACCGTATGAACAGGTCCATGTACCGAATCTGCCTGCGCCGCCGTTTTCAACAACGGCCTCCTCTACTATAGAGAGGATCTGTTCATAATCGCCTGATTCACCAATCAGGTCAAGATCCAGGGCTCCGGGGTAACCCATTGATGGAGAGGGGAGATCAGCTTCTATAAAGTATCCGCCGTATTCCATGAGACCTTTTATAAGGGGCTCTGTATGTGCGTCATTTGTACAGAAGTATGCAGTGTTTTCTCCGTAAGTGGCAGTCCATTCAGGGACCTGATCGGTAATATAGCTCTGGGCACCGGGGACACCTACTTCTGTTGTTGGATCGGGAGCTTCTTCCATTGCGAAAGTCATTCCGAATTCCTCACAGGCAGCTTCCATAATGGCCACGCGTCTTGCGACGGTTTCGTATGACAGATGACGGGGGAATGAAATGTGAACGAAGGTATCACATCCGAGTTCATGGGCAGTCCGGATGATCAGATATCCTCTGTTGACA
Source organism: uncultured Lachnospiraceae bacterium (assembly GCA_902793845.1). GTDB lineage: Bacteria > Bacillota > Clostridia > Lachnospirales > Lachnospiraceae > NK4A136. Next base: position 16,541 of record CADBFE010000025.1, on the reverse strand, counting down.
AAATCGCAATTGACAACAAGATCAGCCTCTGCTTCTATATCACAAAAATCTTCATACGCCTCACCTGCGATACATATAATATCGGGACGCATCTCATGAATCTGACGAAAAGCCTCCGTGGTACCGTCAACTGCCTGATTTACGATGATGGCTTTCATGTCGGGATCCTCAGCCAGGCTGACTATGGTCTGGATGGTAGTATCGAGGTCCTCACTGAAATCATCCGGATAGATGGCGAGTGTGACGACATCCGATCCGTACATTTCCTGAAATGCCTCGGCGCCCCGCCTGTCATCTTCGGACTGGGAGAATGAACCGGTGACTATTCCTATATGGAAAGTATCACTGTCATTTTCGGTAGTTACCGAGTCTGACGATGCTGATTCACCGCTAAGCGTATCGGATGAGGAAGCGGAGGGGGTGGTTGAAACAGAGGGAGTGGTTTTGCCGCACGCGACAAGTGTGACAGCCATAAGAGAGGCTGCCAGTAAACGAAATGATTTTTTCTTCATAATAATTCACCAGCCTTTTTATACTTTAAAACACATAATAAAAATAAAAGTTATCTTAACATTATTTATTTATGAAAAATACCCAAAATGTTTAAACGGTCGTTTTGAGACTACGAACGGTCAAAATGGACAGTCATATTTATGGTAAACTAAAATGCGGAAACGAATGTTGTTTTCAAAATAGAAACAAAAAAGAAAGCGGGCAAAATATGTCACCCGATATAAGAGTAGAGATCGGCCCCGAATTTAAGAAACCCTCTGTGATAATCAGGGCGGATCATAAATCGTTGCTGGTGGAAAATATAATAAAAGCGGTAGAAGAGTGCATTGATGAGAAGTATCCCAAGATAGCGGGATTTCGTGAGGGCGGCATAGTCCTCGTGAACCAGGCTGATCTCATCAGAGTTTATACAGAAAACCGTAAAGTGATGATGGCGACTGAATCAGGCGGTTATGAGATCAGGAGGAGCCTCCAGGATATAGAAGAACTCCTTGATGAGAGTTATTTCGTGCGCATCAGCCGTTTTGAGATCATTAATCTTAAAAAGGTATGTGATTTTGACTTTGGAATATCCGGAACGATCCGGGTTACATTTACTGACGGCTCGGATACTTGGGTTGCCAGGAGATATGTCAAATCCATACATCAGAAACTGACCGACTATAAGAAGGGAGATAATGATGATGAATGAGATAACAAAGAAATTTATCAAATACTCATTGATCGGATTTGTTTCCGGAATAGTAGTCGGCATATTATTCACTGCACACGACATTTTTTTCAATCCGGAATATCAGTTCGGAACATGGGATATGGTTTATTATCTGTTCAGCGGATTACTTGGTGTTGCGGGAATGGGAGGCTCGGTGATCTATCAGTTCGAGAGCTGGAGTATATTAAAATGCACACTGACTCATTTTCTGCTTACAATGATTACTTTTTATCTGTTTGGCTCGTGGGTTGGATTTATAAAATTCGGAGAAATTTCATTCTGGATCAGTACTGCCTGTGAAGCGACGGCATATTTTATCATATGGCTTGTCCAGTACCTGCGGGGCAGGAAGGATGTCAGGAAGATGAATGAGGAGCTCGAACAGTTTAAAACCCATTGCAGGGATATTGATAAAAAAGAGGAAGATGGGGAATAATACATGAACGCAGATATGAAGATACTAATCACGGGGAGAAACAGAAAGGTCGCAAAGGATATATGCGATCATCTGAATGCGGACAGAGACTACTGGACGCTTAAATGTGATCCCGGCAAGAAAACCCTGTTTGACATGCTCCTAGCTGAACTGCCCAAAGTGATCATAGTATGTCTCGGCGGAGAGAGTGTCGATACGGTAAAAACATATGACGTCCTCAAAAACGCTTCAAGGCAGGGAAACTGTACTATCATAGTCATCGCGACAGAGGAAGACGAAAAATTTTTCATAAATAATACCGGTCTTGAAAAGGTGCTTTTTTTATCAAGGCCTGTCTCTCTGTTTGCTTTATATGAAAAGCTGTCAGAGATTGAGAAGGAAATAGCGAGCAAAAAGGAAAAGAATTTAAACAGTTTCCGGGAATTTGTCAATGAAAATGCGATCATAGATAAAAAGAAGAAGCATATCCTCGTAGTGGATGATGACACGGAGCAGCTGATACATATTAAAGAACAGCTTGAAGAATTCTACACAGTGTCAGTTGTTAAATCGGGTGAAGCTGCGTTTAAATTCCTTGCAAAGAAAAAGCCGGATCTGATACTCCTTGATTATCTGATGCCGGAAGAGGATGGCCCGTCGGTTCTGCGCAAGATGAGAACTGTCGATGAATATGCCGAGATACCAACCATATTCCTGACGGGTATGACGGAGAAAAATGCCGTTCTTGAGACTCTCACGGTACTGCGTCCCCAGGGATATATCATCAAACCGTCAAAGAAATCTGAGATAGTGGCAAAAATAATAGACGTACTGGGGTAGCGGATTATGGGATATGATTTTGGATGGCTTGAAGAGATCGGGATAGATATAAATGAAGGTATTGGTTATACCGGCGGAGAGGATAAATATATATCCGCTCTCCAGAGATTCTGCAAAAGCTATGAAAAAAATGAAGCAAAGATCAGTGACTATTATAGCGCAAAAGATTATGAGAGCTATATGATCACTGTCCACGCCCTTAAGAGCAATGCAAAAATGATAGGCGCAAAGAATCTGTCAGATCTGTTTGCAAAACTTGAAACTGCGGCAAGGGAAGGACAGACCGATGTAATCGAGAGGTTAAACAGCGGGACGGTGACAGCATACGCAGGCCTCGTGGAAAAACTCGGACGTATATGTGATATGGGCGATGTAAAGGCGGCCGGTGAGATATCGGCGGAGGAGGCAAGGGAGACAGCTGATGCACTGCTGGAGGCTCTTGACGATTTTGATGATGAACTGTCAAAAGAACTGATATATAAGCTCTCGGGATATCCTTTCAGGATCACCCAGAGAGAAAAGCTTAAAGAAGCTGTCGGATATGTAGAGGATTTCCTCTACGATGAGGCGGCAGAGGTTATCAGGGATATTCTTCCCGGAATCGAGTAGGCATTTTTAGGCAGGGTGTCACAGTATGAAAAAGATCAAGTTAATAATAGCAATCATTGTTTCGATTGTTTTTTTATATATCATAGCAGGTCAGTTTATCTTTTCGGAGAATACTCCGGTAAACGGCAATATATGTGACATACTGCCCGGGGATGGCTGGGTACAGGTGCTTGATGACGGGACGAAAGTCCCTTTTAGTGTGCCCGGAAAAACAGACGGGGATATAACACTGGAAACTATTATCCCCCTTGAATATAAAAAAGATTACAGTGTCCTATGCTTTCGCGGAATGGATATGGAAATCTATGTGGGGGATGAATATAGGGGCGGACTCCATACGGAAGATTACAGTATTTTAGGGGACAGATCTGCCGAGTGCTATGTCATGGCATCTGTATACAGGGAGGATGCGGGCAAGACCCTGCGGGTTCATTATGAATACAATTCCGGTATGGTTTACGAAGTATATATAGGTACGAGGCTTGGCATCCTTACATATCTGTTTAAGCGATACGGTATGGAACTACTCGTCGGTATGGCTCTGCTGCTGTTAAGCTTTATATGTCTCACGGCATCGGTGACATACAGATATATTCATAAGAAATATCTTGAGATGGAACATCTCTCGATAGGTGTGATCATCGGAGCATGCTGGGTTTTATCAAACTCAATCTTCAGGCAGCTTTATGCCAGAAATATCTCTGTCATGTCGGACATTCCTTTCCTGATGGTTATGATAATGCCACTGCCGTTTTTTGTCTTTATCAATTCTCTTCAGAAATACAGATATGTAAAGGTTTATAAGGCGGCAAGTATACTGGAGATCGCCAATTTCGTTGTATGCATCACGTTGTTTATACTTGGCAAAGTGCCCCTTGTAAAAAGTTTCATAGCTTCGGCACTCTGCGCTCTTGTTGGCATCGGCGTAATGTTTTCAACGATCATAATGGACATTAGGAAAAAGAAGCTTGGGTCATATAAATTTGTGGCATGGGGATTTGCACTGCTTGCAGTATCCGCAGTCATCCAGATATGTGTATATCAGTTTGCCCACAACGGCGTGTTCTCCGGTATATTTATGGCCCTCGGATTATTTGCATTTATGATATGCTCAATTATCCATACCATTAAGCAGCTGATCGGTATCAGGCTCGAAGCTAACGAACTCCTTCATATAAGTAAAGCAAAAGACGACTTTCTCGCAAATATGTCCCATGAGATAAGGACGCCTTTAAACGGTATCCTTGGTATGGACGAGATGATCATACGGGACACCAGGGAAAACAGGATAAAGCAGTATGCCCTTGAGATAAAGAGCGCCGGAAACACACTTCTCTCTATAATAAATGACATCCTCGATATGAGTAAGATCGAGTCGGGTAATTTTGAAATCGTGCCCGTTGATTACGGTATAGCATCCGTACTTAATGACGTCCTCAATCTGACAAGGCACAGGGCAAGAAAAAACGGACTGGAATATATTTTTAACGTATCCGAAAATATACCGTCAGTATTAAACGGCGATGAGATCAGAATCCGCCAGGTCATGCTTAATATCATAAATAATGCCATAAAATATACAAAAGAAGGCAGCGTGACAGTTGATATCTCATCTGAGCCGGTGAGGATGGGACACTACGTGGAACTCACCGTCACTGTTACCGATACGGGAATGGGTATCAGGGAGGAGGATAAGGAAAAACTCTTTAAGAGCTTCCAGAGACTTGATGAAAAGAAAAACAGAAATATAGAGGGAACAGGTCTCGGGCTCCATATTACCCATAAGCTTGTGGACATGATGGAGGGTAATATCACCTTTGAGAGCGAGTATGGCAAGGGTAGCACATTTACGGTAAAGGTACCCCAAAAGGTGGTAGTGGCAAAGCCTGTCGGAGATTTCAGCAGCGCGGTAAAAAGCTATCTTAATAATATAGAAACGGAAGAGGTAAAACTATACGCTCCGGAAGCCAGGGTACTCGTGGTTGATGATAATGAGATGAACCTCGAGGTAATGGAAGGACTCCTTCGGGATACAAAGATTAAAGCCGATTTTGCCGAGTCGGGGGCGGAATGTATCGCCAAGGTATCGGAAAATAAATATGATTGCATCCTCCTTGATCAGATGATGCCCGGTATGAGCGGTGAGGATACCCTGAATGCAATGAAGGAAAAGGATATACTAAGCGGTACTCCTGTCATCGCCCTCACGGCAGATGCCATAATAGGCGCAAAAGAAAATTATATATCCAAGGGATTTACGGATTATTTAAGCAAGCCCGTTAAATATGAAGGCCTTGAAAAAACACTTAAAACATACATACCTGCGGAAAAGCAGCTTAAGAAAAACTGTGATGACGGGCTGCCTGTTGTAATCCTTTGGGGCGAAGATACTGATAAGCTAAAGGCTGAGAAAGAGAGACTGGACGGCATATATAAATGTATATGTGTAAATGATGAGGACAAGGTAAGCCGGGCTCTTTTAAAACATCAGGCTGTCGGTGTGATGAATGTCAGGTAATAATGCATTATTATTAGAAGAAACACGTTCAAAAACAGGTCGATTTTTCATTTTTGTGCAATTTTTTCAAAATTTCTTAAAAAAGTTCTTGCATTATTCAAAACAAACAAGTATACTATCAATTGCTGTGGCATGATAGCGATGAAGCGTGAGGTTGCTGCATCGGCGAAAGCTTATGCAGGTTTTCCGTGGAGCGAATGTCAGATAATATGACGACAAGTCACTGTACAAAGCTTTATAACCGTCTGTAATATACAGAAACGACGAGTGAAGTCGGTTTTTTGAAAGAAACAAATGCGACACACCCGGGAAAGTGGTACAGTCACCAGCTTGTCGTACTTATGACTAAATTAAAAAAATAAGTGCGAAAAGGAGGCGACTTTTTTTATGGCAGATCAGAAAATGAGAGTCACATTAAAAGCGTATGATCATCAGTTAGTGGATGCATCAGCAAAGAAAATCATCGATACGGTTAAGAAGAATGGCGGAGAGGTTTCAGGACCGGTTCCCCTTCCTACTAAAAAGGAAGTAGTAACCATCCTTCGTGCTGTACACAAGTACAAGGATTCAAGAGAGCAGTTCGAGCAGAGAACACATAAGAGACTGATCGATATTCACAATCCTTCACAGAAGATTGTTGAGTCTTTGCAGAAGATGGATATCCCTGCCGGTGTCTATGTTGACATTAAGATGAAATAATCCGGTTTATCCGTATTATAAAAAGAAAAGAAATCAAATAACCTCTACTAACTTTATGTATGGTCCGAAAACGGTCGTCACAGCAAAGAACCGCAAGTAAGAGTTTTCCATACCGCTTTAGTAGAAAAAAGGAGGAAAAAATGAAGAAAGCAATTTTAGCAACAAAAGTCGGAATGACACAGATCTTCGCAGAAGACGGCTCGCTCATCCCCGTAACAGTTCTTCAGGCCGGTCCCTGTGTGGTAACACAGATCAAGACAGTTGAGAACGACGGATACAGCGCAGTACAGGTCGGATTCGGCGACAAGAAAGAGAAGATCATCAACAAAGATAAGGCCGGCAAGAAAGAGGTAGTTAACCGTCACGGAGCAACAAAGGCTGAGATGGGACACTTCAAGAAAGCAGGCGTATCTGCAAAGAGATATGTAAGAGAGTTCAAACTCGAGAACGCAGACGAGTACTCACTTGCTCAGGAGATCAAGGCAGACATCTTTGCAAACGGCGATCATGTAGATGCAACAGCTGTTTCAAAGGGTAAAGGTTTCCAGGGTGCAATCAAGAGACACGGTCAGTCAAGAGGACCCATGGCTCACGGTTCAAAGTATCATCGTCATGCAGGTTCAAACGGCGCATGCTCAAGCCCTTCAAGAGTATTCAAGGGTAAGCACATGCCCGGACACATGGGATGCGTTACTGTAACAGTTAAGAACCTTGAGGTAGTTAAGGTTGACGCAGAAAAGAACCTTCTCCTTGTTAAGGGTGCAGTACCCGGAGCAAAGAAGGCACTTGTAACTATTAAAGAAACAACTAAGGTTGAGATTTAATCACTTGAAAGGAGGACAACTTACAATGGCAAAAGTATCTGTTGTAAATATGGAAGGCAAAGAAGTTGGTACAATCGACTTGAGTGATGCAATCTTTGGAGTAGAGATCAACGAACACTTAGTTCACTTAGCAGTTGTACAGCAGCTTGCAAATAATCGTCAGGGAACACAGAAAGCAAAGACACGTTCTGAAGTATCAGGCGGCGGAAGAAAGCCTTGGAGACAGAAGGGAACAGGTCATGCTCGTCAGGGATCTACAAGATCACCTCAGTGGACAGGCGGCGGCGTAGTATTCGCACCCGTACCCAGAGAATATTCATTCAAGCTCAATAAGAAAGAGAAGAGAGCAGCTCTTAAGTCTGCACTCACAAGCAAGGTTAACGACAACAAGCTTATCGTAATCGACGAGCTTAAGCTTGATGAGATCAAGACAAAGAAGATGGCACAGGTTCTTAAGAACATTAATGCCAAGAAAGCACTCGTAGTAATGAATGAGAAGGATGACAACGTAATCCTCTCTACAAGAAACATTGCTGATGCAAAGACAGCTCTCACAGGCAGCATTAACGTATACGATGTAATGAACGCAGGTACAGTAGTTCTTACAAAGGATGCAGTAGCAAAGATTGAGGAGGTATACGCATAATGGCAGCAGTTAATTATTATGACGTAATCTTGAAGCCGCTCGTAACAGAGAAGAGTATGAACGGCATGGCTGAGAAGAAGTACACATTCCTGGTACATCCCGAAGCTAACAAGACTCAGATCAAAGAAGCAGTTGAGAAGATGTTTGACGGCGTTAAAGTAGCAAAGGTAAACACTTCAAGACAGGATGGCAAGACAAAGAGACGTGGCCTCGTATACGGCGAGACAGCCAAGACAAAGAAGGCTACAGTACAGCTCACATCTGACAGCAAGGACATCGAGATTTTCTCAGGTCTTTAAGATGTAGCGACTAAACACAACTAAAGTGTGATAATAAATTAGATTAAAGGAGAATCAATCATGGGAATCAAGAAATATAACCCATATACACCGTCCAGAAGAAACATGACCGGTTCTGATTTCTCTGAGGTAACAAAGTCAACACCCGAGAAATCACTTATCGCATCAAAGAAAAAGAATTCAGGACGTAATAACCAGGGTAAGATCACTGTTCGTCATCATGGTGGCGGAAACAGACAGAAGTACAGAATGGTAGATTTCAGAAGAATCAAGGATGACATCCCTGCAACTGTAATCGGCATCGAGTACGATCCTAACAGAACAGCTAACATCGCACTCATCTGCTACGCAGACGGCGAGAAGGCATACATCCTCGCACCTCAGGGTCTCACAGACGGCATGAAGGTTATGAACGGTAAGAACGCCGAGATTAAGCCCGGCAACTGCCTCCCCCTTTCAGCTATCCCTGTTGGTACACTCGTTCACAACATTGAGCTTTTCCCCGGCAAAGGCGGACAGATGGTTCGTTCTGCAGGAAACAGTGCACAGCTCATGGCTAAGGAAGGTAAGTACGCAACACTCCGTCTTCCTTCAGGCGAGATGAGAATGGTTCCGATCGAGTGCCGTGCATCAATCGGTGTAATCGGAAACGGTGATCATAACCTTATCAACTATGGTAAAGCCGGACGTATCCGTCACATGGGTATCCGTCCTACAGTCCGCGGTTCCGTAATGAACCCCAACGACCATCCTCACGGAGGTGGTGAAGGTAAGGCACCTGTTGGTCGTCCCGGACCTTGCACACCTTGGGGTAAGCCTGCTCTTGGTCTTAAGACAAGAAAGAAGAAGAAGCAGTCTAACAAGCTCATCATCAGAAGAAGAGATGGCAGAGCTATCAAGTAATTGTTAACGGAATCTATTAGGAGGAAATAAAAATGGCAAGATCATTAAAGAAGGGTCCTTTCGCTGATGCAAGCTTACTTAAAGCAGTCGACAAGATGAACGCATCAGGCAAGAAAGAGGCTATCAAGACCTGGTCACGTCGCTCAACAATCTTCCCTTCATTCGTGGGACTTACGATTGCTGTACACGACGGACGCAAGCATGTGCCTGTATATGTAACAGAAGATATGGTTGGTCATAAACTTGGTGAGTTCGTTGCAACAAGAACTTTCAAGGGACATGGCAAAGATGATAAGAAGTCAAAGAGATAATTAAAAGAAGGAGGACTTAAAAACTATGGCTAAAGGACATAGATCTCAAATCAAAAGAGAGAGAAATGCAGTTAAAGACACAAGACCTTCTGCTAAATTATCTTACGCAAGAGTATCGGTACAGAAGGCATGTTTCGTATTAGATGCAATCAGAGGCAAGGATGTTAATACAGCAAAGGCTATACTTGCTTACAATCCCAGATATGCATCATCAATTATCAAGAAGCTCCTTGAGTCAGCAATGGCAAATGCAGAGAACAACAACGGTATGAATCCCGACAACCTCTACATCGCAGCATGCTGGGCAGACAAGGGACCTACAATGAAGAGAGTACATCCCAGAGCACAGGGTAGGGCTTACAGAATCGAGAAGAGAGTCAGCCACATCACTATTGTTCTTGATGAGAAAGGAGCTAAGTAAGAATGGGACAGAAAGTTAATCCTCACGGCTTAAGAGTCGGCGTAATCAAAGATTGGGATTCAAAGTGGTATTCTGAGGACAAGTTCGCAGATTACCTCGTAGAAGACTACAACATAAGAAAGTTCCTTAAGAAGAGACTTTACGCTGCAGGCATCTCAAAGATCGAGATCCTCAGAAAAGGTGACAAGGTAAATGTAGTTCTCTGGACACAGAAGCCCGGTGTAGTAATCGGTAAGGGTGGTACAGGAATCGAGACTACAAAGAAGGAGCTTATAAAGCTCATCGGCAGAAACGGAGTAAACGTAGATGTTCAGGAAGTTAACAAGCCTGATGCAGATGCACAGCTCGTAGCAGAGAACATCGCACAGCAGCTTGAGAATCGTATCTCATTCCGTCGTGCCATGAAGTCTTGCATGTCAAGAACAATGAAGAAGGACAACAAGGGCAATTCCGTAACAGGTGCACTCGGTATAAAGGCATCAGTTTCCGGACGTCTTGGTGGAGCAGATATGGCTCGTAGCGAGTTCTACAGCGAGGGTACAATTCCTCTTCAGACACTCAGAGCTGATATCGACTATGGTTTCGCTGAAGCAGACACAACATACGGCAAGGTTGGCGTAAAGGTATGGATCTACAAAGGCGAAGTACTTCCCACTAAAGGAAATAAGGAAGACAAGAAGTCTTCAAAAGAATCTTAAGAGAAGGGAGCGACAAACAAAATGTTAATGCCTAAAAGAGTGAAACATCGTAAACAGTTTCGTGGATCAATGGCAGGTAAGGCAACAAGAGGTAACACAATAAGCTATGGCGATTATGGTATCGTTTGCCTTGAGCCCTGCTGGATAAAGTCAAATCAGATAGAAGCAGCCCGTATCGCTATGACAAGATACATCAAGCGAGGCGGTAAGGTATGGATCAAGATCTTCCCTGATAAGCCTGTAACAACAAAGCCTCTCGGAACTCGAATGGGATCCGGAAAAGGTTCTACAGAGTATTGGGTAGCAGTAGTTAAGCCCGGTCGCGTAATGTTCGAGATCGCAGGTGTTGCTGAGGAGACAGCAAGAGAAGCGCTTCGTCTTGCAACTCATAAACTTCCCTGCAAATGTAAGATCGTTTCTAAAGCAGATTTGGAAGGCGGTGTAGCAAATGAAGAGTAATAAGTATGTTGAAGAGCTGAACAAGAAGAATGCAACTGAGTTAAATCAGGAGCTTGTTGCTGCAAAGAAGGAACTTTTCAATCTCAGATTTCAGAATGCCACAAACCAGCTGGATAACACAGCAAGAATCAAGGATGTTCGCAGAAACATCGCTCGTATTCAGACTGTTATCAATGCAAAGGCTGAGGCTTAATGAGACGAAATCAAGCTGATTGAGAAAGGAGATAATAATCGTGGAAGAAAGAAATTTAAGAAAAACACGTACAGGTAAAGTTGTCAGTGACAAGATGGATAAGACAATAACTGTAGCGGTTGAGAACCATGTTAAGCATGCACTTTACAACAAGATTGTAAAGAGAACATACAAGCTTAAAGCACATGATGAGAACAACGATGCACACATCGGCGATACCGTTAAGGTTATGGAGACAAGACCTCTCTCTAAAGACAAGAGATGGAGACTTGTTGAGGTTGTAGAAAGAGCTAAATAATTTAATCACAAGTGTGATTATTGGAAGGAGACATTAAGTATGGTACAGCAGGAAACAAGACTTAAAGTTGCTGATAATACAGGCGCCAAAGAGTTGTTATGTATCCGTGTTGTAGGCGGTTCTACAAGAAGATACGCCAACATCGGTGACGTAATAGTTGCTTCTGTTAAAGACGCAACACCCGGCGGCGTTGTTAAGAAGGGTGATGTTGTAAAGGCTGTAGTTGTTCGTTCGGTTAAGGGCGCTCGTCGTAAGGACGGCTCTTACATCAAGTTCGATGAGAATGCAGCAGTTATCATCAAAGATGACAAGACACCAAAGGGTACACGTATATTTGGACCCGTAGCTCGTGAGCTTAGAGAGAAGCAGTTTATGAAGATCGTTTCTCTTGCTCCCGAAGTATTATAAGGAGGTGCTTTAAGTATGAATAAGATTAAAAAGGGCGATACAGTAAGAGTGATCGCAGGAAGCACTGAAAAGGGCAAAGGTAAAGAAGGAAAAGTTCAGTCGGTAAAGAACGGCAAGGTATTGGTTGAGGGTATCAACATGGTTACAAAGCATGCAAAGCCTTCTGCAGCTAACCAGGCCGGTGGACTTATCGAAAAAGAAGCTCCCATCGATATTTCAAACGTAATGCTTGTACATGACGGACAGCCTACAAGAGTCGGCTTCAAAGTGGTTGACGGCAAGAAAGTTCGTTATGCTAAGAAAACAGGCAAAGTGATTGATTAATTTTAGGGAAGGAGGAAAAGACATTGAGTAGACTTAAAGATCAGTACAAAAATGAAATCGCTGCAGCAATGCAGAAGAAGTTTGGCTATAAAAATGTTATGGAAATCCCTAAAATTGATAAGATCGTTATCAATATGGGTGTAGGCGAAGCAAAGGATAACGCAAAGGTTCTCGAGAATGCTGTTAAGGATATGGAGACCATAACCGGACAGAAGGCTGTTATCACAAGAGCAAAGAACGCAATTGCTAACTTCAAGATTCGTGAGGGCCTTGGAATCGGTTGCAAGACAACTCTTCGTGGAGATAAGATGTACGAGTTCCTTGACAGACTCGTTAATCTCGCACTTCCCCGAGTTCGTGACTTCAGAGGCGTTAACCCTAACGCATTCGACGGAAGAGGAAACTATGCACTTGGTATCAAAGAGCAGATCATCTTCCCTGAGATCGAGTACGATAAGGTAGACAAGATCAGAGGTATGGATGTAATCATCGTTACAACAGCCAAGACTGACGAAGAAGCACGTGAATTATTGACATTATTCAATATGCCTTTTGAGAAATAAGGCTTTAGATGTTTAAGGAGGAAAATTCATGGCTAAGAAAGCAATGAAGATAAAACAGCAGCGCACACCTAAGTTCTCTACCAGAGCATATACACGTTGCAACATTTGCGGACGTCCTCATTCAGTATTAAAGAAGTACGGCATCTGCAGAGTATGCTTCCGTGAGCTTGCTTACAAGGGCGAGATCCCCGGTGTTAAGAAAGCCAGCTGGTAATACGGATTCATAGATAACAAAAGTATTTCCGTAAATATATAAGGAGGATAAACCAAAATGACAATGAGCGATCCTATTGCAGATATGCTTACAAGAATCCGTAATGCAAATACTGCAAAGCATGATACAGTTGATGTTCCTTCTTCAAAAATGAAGCTTGCAATCGCACAGATTCTTTTAGACGAAGGATATATAAAGAAGTTCGATGTTGTTGATACAGAGAACGGATTTAAGACAATTCACATCACTCTTAAGTACGGCGCAGACAAGAATGACAAGATCATCACAGGTATTAAGAGAATTTCTAAGCCCGGTCTTCGTGTATACGCAGGCAAGGAAGATCTTCCCAGAGTACTCGGTGGTCTCGGTATTGCAATCATCTCTACAAACCAGGGTGTTGTAACAGACAGAGTTGCAAGAGAGAACAATGTCGGCGGCGAAGTGCTTGCATACATCTGGTAAGATAAACTGCATAGCATTTGTAACAGTTAATTGATTTTATACCAATAAAACAGGAGGTACGGGCATGTCACGTATAGGAAGAATGCCAATCGCTATACCTGCAGGCGTAACTGTAGATGTAGCAGAAAATAACAAAGTGACTGTAAAAGGTCCTAAGGGAACACTCGAGAGAGTATTACCCTCAGAGATGGAGATCAAGGTTGAAGGTGCAGAAGTAGTTGTAACAAGACCTAACGACTTAAAGAAAATGAAGTCTCTCCATGGTCTTACAAGAACACTTATTAACAACATGGTAGTAGGTGTTACAACAGGTTTCGAGAAGAAGCTTGAAGTAAACGGTGTAGGATACAGAGCAGCAAAGCAGGGCAAGACACTTAACCTTTCACTCGGATATTCACATCCCGTGAATATGGAAGATCCTGCAGGTATCGAGACAGTAGTTGAAGGAAACATCATCACTGTTAAGGGTATCGACAAGGAAAAGGTGGGTCAGTTCGCAGCTGAGATCAGAGATAAGAGAAGACCTGAGCCATACAAGGGTAAGGGAATCAAGTACGTTGATGAGACAATCAGACGTAAAGTCGGTAAGACCGGTAAGAAATAAGATAGGAGGGTTTAAAAATGGTTAGCAAAGAATCAAAAAAAGAAATTCGTGAAAAAAAGCACATGAGAATTCGTAACCGTTTCAGCGGTACTGCTGAGAGACCCCGTCTTGCGGTTTTCAGAAGTAACAATCACATGTATGCTCAGATAATTGACGATACAGTAGGACAGACGTTGGTTTCAGCATCCACACTTGAGAAGGATGTTAAGGCACAGCTTAAGAAGACCAATGATGTAGAAGCAGCAGCATATGTAGGAACAGTTGTTGCAAAGAGAGCACTTGAGAAGGGTATCAGCACTGTTGTATTCGACAGAGGCGGATATATCTATCAGGGTAAGGTTGCAGCATTAGCAGATGCGGCAAGAGAAGCCGGATTAGAATTCTAAGGAAAGGAAACGAAACAGATGAGACATGAAATAATTGACGCAAGTCAGCTCGAATTAAATGACAAAGTAGTTTCCATCAAGAGAGTTACAAAGACTACAAAGGGTGGCCGTAACATGAGATTTACAGCTCTCGTAGTTGTAGGTGACGGTCAGGGCCATGTTGGTGCCGGTCTTGGTAAGGCTGTAGAAATACCTGAGGCTATCAAGAAAGGTAAGGAAGATGCAATGAAGCATCTCGTATCTGTAGCCCTTGATGAGAATAACAGTATAGAGCATGATTTTATCGGTGAGTACGGTTCTGCTTCAGTTCTCCTTAAGAGAGCTCCCGAAGGTACAGGTGTTATCGCCGGAGGTCCTGCACGTATCGTGTGTGACCTTGCAGGTATCAAGAACATCCGTACAAAGTCACTCGGTTCAAACAACAAGCAGAATGTAGTTCTCGCTACAATCTCAGGACTTTCAAAGGTTATGAGTCCTGCAACAGTTGCTGCAAAGCGCGGTAAGTCAGCAGATACTGTAAGAGCATAAGGAGGAGATAAAAATGGCAGATAAGATGTTAAAGATCACACTTGTTAAGTCTCCTATCGGTGCTGTTCCTAAGCATAAAAAGACAGTAGAAGCAATGGGACTTACAAAGCTTCACAAGACAGTTACATTACCTGATAACAAAGCTACAAGAGGTCAGATCCAGCAGATCGGCTACATGTTAAAGGTAGAGGAAGCATAATTTTATAGTAACTATTTGGGAATTCTAAAGCCGAAATCCGGCTTTAGAATTTCTGATATTTTTTATCAAGTTGCCCGGGTCCGCCTGGCAGCGTCAGATTAAATAATGGAGGACATTAAAATGGATTTAAGTAATTTAAGACCCGCAGAGGGATCAAAGCACAGCGACGCATTCAGAAGAGGTCGTGGACATGGTTCCGGAAACGGCAAGACAGCAGGTAAAGGTCATAAAGGTCAGAAGGCACGTTCAGGAGCACCCAGAATCGGTTTCGAAGGTGGTCAGATGCCTTTATACAGAAGACTTCCCAAGAGAGGCTTCAAGAACATCAATACAGCTGAGATCATCACTGTAAACGTAAGCAGACTTGAGGCATTTGATAACGGCGCAACAGTAGATGTTGATGCACTTCTTGAGAAGGGAATCATCTCTAACCCTAAGGATGGAGTTAAGATTCTCGGCAACGGCGAGCTCACAAAGAAGCTCAATGTAAAGGCTAACGCATTCAGCGCTTCAGCAAAAGAAAAGATTGAAGCTTTAGGTGGAACTACAGAGGTGGTTTAATGTTTAAGACATTTGTTAATGCTTTTAAGGTCAAGGAAGTCAGAAAGAAGCTTTTCTATACATTCCTCATGCTTGTGGTTATCCGTATAGGCTCACAGCTTCCCATTCCCGGTGTTAACAGAGAGTATTTCTCAAACTGGTTTAACAGCCAGACCGGCGACGCATTCAGCTTCTTTGATGCATTTACCGGTGGTTCGTTCACAAATATGTCAATATTTGCGCTGAACATCACACCGTATATTACTTCATCTATTATTATGCAGCTCCTCACCATAGCGATACCCAAGCTTGAGGAGATGAATAAAGAGGAGGACGGCAGAAAGAAGATCGCATCCATCACAAGATATGTGACGGTTGCTCTTGCCCTCATCGAGTCTGCAGCCATGGCTATAGGCTTCGGTAATCAGGGACTGCTCGATCAGGCCAACTACAATGCCATAAATATCATCACGATCATTGCGGCACTTACGGCCGGTAGTGCATTCCTCATGTGGATAGGTGAGCAGATCACCGAAAAGGGCGTTGGAAACGGTATATCGATAGTGCTTATCATAAACATTATCTCCCGTATGCCTTCAGACTTCCACACACTGTTTAACAGCTTTGTTGCTTCTGCAGACAACGTAGGTAAGGCTGTAGTTGCGGCAGCTATCATTGTAATCATTGTGACAGGTACAATAGTACTTGTTGTAAAGCTCAATGGCGGTATCAGAAAGATCCCCGTTCAGTATGCCAAGAAAGTACAGGGCAACAGAATGATGGGCGGAAACAACTCCCATATCCCCTTAAGGGTCAATACGGCAGGCGTTATCCCTATCATCTTTGCTTCATCACTGATGCAGTTCCCTGTAGTTATCTGCTCACTCTTTAAGATTGATCAGGGCACAGGCGTAGGATCCAAGATACTTAAGGGACTCCAGTCAAGCAACTGGTT
>CADBFE010000024.1 GCA_902793845.1 uncultured Lachnospiraceae bacterium | reverse complement strand
TTTGTTTGGAGAAAAATATGTCATTTGCACATCTTCATGTCCATACAGAATACAGTCTGCTGGATGGATCAAACAGAGTAAAAGAATATGTTAAGCGCATCAAAGAGCTGGGTATGACAGCGGGAGCCATCACCGATCACGGCGTGATGTACGGCGTCATCGCTTTTTATGAGGAGGCCATAGCCCAGGGGATAAAGCCCATCATAGGCTGCGAGGTATATGTGGCTCCGGGCTCAAGATTTGACAAGCGCCTTGATAAAGAGACCGCAAAGGGTGGTGAGAAATACAACCACCTTGTTTTGCTTGCGGAAAATAATAAGGGATATGAAAATCTCATGAAGATAGTATCCCTGGGTTTTACGGAAGGATATTATTACAAGCCCCGTGTGGATATGGAACTCCTGGAGCAGTACCACGAGGGACTTATCGCCCTCTCTGCATGTCTTGCAGGTGAGGTGCCGAGGCTTATCCAGAAGGGTATGAATAAAGAGGCCAGGGAGTGTGCCCTTAATTTCCGGCGGATATTTGGTAAGGATAACTATTTCCTGGAGCTCCAGGATCATGGTATATCTGCCCAGACCGTAGTAAATATGGAGCTTGTCCGGATGAGCAGGGAGCTTGATATCCCCCTTGTGGCTACAAACGATGTCCATTATACATACGCCGGGGACGTGGAGTCCCACGATGTGCTCCTCTGTATCCAGACAGGCAAAAAGCTTGCTGACGATGACCGTATGCGATATGACGGCGGCCAGTATTTTGTAAAGAGCGAAGAGCAGATGAGGGAGCTCTTCCCTTATGCCCAGGAAGCCATCGACAATACCATGAAGATAGCGGAGCGGTGCAATGTCTCATTTACATTTGGCGAGACCAAGCTCCCGAGGTTTGATGTGCCGGAGGGCTTTGATCCCTGGACATATCTTAATAAACTTTGCCATGACGGACTGATGGCCAGATACCCTGATGATTATAAAGATCATGAGGAGAGGCTTTCGTATGAGCTTAATACAATTAAGACCATGGGCTTTGTTGAGTATTTCCTCATCGTATGGGATTTTATAAATTATGCAAAAAACAGGGAGATAATGGTGGGCCCCGGACGAGGCAGCGCAGCCGGATCCCTTGTGGCATATTGCCTTCGGATCACCGATATCGACCCTATTAAATACAACCTGCTCTTTGAGAGATTCCTCAATCCTGAGCGAGTGACCATGCCCGATATCGACGTTGACTTTGCTGACGAGCGCCGCCAGGAAGTCATCGATTATGTCAGTGATAAATACGGCCATGACTGCGTGGTACAGATCGTTACGTTCGGATCACTCCAGGCGAGAGCTGTCATCAAGGACGTGGGCAGGGTTATGGATATACCCCTTGACCAGGTCAACCGTATCACCAAGATGATCCCCCAGGAGCTCCATATCACAATTAAAGATGCGATGGAGAAAAATCCTGAATTAAAAGAGATATATGAGAGCGACGATCATATCCATAAGATGATAGATGTCAGCATGATGCTTGAGGGACTGCCGCGTCACGCATCCACCCATGCGTCGGGAGTGGTTATCTGTCAGCGACCGGCTGATGAGCTGGTGCCCCTCTGCAATGTAAACGGTGGTGCACCCATGGCCCAGTTTGATATGGTGACTCTCGAGCACCTTGGACTTCTCAAGATGGATTTCCTTGGTCTCCGTACCCAGACAGTTATCCAGAATGCCCTTATAAATATAAAGAAATCAAGAGGCATCACAGTTAAGCTTGATGAGCTTAAATATGATGATGAAAATGTATTTAACTTTTTAGCCAGCGGCAAGACTGACGGAGTATTCCAGCTTGAGTCAGGCGGTATGAAGAGCTTCATGAAGCAGCTCCGGCCAAAGTCCCTTGAAGACCACATCGCCGGCATATCTTTATACAGGCCGGGTCCCATGGACTTTATCCCTCAGTTTATTGAGGGTAAAAATGCACCGGATCAGGTAAAGTATGCATGCCCCGAGCTTGAGCATATACTCTCGCCTACATACGGCTGTATCGTATACCAGGAGCAGGTCATGCAGATAGTCCGTGACCTTGGCGGATATACGATGGGACGCAGTGACAATGTACGCCGTGCCATGAGCAAGAAAAAGATATCCGTCATGGAAAAGGAGAGGGATATTTTTATAAACGGTAATGAAAGCGAGATAGAGGAGGCAAAGGCAGCAGGCAAAAAGATCCCTGCAAGTGTGCCGGGCTGTGTCAAAAACGGAATTGACAAAAATGTTGCCAATAATATTTATGACACAATGATCGATTTTGCAAAGTATGCATTTAATAAATCCCATGCTGCATGCTATGCCGTGGTTTCGTACCAGACAGCATTCCTTAAATATTATTATCCTGCGGAATATATGGCATCACTCCTTACATCGGTTATGAACAATTTCTCCAAGATGTCAGGATATATCGCATCCTGCAAGGCCATGGGTATCCAGGTCCTGGCCCCTGATATCAACGAGAGCGATGTGGGATTTTCCGTATCGGGAGGCAATATCAGATACGCCCTGACTGCCATAAAGGGAGTAGGTATCAATATCATCGATTATGTCATCGCAGAGAGGGAGGAGCACGGCCCGTACAGGGATCTCCAGGATCTTGCGGAGCGTACCATGGACGGCGGTGTCAATAAAAAGGCAGTGGAGTCGTTTATAAAAGCCGGTGCCCTTGACTGCTTTGGATATACGAGGAAAGAGATGATGGGTGTCTATCTTGATGTGATGGATGCCACCCATGCGAGACAGAAAAATAACATGGCAGGCCAGATGTCCCTCTTTGATTTTATCGACGAGGAGGACAAGGAGGTATTAAAACTCGACATCCCCGAAAACCTCGGAGAGTTTGACAGGGAGATCATCCTCTATTTTGAAAAGGATGTCCTGGGCAGTTATGTCAGCGGCCATCCCCTTGAAAAATATGAAAAGCTCTGGGATAAGAGACTTAATGCCAAGTCGACTGACTTTTATATAGACGAGGAGACGGGCCAGTGTGCTGCGGAAGACAACGCCACAGTCACCATCGGCGGCATGATCACAGAGATCAAGACCAAGTATACCAAGAAAAACGAGGCCATGTGCTTTTTAACCATAGAGGATCTCTTTGGCACAGTGGAGGTCGTGGTATTCCCGAGAGTATACAGATCGTTTACACATATATTAACGGAAAATGCCAGAGTAGCCATAACAGGCCGTGTCCAGTTTGACGGCAATAAAGACGGCCAGCTCATCGCTTCTGACGTGGTACCCTTTGACGAGATACCGAGGATAGTCTGGATCAGATTTGACAATGCCGATAAGCAGGCGCTTTTATTACCAAAGTGCGAGGAGCTTATGAACGAGTCGGACGGACGGGACTGCGTACGTCTTGTTCAGATGGATACGAGAAAGGTTGTGAGCCTCCCTCCCGGCAAGACGGTAAATGCAGACGATCATCTCATAAAGGGACTCACCGCGATCACAGGTGAGGGTACCGTAGTCGTCAGCTATTAAATTTATTGAAATACGGGATTTTTTATCATAAAATATATCGGGTAAAAGATCATATCATTTATTAAAATATATTCAGTACAGATATTAATCATGGAGGTAGCAAAATGCCCGCAAAGAAAAAAGCAGCAGAAACCGGGAGCGGAGTTAAAAAGGTAAAGACGATAGGTGTGCTTACAAGCGGCGGCGACTCGCCGGGAATGAACGCGGCAATCAGAGCCGTGGTACGCAAAGCACTCTCAAACGGTCTTAAAGTCAAGGGAATAAAGAAGGGATACCAGGGTCTTCTCCAGGAGGAGATCATCGATATGGAGCGTCATTCCGTATCAGAGATCATCGGTCTTGGCGGAACAATACTCGGTACTGCAAGATGCGCAGAATTCCGCACGGAAGAGGGTGTAAAGAAAGCAGCCGATATATGCAGAAAGCACGGCATCGACGGCATCGTGGTCATCGGCGGCGACGGCTCCTACAGAGGTGCCCAGAAGCTCTCCCACGAGGGTATCAATACGATAGGACTTCCGGGAACTATCGACCTTGATATCGCATGTACCGATTACACCATCGGATTTGATACAGCCATCAATACAGCAATGCAGGCTATAGATAAAGTAAGGGATACATCATCATCCCACGAGAGATGCTCCATCATCGAGGTTATGGGACGTAATGCCGGATATATCGCACTCTGGTGCGGTGTTGCCAACGGCGCAGAGGACATCCTCCTCCCCGAAAAGTATGACTATAATGAACAGACGATCATTAATCATATCATTGAGAACCGTAAAAACGGCAAGAAGCATCATATCATTATAAATGCCGAGGGTATCGGTCATTCCACATCCATGGCAAGGCGTATCGAGGCAGCTACAGGTATGGAGACAAGAGCCACAATCCTTGGCTACATGCAGCGAGGCGGATCTCCCACCTGTAAGGACAGATATTACGCTTCAATAATGGGCTCGATGGCAGCAGACCTCTTAACAGAGGGCAAGACAAACCGCGTAGTCGCATATAAGGGCGGTCAGTTTATTGACTTTGATATCGATGAGGCTCTTGCAATGGAAAAGCAGATTCCCGAGTACGAGTACGAGATGAGCAAGATTTTATAATTAATCGGAATACAGATTTTGGATTCAGGCAACAACGTTAATAAGAGAAAAGAATATTTAAAGAGAGTGGCGGAGCAGGAAAGACATCCTGTCGTAAACAGGGATAAAGAAAGCCCCCATCCGAAAAAGCACAGAAAGCCGGAAAAGGATAACGGCTTTCTTCGCTATGCCATGCCGGTTATCGTCACCGGTATCGTACTGGTACTCGGATGCATCATCTTTCTTATCGTTAAGTGGTCTATGGGTAAAAACCTCAATGTATCCGAGGTGGAACTCAGCGAGGATTACTCCAGCGAGTCCCTTGACTGGTACTCATACTTTAATCCTGAGGAAGTACCCGGATATGAAGATGACGGCAAGATGAGCATCGTCATATTAGGTGACAACTCCATCTATTCATTTGATGACGAGACAGGTATCCCCGCCCTTATCAGGGAGGCGACGGGAGCGTATGTTACGTCCATAGCACTGCCCAGTCAGACATGGTGTTTATCAACTGATTCATACAGCCCCGACCATCCGGACCAGGCATTTTCTTTTGTGTACCTGGCCCAGTTTTTGTCCCTTCATGATTATGACCTTTTATCAAAGGCGGCGCCCCTTACATACGATGAGGGGATATATCAGTATTATGTGGCAAAGCTCTATAGGACAGACTTTGGTCTTGCGGATATCATGATCATATGTCTTGGCCGGGATGATTATCTTGAGGCGAGAGCACTCTCCAAGAGCGCCGAGTCCATAGTGGCTGCCAACGGATCTGAAAATTACAACAATGTAATGGGAGCCATGAAATACGGCCTCGAGGCCTTAAAGAGACAGTTCCCTTATATGCAGATAATCATCTGCTCTCCGTCATACTTTATGGTGGATGACGGCAACGGCGGACTCGCCGGCGCAGATGTGACAAACAGCGGCGTGAGTACACTGGCCGATTATGTGGCCCATATGAGAGATGTGTGCAACGAGGTATCAGGCGTCACATTTGTCGATAATTATTACGGATTCCCCATCAATGAATCCACGGCATCGGAGTATCTGACTCCCGATATGGCTTATCCCAATGAGGCAGGCAGAAAACTTATCGCAGATCATATACTCGACTTTATCTATTTCATCAGAAACAACAAGCAGTAATTGATGATCACATCAGCTTCCAACAGCAAAATTAAATATGTATGTGAGCTTCGTGACAGCGGCAGGGCAAGACGCAGGGATAAATGTTTTATCGCTGAGGGCCTCCGCATGTTTACTGAGACTCCGGTGGATATGATAAAGGAGTGCTATGTGACAGAAGGTTTTCTGTCATCCCCTGATGAGAGAGTAAAGACAAAGCTTGAAAATATAAAGTACGAGACAGTATCTGACCGGGTATTTGAAAAGATGAGCGGTACGGTGACGCCCCAGGGTGTCATGGCAGTTGTTAAATATAAAGGCCATGAACCGGCAGATATCATAAACGGGGGAGGCACGATCCTCTTACTTGAAAATATCCAGGACCCCGGAAACCTCGGTACCATGCTCCGTACAGCAGAGGCAGCCGGAGTAAAAGGCATATTACTTAGTCACGGGTCAGCTGATATATATTCACCGAAAGTCATCCGATCCACCATGGGAGCCATATACCGTATGCCCTTTGCCTACGGTGATATATATGATATGATGGATGACCTGAAAAAGGCCGGCTTTAAGATACACGCGGCAGCTCTTGGATATGACAGCGACTACCGGGACGCCGACTATACGGGCGATACAGCCCTGCTTATAGGCAATGAGGGCAACGGCCTCACAAAGAGAGCCATAGAGTCGTCGACGGATACAGTCACCATACCGATGGACGGTCAGGCAGAATCATTAAATGCAGCTGTATCGGCAGCCCTTCTTATGTATGAGGCCCGCCGCAGCAGGGAGTAAATATATAGCAAAAGTAAATTTGGTAAACTTGTATAAATATTTCTGAAATGATAGAATATATAGGTATGTTTTTACATACTCTGTTCAATATTTAGGAGGAGCTTTTTATATGGATAATTTCATGGATACCCTTGCAGACCGTTATAACGCGCAGGAGATGATCAGAGCCAATTCCCAGGCAGATACGATGCAGATGGAGGGACTTGAGGAGCAGGTTGAGGCATACGAGGCCGTTCTTCAGGAGATGAGGAAATTAAATTATAAAAACGCTGAGCTGACCGAAAAGATGTATACCCTCGTAGACGAGAGTATTGAGAAGGTCAGGACTCTTTCGATAGAGGCAAAAGAGGGCGACGCAGATGCAGCAGCTATCTCCAAAGAGATGTCGGAGTCTGTGACTGATGCATTAAATGAGGCCATGAGCCAGGTGATCGCATCTACAAATGCCCTTGCAGACAAGGTTGAGGAGATCAAGGAGCAGACTGCATCTGTTTCTGCAGCGCCCCAGACAGATAACCTGGCAGCAGAGAGCATCAATGCAGGCATTGCTTCCGTTAATGATAATATTGCAGTGCTTAATGCATCGGTAAATGACAATATCGCAAATCTTAATGCCGATATGACTGCCACAAGCAGTGCGGTCGCTTCTGTTAAGGAAAAGACAGACACTATTGATACATATGTAAGGGGACTCTTTGAGTCGGTTGAGGCTACCAAGTCAGCCCTTTTAAAACTCTCTGAAAAGACAGCAGAGAGCAGTGAGCAGGGCCAGGAAGTAGACAGCGAAGCCCTTAATAATGCGATGGCATCCATCGACGAGCTCAAGGAGAGCATCCGTACATTAAAGGCAGGCCAGGATGAGTCCAAGAATTCATTAAAGACATCCTTTGACAGCGCTATCTACGGCCTTAAGCAGGACAACCGCGAGATCGTTGAGTTCATGCAGAGGATGAACTCAAATATCGTAGCTAAAAATGACGACTCGGATAAAGAGCAGAGAGAGCAGGAAGCCCTCGAGCGTGAGCAGGAAAATAAAAAGGCTTTCGAGGAGAGGATCAAGACCAATGAAGACTTTATGCACAGAGAGAGCGTCAAGGTATACCGTAACGTTCAGGCTGTCATAAATGAAAAGATCGATATCCAGACAGAAGCCCTCGAGATGAAGGTCAAGAAAAATGCGGCGCTCATGAACCAGGTCAAGCTCCTCGCAATATTCGGAGTGATCCTCGGCGGAGTAGACCTTGCAGGTATCATCGCAATCCTCCTTAAGCTGTTCGGAGTATTTTAAAAAATGGCATCCGTTTCGCGTAATACGAAAAATAACCATTCCAAATACGATAAACTCAGATCATTATCAAAATTAAGGGCTATCTTCCTGATAGTTTTTCTTAATATTATTTTTTTACCCTCACTTGCAAAGTATGAGACCCAGGCACTAAACCGTTACACCATCAGTGTAAACGGTGTGGTTGTCGGCGTCACAGACAGCGAGAGCAAGATCAGGGACTTTTACAGGGAGGCCAGATGTATGCTGGCCGACTCTGCATCCGGCAATATGGTATTTGTCGAGGTCCCGGATATTTCATGTGAGGCTTCTGCCGTACTCAGCGGCCGTGTAGATCCCGATGAAGTTATTATAGAAAATATGTACAACGTCCTCTCCGAGTCAGTGGATGATTCGGTGAGCAAGGCCTATTATCTCAAAGTAGGCGATGAGAATTATACATTAAAGAGCTCGGACGATGTCCTTGCTTTTTTTGAGGATGCCATCTCTGTATATGATGTCCAGGATACATTTGACGTGAGCCTCGGTTTTGATACATCCAGGGAGCTCAGCGTCCTTGCTGCCAATATTTATAAAAATGATACAGGGTCAGTCAGCGACAATGAAGTCGTATCGGAAAATTCTGCAGACGGATTTATCACCGGCGGATTTGAGGGTGATTTTTCGTATGATATCGCGGATATAAAGGATACGTTAAAGACAGGCTTTGATAAGTACGACTACGGTATCGAGAGCATAGGCTTCTCAAAAAATATCGAGATAGTAGAGGCATATATAGATGAGGAAGATGTCATGGACCTGGCATACGTTGAGGATATACTCCTTAATGAGCAGGAGGTCCAGCAGGTATATGAGGTAGTGGCGGGAGATACACTCTCAGGCATCTCGCTTAAGGTAAACCTCCCCATGGATGCCTTAATAGAGATGAACAGCGCTCTCGATAATGAGTACTCCATAATAGTGCCGGGCCAGGAGCTCGTCATCACAGTGCCGGAGCCGGCCCTCTCGGTTATATGGACAGAGCAGGCCAAGCTCGAGGAGGCATACAACCTGCCTACAGAATATATTTATAACGATTCATGGTTTACCACAGACTCCGTGACCCGTCAGCAGCCGTCTGCCGGATATCACGAGGCGGTCCTGCGTATAACCCATGAAAATGCGGATATCACCGATAAAGAGACAGTGTATGAGGTAGTCATAGCAGAGCCTACCCAAAAGATCGTGGAGGTCGGAACCATCGTGCCGCCTACATATATCAAACCTCTTGCCGGTGGCCGTATATCGTCATACTTTGGATACAGGAGCTCTCCGGGCGGTATCGGATCTACGTATCATAAGGGTATAGACTGGGCTACTCCTACTGGTACACCTATCTACGCATCATGCGGCGGTACGGTAGTATCGGCCGGATGGCGAGGCGGATACGGATACTGTATCGATATCAGCCATCCCGATGGCAAGACTACCAGGTATGCCCACCTTAGCAAGATCTACGTATCTGCAGGCCAGCAGGTGAGCCAGGGCCAGGTGATCGCTGCATCGGGCAGCACAGGTAATTCAACAGGACCTCATCTCCACTTTGAGATAATCATCGGTGGTACCCAGGTTAACCCGTTAAATTATTTATAAATAATTTGTAATATTTTTGTCATTTTTGACAATAAATCATGTGTGTATTATAATATCACATGAATTTGGGCCTGATTTACCTCAGACTCAAAATATAGAGGCTTATTATGGATAAATACGCAATAATTGGTGGTCAGTCACTAAACGGTACAGTCGAGATAGGAGGAGCAAAGAATGCAGCCCTCGCCATCCTCTCGGCAGCAGTGATGACAGATGACCCCGTTATAATAGAAAATGTTCCGGATGTCCGTGATACGATGGTACTCCTCCAGGCTATTGAGAGTATCGGCGTAAAGGTTGAGCACAGGGACAGACATACTGTATGTATGGACAGCTCACATATCACGGCATGTATCATAGATGATGATTTCATGAAGCGTATCAGAGCTTCCTATTATATGATAGGAGCACTCCTTGGCAAGTACGGTCATGCGGAAGTACCCCTTCCCGGCGGATGCAATATCGGTATCAGGGCCATTGATCAGCACTTAAAGGGATTTAAAGCTCTCGGCGCTACTGTAGAGATAGAGCACGGTTCCATCATCGCTCACGCAGAGCACCTCACCGGCAACCATATCTTTATGGATAAGGTTTCCGTAGGAGCTACGATAAACGTCATGATGGCAGCCTGCATGGCATCGGGCAAGACTACCATAGAGAATGCGGCCAAGGAGCCCCATGTCGTAGATCTGGCCAACTTTTTAAACAGTATGGGAGCCAATATCAAGGGCGCAGGTACTGACGTCATCCGTATCAAGGGCGTACCAAAGCTCCATGGCTCAGAATATACCATCATCCCCGACCAGATCGAGGCAGGTACATTCATGATGGCTGCAGCAGCCACCCATGGCGATGTGACTGTTAAAAATGTTATCCCCAAGCACCTTGAGTGTATTACAGCCAAGCTTATCGAGGCCGGATGCAGGGTAGTAGAGTACGACGACGCAGTGAGAGTCATCGCACCTGAAAAGCTCAGCACGACCCAGGTCAAGACACTTCCTTATCCCGGATATCCTACGGATATGCAGCCCCAGATCACGGTTGCCCTCGGCCTTGCCACAGGTACCAGCATCGTGACCGAGAGTATCTTTGATAACAGATTTAAGTATGTGGATGAGCTCACCAGAATGGGCGCATCGATAAAGGTGGAGAGTGGTACAGCCATCATCACCGGAGTTGAGAAATATACGGGAGCCGTAATTGCGGCACCGGATCTTAGAGCAGGAGCAGCCCTTGTGATAGCAGCCCTGGCAGCAGACGGAGAGAGTATCGTGGAGGATATCAAGTATATCGAGCGGGGATATGAAGACTTTGACCTTAAGCTTGAGTCCCTCGGCGCCGATATCACAAAGTTCTCCAGTGAGAACGAGCTGCGCAAGAAGCGCCTCAAAGCAGTTGGAAATTAAAAGTTTTCGAAGGATAAAAATATATACCCCCTGACGCTGAGCTACCCGCAATGCGTCAGGGGGTATATATTTTTATCCACACAACCTGTATTAAAGTATCTTCACAATCTTCAGATCTTTATACTTCGACAACTCGATAAAGCTTCCGTCCTCCAGCATCACCATCGGTCTCGACAGGAGTTTTTTATCGATCCACTTCACCGTCGCGATCCTGCCGTCAGACAGCTGTACTTTGTTGTCAATGTAAGTATTAATAACATTCTCAAGAAACGTCATGATGTAGACTACGTCGTACTTCTGGAGACCCTCCCGCTCAAACATCTCGATGACCGTAAACGGGCAGAGGGCACCGCGGTAGCATCTGGCACTTGTCATGGCGTCGTATACGTCTGCGATGGCCACGATTCTCGCGTAGGGATCGATCTTGTCAGTCTTTACCATCAGGGGATATCCGGTACCGTCGCATTTTTCATGATGCATCAGGGCGGCATTTTTGATATGCTCGTTGATCTGCTGGTGCTGGAGTATCTTGTATCCCTCTACGGGATGGGACTTTATTATCCTGTATTCCTCATCAGTGAGCTTTCCGGGTTTTTTGATGATGGCGTCGTCTATCTTGAGCTTTCCTATATCATGGAACATGCCACAGGCTGTTGCCAGCTCTACCTCCTCGGGAGAGAGGTTCAGCCAATGGGCAAATACGTTGCATATGAGGGCCACATTCATGCTGTGGGCGTAGGTGAGGTCGTCGTACTGCCTCATGTTGTGGAGCATGTCAAATACACCAAAGGAGCTCTTCTGGGTAGAGAGGAGGTCCATGGTGGGACTCAGCATGTTGGTCACATCAATGGGAGTGTTTTTCTCCACGATATCATTGATCTGGCTCTTTAGCTGGGATACGTTCTCCTCAAAGTCTTCTTTAAATTCCTTAAACTCCTCGCTGGCCTGGATCTTTTCAAAGTGGGAGGGCTCCTCCTGCTCTGATACCTGTATCTCAGGTTCCGGTTCTGCCGGGGATGCCTGATCCAGGAGACCGTTTAAGGCATCGAGGATATTGTCGGCAGAGTTGTCATTGATGAGTGACTGGTCGATGGGCTTTGCTTCCTCGACGGTCTCACCCTCCTCAGGGACTTCCTCCACTTCCATATCCACGGGATCCTCTATACGTATGGTCTTGATCTCGTACGATTCAAGTCTCGCTATGGCTTTGTCTGTTAATACCAGGCCCCTTGGGAGTATGAGCTGATTGGCGCTGCTGATTACATCCTGCGCCGTGATCATACCGGGAACCAGTATGGCTACTCTGACATGTTTCATACAAATAATTATATTTTTTTGTAACGGGAGTGTCAATTTGTAAATTATTGCAGAAAATGTTTAATAAAATCCTATGTCTGCAACACTATTGCAACACTGTCTGCTGTACTATAATCGTAATTAGCAACAGAAACCAAAATGTGAGGTAACGGTTATGAGACAATATGAATTAGAATCAATAGCAGTATACAAACAGCAGCGTTTAGATAATCTCTTCAACGTGGACAGTGTAAAGAGTTTTGTGGACGGATATATCAGTTCCCTCAGGGCATTTCTCTCCATTGAGGAGTCCCAGGGCACCCTTGATCCCTTTCAAAAAGCCAGAGATGAATTCAAGATAAAGATGCTCGAAAACGGCTGGCCCGTAGAGGATATGCCACTTATAGAGAAACTGTGGGATACCGTTCAGAACCAGTCTGCTGAACCATTTAAAAGCGAGGGCGAAGCTCTCCTTGAGTCAATGATGGACTACAAACTTGATACATTTGAGAGACATCAGAGACAGATGGCGATGATAGAGAATTATACAAAGACTCTTGGTCCTGATATCGCAGATTCATTCACCGGTCTGATCGGAGAGGCATATATGAGAAAGCCTGCCATCGGAGAGTATGCCGGTGACCAGTATCTTATACAGGAGCTTGGCAAGGAAAAATTTGATCCCTACTATGTACAGAAGGTCAACTCCGCAACAGAGGCAGAAAAGACAAACAAGAAAAGCTTAAGATTCCTCGGATCTGAGCATAACAGGGTCAGGAGTGAGCGTCAGAAAAATATACTGCGCCGCAAGGGTACATACGTACTGCCAAAGCTTGATAACAGGGAGCTTGAATCCCACAAGCTTAATGACTCACAGAAAAAATTCAAGACCGCAATGTCCCAGCGCGATGCGATGAAGAAGATATTCGGTAATGATAAATATGATGAAATAGATGCAGCGTACAAAGGCAGTGAGGAGAATAGACGTATCCCTCTCCACAATGCAAGAGGCAATGCCCAGCTTGATGCAGGCGAGAGAGTCATCGAGTTTGACTTTGCAGGCAGCGGTTTTGCCCAGCCCAGAAAAGAGCATCACGGACTCTCCGGCAAGGAAAAAAAGAACGGCTCAGACAGTATTGAATCATCACTTGATCTTACCGGCCAGTATGGAAACAAGGTCAGTAAGATCGGTGATATGAAGATCGATGAGGACAGCTTTATCCGCAGGAAGGAGACAAGCCGTGACGGCAAGACCAAGATCCGCTACCATCTCCCCGGGCCTTCATGTACATATATGGGTATGACCGATACAGGCAAGACCCGTATATCCAACAATGTGGCTATCGCATTAAAGGGTGCCCAGGAATTCTTAAAGCCCTTAATGGAGGAGTATAAAAAGAATAAGGATAATCCCGAATACAAGATGAAGCCGGTACACCTTAACTTCTACGGACACAGCCGCGGTGCCATCGCAGCATCAGAGTCTGTATTTGAGGTATATGAGTGGTTAAAGGCCCAGAAGGGATACGAGGGATTCCTTGAAAATGTACATTTTGATCTGGTACAGCGTGATCCCGTACCCGGTCCTGACGTATTTGACAGCAGACGCAGGAGACCTGACCTTAGAAAGATCCCCAACCTGACATCGACTACCATCGTCACCACACTTGCTGACCTTGACGTAGGCGGATGGCTCTTCAGACCCCAGCGTGTCAGGGGCCAGGAGCGACTCATCATCGGTACCACACCTCACGGTGTAGGCCTCGAGGGTGTTGATAAATCCCAGCTCAATCAGAAAGATGACGGTATGGCTCATCAGCACGGATACTACGATGCAGAGACCAAGGAGTTTTACAGAGGCAGCGGTGTCAACGACCTGCCAAAGGGTGTATACTTAACAGATGAGAAGCACAACTTAATCCGTGTGACCAGATATTCCCAGGTAGACCAGATGATCAACATGGTCATCCCCGAGGATACATTCCTCGGCGGCCAGGAAGCCAGACAGATGTCTATCCGTGAGGAAGTAAAGAACTGGTTCCTCGATAACGGCGAGCTCCTTAAGTACAAGGACGAGGGCGAGAGGGACAAGGACCGCGTAGAAGCTCAGAACAATATGGATTACATATTAAAGTCAAAGAGCAGCGAGGTAAAAGGTATCCAGGAAGCCATCCGCAGAAATATGGCTGCAGAGGCAGATGAGAGTCTTGACATGGAAGGCAAGATGAAGGCCAGACAGGACCTCATACATGAACTTCGAAAGCTCATTGACGTAAACCGTATCGAGAAGGTTAAAAAGGATAAGGAGAGAGATCCTAAAAAGCGTACAGACAATAAGAGATGGAATGCCCTCTGCGACCTTTATATCCTCATGAAGACAGAGGACAATTACCAGATCGAGAAGTATAAATCGTATGCCGATTACAAGACAGCCACAGATGAAGTATCCGATATCATGCGTTTCTTTGGAGATGTGGATACAGCCGGCAAGCAGATAGAAACCCTAATTGAAGGTATGGAAGCAAATAAATGCCTGGATGCCCGTGATCTTGTGAATCTTGCGGAGACTATCGGCAAGGTTGGCCTTAATGATACACCTGAAACCCTTGATGTCATGGTACAGAACACGATCTCATTTATCGATCAGCACAGGGGTGAAAACAGACAGAAGTGGTCAAACGATCCTGAGACAGATAAAAAGATCGATGAGATCGCTGACAGAA
Source organism: uncultured Lachnospiraceae bacterium (assembly GCA_902793845.1). Lineage (GTDB taxonomy): Bacteria > Bacillota > Clostridia > Lachnospirales > Lachnospiraceae > NK4A136. The sequence continues at coordinate 12,431 of CADBFE010000024.1, read as the reverse complement.
TGTATGAGTCACTCAGATTATGCAATCTTAAGCGCGAAAATATCTTAAAGGATGAGAACCTTAAGGATAAGTCATTTGGCACCATCCTCGCAGACAGCTACAAGGCCATGAATACAGAGATCCCCGTGGATAAGCGTATGTCCACAAAGTCAGCTGAGAGAGACAAACAGGACCTTAAGGCAGTAACTGACAAGGCAACAGCTTTCTACAACAAACTGATGACCTTTAATGTAAATGCCGAGAAGGATTCAAAGCAGTTTACCGCGATGGTGGAAGCATTAAAGAAGGTAAAGGATTTAAACGGAAAGTCTTCTCCCGCCGATATCCATAGGGCATTTATAGATCTTAATACAGCATCAAAGACATATATGCACAAGATAGAGGAAAAGGGCGGTGGTATCGTGACTTTCTTTGGCAAGAAGGGCGCCCAGAGATTCCAGATGTCTGCTGACCTTGCAAGGTTCAGCCAGGAAAACCTTCGCAAAAACATGAGCACAGTCCTCAATGTGACAAAGAATCTCAACTATCAGGTCACCAATCATAAAGAGCCCATGGGCCTTGAAAGCCTGACAGAAGAGGAAAAGCCGGCTCTCCACAGATCAAATACCATAAAGAAAGTGGAAAAGAAAAAAGAAAACACGATCAAGCGGACAAAGTCATTTTCCGCAGAGTTGTAAGATTCATTAGATCATAAAATATCCCACCTGACACATTGCGGTCAGCTCAGTGTCAGGGGGGATATATTTAGGATAAATAAAATAAGGAGATAGGAGATTAAAAATGCAGGAAAACAAACAGGACTTTAAGCCCTACATACCGGCTGAAAAGATCACACCGGAGTTTACGGTCACATCAGTGATCATGGGTATCATACTCGCCATAGTATTTGGCGCAGCCAATGCATACTTAGGACTCAGAGTAGGTATGACAGTATCGGCATCGATCCCGGCAGCCGTTATATCAATGGGCGTCATCCGCCTCATTATGAGAAAGGACTCAGTACTTGAGAGCAACATGGTCCAGACCATCGGCTCGGCAGGTGAGTCCCTGGCAGCAGGAGCCATCTTTACCATGCCCGCAATATTTTTATGGGCCAAGGACGGTGTGACGGATACACCAAACCTCGTCACCATCTCACTCATAGCTCTTCTTGGCGGTATCCTCGGCGTACTCTTTATGATACCCCTTAGGAATGCCCTCATAGTAGCAGAGCACGGCGTACTCCCCTATCCCGAGGGTACGGCATGTGCAGAGGTACTCCTTGCGGGAGAAGAGGGCGGATCAAGTGCAAAGTCCGTATTTATCGGTATGGGACTGGCAGCAGTATTTAAGTTTCTTGTGGACGGATTCAAGATCATCCCCGGCGTAGTCACTGCTAATATAAAGTCACTTAAGACAGAGCTCTCTGCAGAGGTTTATCCTGCTCTTGTAGGTGTGGGATATATATGCGGAGCAAAAATCGCATCATACATGCTGGCCGGCGGATTACTCGGATGGTTTGTATTTATCCCGGCCATCGCAATATTCGGAGCCGATACGATCCTCTATCCCGGCACCGATACCATCATGAATATCTATAGCGCTGACGGAGCATCAGCCCTCTGGAGCTATTACATCAGATACATCGGAGCAGGCATGGTTGCAGCAGGCGGTATCATCAGCCTCGTTAAATCCCTGCCCCTCATCGTGACTACATTTAAGGATGCCATGAAGGGCATGAAGGGCTCGGGAGCCGGCGGCATGAAGCGTACTGAGCAGGACCTTAGTATGAAGGTGGTACTCATCGGTATAGCTGTGATCGTACTCCTCATCGCATTCCTCCCCCAGATCCCCGTATCATTTGTGGGAGCCATACTCATCGTAATATTCGGATTTTTCTTTGGCGCAGTCTCATCGAGGATGGTAGGACTCGTCGGCAGCAGCAATAACCCTGTATCGGGTATGACCATCGCAACCCTCCTCTTTGTGACTACAGTCATGAAGATCACGGGAGACAACGGTGCCCACGGTATGGTAGGCGCCATCCTGATCGGTACAGTCATCTGTATCGTCACAGCCATGGCAGGTGATACATCCCAGGATCTAAAGACAGGATACATCCTCGGAGCCACACCTAAAAAGCAGCAGATAGGCGAGATCATCGGAGCCATAGTATCGGCCCTCACTATCGGCGGCGTACTCGTACTCCTTGATAAGGCATGGGGCTTTGGTACCACAGAGCTGGCAGCTCCCCAGGCAACCCTTATGAAGATGATCGTAGAGGGTGTCATGAATGCAAACCTCCCCTGGGGACTTGTATTTATCGGTATCTTTTCTGCAGTGGTAGTCGAGATCCTCGGTATCCCCGTACTCCCTGTAGCCATCGGTCTATACCTCCCCTTAGAGCTCAGCACGACTATCATGATCGGCGGTATCATCAGATGGTTTGCTGATAAAAAGGCTGCTAAAACCGGTGATAAGAAAAATGATGAAGCCGGCACCGGCGTACTCTTCTGCTCAGGTATGATCGCAGGTGAGGGATTAGTTGGTATCATCCTCGCAGTCCTGGCAGTCCTTGGTATCGATAAGATGATCGACTTCTCAGGCAGCGTAAACCTCGGTACTATCGGAGGTATCATCCTCCTCATCATCATGGCTGTATCCGTAGCAATGGCTGCCCTTGGCAAAAATGCAGATAATAAAAAAGAGGATGCAAAGTAATGCCGGATAAAAAAGACAACTATCTTGATCACATCCCTTTAAGGTCAGGCAATAAATGGGAGACAGATAGGGACGGGAACGTTACCATATATGTGGAAAACAAAGGGTTATTTAACAAAATAGCCCAGGCGCTCCTTAAAAAGCCAAAGGTATCACAGATACATCTTGAGGAATTTGGGAGCTATATATATCCCTTAATAGACGGAGAGAAAACTGTCTATGATATAGGACAGCTGGTAGCAGCACATTTCGGTGACAAAGCCGACCCCCTTTATCCAAGACTCACGAAGTATTTTAAAATGCTGGAAAATTACGGATTTATAGAATATAAAAAATAAAAGTTTAAAGGATTAACAGTATAAAAGGAGGACTACATTATGCCATCAGGAAACAAAAGATTAGACACGGAACTTGAAAATCTTAATAGTATCGATACCGGAGGCCATTCGGACAGCGGTAAATATACAGATATGAAAAATGCTATCGGCAGCCTCTGCCGGGAGTATGAAAAGTTTTCAACCCCTGATGAAGACGGTAATTATAAGAAAGCTACGGCCGATGACAGGGCCAGACTCGAGGCCCTCTACACAGAGGCCATAAAGCAGTGCAAAAAATACCTTAAAAACAAGGGCGACTCAAGATCAAGCGGTTACGGCCAGGCCAGACTCGTATCGGTAAAAGCCATCGAGGAGATCCTGACGGCAGATTTAAGTGCTCTCCAGAATATCAGTGAAAAGGATCCGGCGGTAGAGATCCCAGGAGTCATCATCAGGGCCAGGATAGAAGATGTACAGCTTGACGTAGCGGAAAAGGACTTAAAGCTCGTAGGCGGCAACTCAAGTACCCGTATCCCCTTAGCTGTCGAGACGGCAGACGGTGTGGTAGAAGGATTCTTTACAGAGGATATCGATTCCCTCTCCCTGGAAGGCATCGGTGACAAGATGAGGGAGCTCTATCCCGAAGATTACCTTGAGGTCTTTCATAATGAATTTGCATCAATGTCCCGGGTAGGCGGACAGATCTGGGGAGATTTTGCACAGCCCTTTATCAAGGCGGAGGAGCTCTTTAAGAAATATGATGTAAACAAGATGAGAGACGGCGGCGCCCCCTTTAAAGCGGCTTTCAAATCCCTCTTTGAGAATGTATTTGAACACGATGTAGACATGAGACTGGAGGAATTTGCCAATGATGAAGAAAAGCGCAACCGACTCATCGATTATGTATACGATACAGGTTTCCGTCTCCACAACCTCTACGGCAATACCTACGTAGGCCGTGTGGAGGAGGGCCAGAACTTCCCTAACAGAAACGTGGCTATGGCCCGTCTCGCCAGACTGGCAGGCATCCCGGATGTCGTAACAGATGCAAGGCGTATGGAGGTCACCGACAAAGAGGGCAACGTCCGCCGTGGTGTATTCCAGGCCAAGGCAAACGGAAGGGATCTCAACAACCTGAAATCCACAGACGATCTCTTCAAAGCCATGGAGCAGGACGATAATATCTTTAATTCAGGCAAGGTCCTCAGGGATATCGCTGATATACAGGTATTTGGATATATATTCGGTGCTACCGATCTCCACCCAGGCAATATCGTCGTGGATACAAAGCGCAATGCCAATGATGAAGTCGTGGTAACCGGCATCAAAATGATCGACAATGACAGAGGCGGTACACTCCTTGACAACCTGACAGCAGAGCTTGACTCAAATGTATTTACCACTCCCCCTTCCAAGATGAAGGTAATCAGCAGGGATATGTACAACGGACTCATGAACATCAAAAAAGAGGACTTAAAGCTCGCCTTTGCAGACCTTGGATTCAGAGACGACGAGATTGACGCCTGCTACCGGAGAATAGATGATGTCAAAGAAGCAATAAAGTCAAATCAGATAAAGATCAAAGACGATGAAGAATTTAAACGTATGAAGATCTCCGAATGCTCTGAAAGCTGGAAGGGTATTGACAACAAGCCCAAGGTGAACCTCTTTGCTGATGTAAAGAGATACCAGCGTATCGTCAGATTTAATTATCCTACCAAAGAGAACGACGCCCATGAAGAGATCACCTACAACAAGGCGACCCGTATTGAGAAGAAATACCCCGGCGTGGAAGCCCGTCCGGTATACATCGACGATCTCATAAATGACAAAGACTTCCTCGCCGGCATCAGAAAAGAGCTCACAGACACAGACAGCATAGTACACAAAAACGGCGGCAGCTACAAATGGATGTACGGCGCAGTCGAAAATATCATAAACAAAGTGACGGAGATATCCGCTGCCTACAAACAGGGCGATCCTATCTCCGACGAGGACAAGGCAGCCATCGACAAACTCTACAAAGATTTAAACAGAGCTTCAAAGGACTACATAAAAACCCATGAGAGCCCCGGCCACAACATGGGACTTACGAGAAAAGTCTCTGCCCGTCTCATGGAAGACATGAAGATACCCCGCCTTGGCGGAGGCAGACAGCTCATCACGAAAGTCACCTTTGACCAGCTCAAGGAGGAGCTCACAGAAGAGCAGGAGCAGGCAAAGGGTAAAAAGAGCGCGTCAAAAAGCCCTGCAAAGAAAGCCAAGAGCAAGGTTATCATCGGGGAAGAGATGCCGGATGATAAGAATGCAGGAAAAGATAAGAAGGAAGTTAAGAAAGCTCCGAGGTATATCACGAAGGATTCGGTCAGACAGGCTAAGCATAATGCGGAAAAAGGTAAGTGATGTAAAAAGGGGTATTTAAATGGTAAAAGATGAGTTTATCTGTGATTACAGTAAACTGAGCGTTTTCTTTAATGAATTTCATGATTTTGTTGTTAAGGATTTGCCTGAATATGGTGAATACTGTCTTTTGGAGTTAAAGGACGGCCGTCATACTGCAGGTGAATGGCTTCCACAAAATTATAAGGATAAAAAGAGTAAAGCAGGCAAGTTTAACAGGGGCACCGGCGACAGCGTTGACGGTGAAGAAGTTGTAAAATATCATTCCCTCGGATATGACTTATCAAATTGTCTTAAAAAAGATCTGGATTATATCAATAACGGCCCAAGAGGCGAAGGTATCCATTCTGTAGAGATATCTGGTTTTAAATCCTTTAAAGACGGTGATTTCCCGGGTGAGGAGCAGTTTTGTCTTTTGATTATGAATGATGGTACTCTGGCAGCCGGCAGATGGAACAGCTATGGCGAAGATGATGGTGCTTTTATATATGCATCGGCTCTTGCAAGCCACAGCATGGATAAAGTATGGGCATGGGCTCCCCTTAGCTCTGATGATATCTTTGAGAGAGAACAGGAAGCTGAGCGGGAGAGACTTCATGAAGAAGAGTTAAATAAAAATCCCAAAGCTGATCCTGATAAGTTCATATACGGAACCGATATTGATACATATTATGAAAAGGCTTGTAAGAAGCTTAAAAAAACTTATCCATGGGCTACCGTTAATCAGATGAAAAAGGTTGAGCCCTGCTATGATATTTTGCCTCTTCACGGCAATTTCGTTTTTGGCCAGGATGGCGGTACATTTAACGGCTCCCGGATTGTACATGAGTGGACAGACGGAAGTACTGCCGATGAATTTATCGATTTCCTTTGTAAGTATACAAAGAGTATGGTTAAGGATTCCAATCCGGAAAAGAAATTTGCGCTCGGCTATGATATAGATGTATACCTTGAAAAGGCATTTAATAAAGTTAAGAAGAAATATACCTGGCTTACAAAAAAGATAGCCGGTTCCTGCCGATATGATATCAGGCAGATAAACGGAGAGTGGGAATTTGTACGGGAGTATGATGATGCTTCTGCTTCAATCTGCAATTACGGTTCGTCGGAAGATTTTATAGAATGTGTTGCAGACGATTATCGTTCGGCAGCGCTCCGGGCCAATACAGTTGTTTCGGGTTATAAAGTTAATTTTGGTTCTGTTGAGATACACGGATGGCATCTTGAGCAGTATGTTGTATCAAAATTGAGCTCAGGCGACTATAAAGTAAATGTTACGGCAGGGGACCGTGTGACAGGAGGAAGCAGAGAGTTTTTCATTACCCCAGACTGCTTTGAGGCCAAAACTTATGATGATTTTCTTGACCGGTATGAGGAGATTGTCCCCGGTCATTCCTTCGGACTTTACAAAGAGGACCTTCTTAAAGATGAGGGACTTAAGAAATTCTTAGGATATTAAGGCATTTAATCAGCAAGTGAAAAATAATATTGAAAAATTTGACGAAGATTTTCGATTCCAAATATCAAGAGAAGAACTTGAAGATTTGGTGAGGTCAAAAAAATTGACCTCACGGGAAAACAACTTTTTTCGCCTCTGATTAAATTATTATAAAATAAACATTGAGGAAGGAGGTACAAATTATGAAAAACACCTCAATTGCGCTTACAATGGCGCCTAACCTCAATTAGCGCGATATCTGAAACTGCCGTTGACATGAAGAAATGGAACATGTTTATTTATAATTAAATGTATAGAGGAGTTTATAATGTTTAGGAAAATGAGAAGATTCAGGCAGCAGATTTCTGATGCAGAGTGCATAGAGATTTTGAAGAATACCAAGAGAGGCGTCCTCTCACTGATCGGCGATGATGGATATCCTTATGGACTCCCTATCGATCATTGGTATTGTGAAGAGGATGGGAAAATATACTTTCACGGAGCAAAAGAGGGACATAAGATTGACGCTATAAAAGCATGCGATAAAGCCAGTTACTGTGTATATGATGAAGGTTATCGCAAAGAAGGAGACTGGGCCCTTAATATAAAGAGCGTCATCCTGTTTGGCAGGATAAGCCTTGTAGAAGATCAGGATAAGGCAAGAGATATATGCACTGAGCTGACCCGGAAGTTTACCGATGATGCAGAGTATCTGGAGAAGGAATTAAAGAATGCATTTCCAAGGGTTCAATGTCTGGAATTTAACCCGGAACATATGACAGGTAAACTGGTTAATGAGTCATAAGCATGGTGCCTGTCGCGTTAACAAACTGTGAACAAATACATGGAGGAACATTTCATGAGATATTTTTTGGAAAATGAGAGATTAAAAGTCGAGATCGATTCGTTTGGAGCGGAGGTAAAGTCTGTCATAAACAAAAATAATATGAGAGAGTACATGTGGTATGGAAACCCCAAGTACTGGGGCAGGACATCGCCGGTGCTCTTTCCTTTTGTGGGTAGCTTAAAGGATAAAAAGTATACATGGCAGGGCAGGGAATATCCCATGGGTCAGCACGGCTTTGCCAGGGATAATGAGTTTACCCTTGTGAGTCAGGCTGATGATGAGATATGGTTTGCCTTTGAGTCATCTGAAGCGACTCTTGAAAAGTATCCGTTTAAGTTCAGACTCGAGATCGGTTACCGTATCATTAAAAGCGGCGAAACCGATGATGTACAGGTCATGTGGCGTGTTAAAAATCCTGCCGATGAGACCATGTATTTCTCCATAGGTGCCCATCCCGCATTCCTCTGTCCCGTCCACGGATTTGACAGGGATGCTAAAAAGAACTGCAAGTCGGGATATAAAATTTACTTTGAGGGCGTCTCCGAGATCCATCATCATGGCAACGATGTGGCAAAGGGCCTTGCCCTCCGTGAGGATATAGTCCTGCCTCTTACAGACGGATTTGCCACCATCACCGATGATTTCTTTGACAGATGTACATATATGATAGAAGGTAATCAGACAAAGCGTGTCGGTATAGCTGATGAGGAGGGCAGGCATATCGTGGATGTAGCCTTTGATACTCCCCTCTTTGCCATCTGGTCACCTGAGGGCAAAAATGCACCGTTTATATGTATCGAGCCATGGTATGGCAGATGCGATGCAGTGGACTTTGAGGGAGACTTAAGTCAGCGTGAGTTTACCGAGGCCCTTGACGGCGGCGCAACCTTTGAGGGCGGATATACAATGAAATTTTATGAATACTACTGGTGATCAGATTATGAAAAAGATAAATTCAGACAGGGAAAAGATAATAGTCAGGACGAGTATGATCGGCATAGCAGCCAATGTACTCCTGGCAGCATTTAAGGCAGTGATAGGTATCCTCAGCAATTCCGTCGCCATCGTGATGGATGCTGTCAATAACTTTTCTGACGCAGGCAGTTCCCTGATCACGATCATAGGTACCAAACTTGCAAACCGCCAGCCGGATAAAAAGCATCCTTTTGGCTACGGCCGTATAGAATATTTAAGTGCGATGATCATATCAGGCATCGTACTCTATGCAGGTGTCACATCCCTCACGGAATCGGTTAAAAAAATCATTAACCCTGAGACACCTGATTACTCCTATGTATCCCTCGTTATCGTGTGCGTAGCTATCATTGTCAAAATAGTTCTTGGCATATATGTAAAGTCTGTTGGTGAAAAGGTTGGGTCCCCATCTTTGGTAAATTCCGGAGAGGATGCGAGACTCGACTCTGTTATATCTGCAGCGACCCTCGTGGCAGCCATAATATTTCTGACATCAGGTGTATCCCTTGAGCCCTGGCTCGGTGCCATCATCTCCCTGATCATCATTAAGTCCGGATTTGAGATGTTAAAGCAGACCGTATCCCAGATCCTCGGGGAGAGAAACAATCCGGAGCTTGATAAGAGTATTAAAAATACTGTCCGGAGCTTCCCTGATGTACAGGGGGCATACGACCTGGTCCTTAATAACTACGGCCCTGACTCATGGAACGGCTCGGTACACATCGAGGTGCCTGACACCTACTCGGCAGATATGCTCGACCGTCTCATCAGGCGGATCCAGGAGGCTGTATATATTGAGCATGGCGTAGTACTGACAGCCATAGGTGTATACTCGGTAAATACAAGCGATGAGGACATTATAAATACCAGGGAGCATGTCCGGGAGATAGTCATGTCCCATAAGTATATTAAGCAGATGCACGGATTCTTTCTGGATAAGGAGGAAAAGAGCATGCGCTTTGATATGGTAGTCAGCTTTGATGTCCCTGACAGAGGCCGGCTTCACAGCGAAGTAGTAGACGATATCCTTAAGTCGTACCCAGATTATCATCTCCAGATAGCTATGGATACGGATTTTACGGGAGGCTGAGTATTTTACGGTTGAAATCCGTGTAAATGTGTGTTAATTTTAGGTGAAATTAAATACAGGATAGATTCAGGTGTCAAAGCAGTTTTTTATAACAGGCTTTGGTGAAAAGGGAAGCAGGTGAGAATCCTGCACGAACTCGTCACCGTATTCAGGGAGCGAAGGCCGACATATCACTGGGAAACCGGGAAGATGGCCGGAGTAACGATCTGTGAGCCGGGAGACCTGCCTGGGTTAATGTACAGAAACGAAAGTTTCAGACCACGAGTAAAATGGTTGTGCGATATGTGTTTTTCGTATGCAGACCCTTTACCGATCCGGGAAAGGGTTTTCTTTTTTTCGAAAACTTTTTCGGAATCTTTTTGTGTTCTTTTTCGTTTTTGTATTCCCGGTATTTAAATATATTTTGGAGGAAAAAGAAATGAAAAAGAAAATCACAGTAATGCTCCTCGCATCAATGGTAGGAGCCCTCTGCCTCGCAGGTTGCGGCGCAGAAAACGGAACAGCACCGGCAGATAACGGGGCAGTCACATCGGAAAGCTCTGATGAAGATCAGGCAGCAGCAGACAACGTAGCTGCGCTCATCGACGCAATCTATGTACAGGAGAGAACAGAGGATACGGATAAGCAGTGCGCTGATGCAAAAGCAGCATGGGATGCCCTTACAGATGCCCAGAAGGAACTCGTAGAGGGTGAGTATGCCGATCCCGATTACTTTGGCAATGATACAGGTGATGCATCAAAAGATGATCCGAGAAACCAGGATGAGATCGGTGAGAACGAGATCCTCGTAGTCAGCTTTGGTACATCATTTAATGACAGCCGTGTAGCTGATATCAAGGGTATCGAGGATGCCATCGCAGCTGCATATCCCGACTGGACAGTCAGGAGAGCATTTACAGCCCAGATCATCATCAACCATGTACAGGCCCGTGACGGAGAGGTTATTGACAATATGGACCAGGCTCTTGCCCGTGCAGTGGACAATGGTGTAAAGAATCTCGTAGTTCAGCCTACACACCTGATGCACGGTGCTGAGTACGACGAGCTTGTAGCAGTACTTGATGAGTATGCTGACAAGTTTGATTCGGTAGTTATCGCAGAGCCTCTTCTTGGTGAGGTAGGCACCGATGCTACAGTTATTAATAAAGATAAAGAAGCCGTTGCTACTATCGTGGTAGCTGAGGCAGTAAAGCTTGCAGGATATGATGACCTTGACGCTGCAGCAGCAGACGGTGTTGCATTTGTATTTATGGGACATGGTACATCACATACAGCAAAGGTTTCATACAGCCAGATGCAGACCCAGATGGCTGAGCTCGGATATGACAACGTATTTATCGGTACTGTTGAGGGTGAGCCTGAGGAGACAGCATGTGAGGCAGTTATCGACGCTGTATCTGCAGCAGGATATACAAAGGTTATCATCCGTCCCCTCATGGTTGTTGCAGGTGATCATGCCAACAATGATATGGCAGGCGACGATGAGGATTCATGGAAGAGCATGTTTACAGCTTCAGGAAAGTTTGAGTCTGTAGACTGCCAGATCAACGGTCTTGGTGAGATCCCTGAGATCCAGGAGATTTATGTACAGCATACAGCTGATGCAATCGGTGAATAATTTCGGAGAATAAATAAATGAAAAGTAAGAGAATAATATTCGCATTACTGATCGTATTGTCCGTAGCTATATTCGGGTGTAACGGGGGAGGATTGGTTTCGGATGATCAGACGGCAGGGACCGCTGATTATCCGGCACTTGCCGATGGTACCTACACCGTAAAGTTTACAACAGACAATACAATGTTTCATGTAAATGAGGTATGCGACGGCAAAGCTACCCTGACTGTTTCAAACGGCCAGATGACAGTGCATCTTATCATGCCTTCTAAAAATGTGGTTAATCTTTATCCCGGCCTTGCCGAGGACGCCTCAAAAGAGGGCGCGGAGCTCATAAATCCTACGACAGAGACCGTTACATATCCTGATGGTTTATCCGAGGAAGTATATGCATACGATGTACCGGTGCCTTATCTTGATGAGGAGTTTGATCTTGCTCTCATCGGTACCAAGGAAGTATGGTATGACCACAAAGTCGTAGTATCATCCCCTGTTGAAGAGGAAGAGAAGACTGAAGTGACTGAAGAAATAGAAGCTGCTGATGATACGGAGACTGAACCAGCTGAATCAGACGAGCTCATAAACGGCGGCCGGGTTTCCGGTACCTACACATGTGAGTTTGATTTTGAAGGCGGCAGCGGCAGGGCATATATCGAGTCTCCTGCAATATTAAATGTGGATGAAGAGCAGGTTACTGCGACGATCACATGGAGCAGTGAAAATTATGATTACATGATAGTGGACGGAGAGAAATATCTCCCTGAAAATACTGAGGGCAACTCGGTATTTACAATCCCTGTCACGGTTTTTGACCAGCCGATCACCGTGATCGGAGATACCGTTGCAATGAGCCAGCCGTATGAGATCGAGTATACGATCACATTCCATGCAGACTCGGTTACACCGGTGGATGATACGACAGATTCAGAGCAGGAATAAAATGACAGGCAGATCAAAGATATTTTTAATAAGTATATTTTTGATGGGACTGCTATGGCTTACAGGCTGTAGCAGTCCTTATTCTGATTTAAAGGAGACTGTTTCGGC
>CADBFE010000023.1 GCA_902793845.1 uncultured Lachnospiraceae bacterium | reverse complement strand
TATTGGGACGTCTTGGTATTCCGATGTCCACTGCAGTTGATATGTTTTTAAATCAGATAGTACTTGTAGGAGGAATTCCGTTTGCAGTGACACTACCGAATGCTCCCGAAAGTATTGATGCCACAAAAATGACTGAAGAGCAGATACATGCAAAAATACAAAATGGATATGAATCATATAAGACTGGTAGAACTCAGAACGCAGCATCAGCATTTGATAAATTTCGGGAGAGCCACAGTTGATGGAGAAATATATTGTTAACATCACAGAAGATGCTCTTTCTGATATGGAAGCCTTATATCAGTATATTTCGGTAAAACTGCAGGCCCCTCAAAATACTATGGGACAATATAATCGTATAGCTGATGCAATCTTATCTTTGGATTCTTTTCCTGATAGATATGGTTTATTTGAATGTGAACCGGAGCATTCGATGGGAATTCACAGGATGATTGTAGATAATTATCTTGTCTGTTATGTGATTGATCTAGGGGTTGTAACAGTTACCGATGTTCTTTATGGTGCGTCAGATATACACAAGAGGCTACAGAGTCGGCATTCGGATTGATAAAAGTATAAAAAGTATAAAACGGGAGTATTTTATGCATCGAATATATGAAAATGAAGATTTGGTGGTTTTCTGGAATTCTGAGAAGTGCTTTCATGCTAAGAAATGTGTGACAGGGAGTCCTAAGACCTTTAATATAAACAGAAAACCGTGGATTAATCTTGATGAAGCTGATAATAAAGAGGTCTGGCAGGCAATTGAAAAGTGTCCTTCAGGGGCACTTCGTTGTTTGTATAGGCACAATATTGATGTAAAAGCAGATATTGAGAACCGCCGAAGTGTGGCATATGACGGAGACAAGCAGGTTGGTGAGTGTGATTATGAGGAATCTGATGGTGTATGGAACATATATCATACAGAGGTATTGCCTGAGTATGAGGGAAAAGGCATAGCAAAGAGGCTTGTTTTTAGGCTTATTGAAGAATCTGAGCGTAATATGGTTCGCTTAGAGGCAACATGTTCGTACGCACGGAAGGTTATTGAAGAATAAAGGGATAAATAGTGAGTTTTTAGTCGATTTATCGTATAATAGAGGTGTTGTGGTAAAAAGGATAGAACCTTTATTTGAGATATTTGTATGTATACGATTGAACTGATAGTTCCATGTTATAACGAAGAAAAATGTATAGATTTATTTTATAAGCGTATCTGCGAGGTTTTCTCGTCAGATAGGCTTTTTAATTATGATTTTACGATTACTTATATAGATGACGGCAGTAAAGATAATACATTAGATGAAATTAAAAAGACGGTTGAAATACATGATAAATTCTTATCGTCGGGTACGATGAAAAAAGGCAGGATCCAATATATTTCCCTGTCCAGAAACTTTGGAAAAGAATACTTGATGCAGATCTCCAGCATCCCCCGGAGCTTATAGAACAGATGCTTGATGCCATAGAGAAAGAAGGATACGATTGTGCGTCCGCAAGGAGAGTAGCTCGTCATGGCGAGCCTGTATTCAGAAAGTTATTTTCAAAGCTATTCTTTGGAATTATTAATAATCTGACAGGTATGGATCTGGTTCAGGGTGGAACAGATTATCGTCTCATGAAGCGTAAGGTTGCCGAGGCGATAGTTTCCATGCCGGAATCTGAGAGATTTACAAAAGGTATATACAGCTGGATAGGCTTTAAAAATAAATGGATAGAATATAAGGACGTCGAGAGAGTGGCCGGTGAGACTACATGGAGTTTCAGAGGCCTCGTTAGATATGCACTTCAGGGCTTTATGGCATTTGCTACTACACCGCTTAGGGGAGTAGTATATTTAGGTTCACTTGTTACGATAGGAGCCATAGCTTTTGCGATATTTACATTCATTACATCTATTAATTCTCCTACTGCAGATAGGAACGGTTATGCCACCCTCCTTATTGTTATGCTTCTGCTTGGCGGAGTAATTATTACTATCCTTGGAATGATAGGAGAATATATGGCCAGAATATATATGGAGGTTAAAAACAGACCAATATATCTGGCGAGAGAGACGAATATTAAGGAACCGGGCGAAGTGGCCACGGTTTCTGAAGAGCAAAATAAATAATGTTATACAATATAGTAATTCAGCCAATTGAATATTTACTGGAAATCATTTTCGCCATCATGTATCGCTTTATCGGTAATGCCGGTTGGGCGATTTTTGGTGTTAGTTTCGGAGTCAGTTTTCTGACACTTCCCTTATATATGAGAGCTGATGCCATTCAGGAGCAACAGCGGGAGAAAGAAAAGAAAATAAAAAAGTGGGTCGACCATATTAAAAAGACATTTAAAGGTGATGAGAGATTTATGATGCTGTCAACGTATTACAGGCAGCAGAACTATCATCAGCTTCAGAGTATCCAGGGTATATTCCCATTACTTCTTCAGGTTCCCTTTTTTATTGCAGCATATCATTTTCTTTTTAATTTATCTCTTTTGAAGGGATATTCTTTTGGCCCTCTGTCAGATCTTGGTGCAGAAGACGGACTCCTTGTAATAGCGGGAATTCATATTAATGTTTTGCCTGTGCTGATGACGGCGATTAATTATGTTTCTTCAGCAATATACACTAAAGATTTATCATTTAAGGATAAGCTCCAGCCTTATCTTCTGGCACTCTTGTTTCTGGTTTTGCTTTACAGAAGTCCTTCAGGACTCGTACTCTACTGGACACTCAACAATATCTTTTCTCTAGTAAAGAATTTTGTAATGAAATACGTCAAAAATCCAAAGAAACTGCTTGCTATTATTTCGTTGGCAGCAGGAAATGGATTCATTATCTTTTCGTTTGTGATGGGAAAGATTTCTTATATTCTTGTGACCAAGGATTATGAGACATTATTAATATTTGGATTAGTTTACTGTATTTTCTATATTCCATTATTATCATTATTACTTGGTAAAAAGAAAAATAAAGAAGTTGAAGAATTAATAGATAAATATGATTCAACAAAGGATGCCGTTGTATTTCTTTTGTCATTGACAGCATTATTTGGTGTAATGATACCATTATCTGTTATAAGTGCTTCTCCCATGGAATTTGTCGATTTGATTGAATACAAATCTCCCCTATATTTCGAATGGACAAGCATATGCATTTTCTCAGGATTATTCCTGTTATGGGGAGGTATTATATACTGGGTTTGTGGCAAAAAAGAGAAAGAAACATGTGTAAAGATTTTTTGCTCAGCATTTATACTATCTCTGATAAATTATTTCTTCTTTCAGGCAAAGGTTGGCAGTCTTACTTCTGAACTTGTATTTGATACATACCCAAGATTTGATAAAGTGATGAAGCTGATTAATCTGGTAATCATCATTTTTGTGCCAGTAATAATATTTATTTTATGGGCAAAAATAAAAAAGGTAGTGAGAGTATTGTCTGTACTTTTACTTCTCAGCATGACTTTTGTTTCCGCAAAACAATATATAATGACAGCGAAAGAATTAGAAAGCATTGAAGTAAGCGATTTCTATGATGGAGAAGAAAGAGTAATACCATTAAGCACAGACGGAAAAAATGTAATGGTAATTATGTTGGACAGAGCTATTGGCGCGTACCTGCCATTTATTCTTGATGAAAAACCTGAGTTAAAAGAAAAGTTAGATGGTTTTGTTTATTACCCTAATACAGCTTCATTTGCCGCATATACAAATATGGGTTCACCGGCATTGTTTGGTGGATATGATTATACACCGGAAGCAATCGATGGAAGAAGTACAGAACTGCTGGCAGATAAACATGATGAAGCACTTAGATTAATGCCATTATTGTTTAAAGAGGATAATGCAAAGATAACAGTATGTGATGTACCCTATGCTGGATATAATGATTTTTCAGATTATTCCATATTTGATGATATAGATAATCTCAATGCTTTTCATCTTGAAAAGACTATGAGAGGTGGAAGGGATGTGGAAACAGAATGGGATGTAATGAAGAGGAATTTCTGTTTTTACAGCATTTTGAGAACGGCGCCGACAATAATTCAGGATGATATTTATGATGCCGGTAATTATATGTCAGCTGTAGCAAGCAAGACACTTGATGTTCCGGTATTGTTTTACCAGTCATATGCTTCATTGGAGAGTTTAAAAGAATTATCGGTTATTGAAGAGTCTGATCAGGATACATTATTTATGTATGATAACAATATTACCCATGAGCCATGCATCTTACAGCTTCCTAATTATACTGCAGTTGATAATATAGATAATTCAGATTATGACTTATATCAGGTTAGAGAAAGTAATGGCATGACAATGGCTCTTGGAGATGAACCTGATATAAGTGTTGGCCATTATCATTGCAATATGGCGGCGATGCTGATACTTGCAGATTATTTTGACTGGATGCGAGAGCAGGGCGTATATGATAATACAAGAATCATTATCGTAGCAGATCATGGAAGAGGATTAGGTCAGTTCCCAGATTACAGACTTCCTACAGGCGAAGAGGTCATGTGGTTTAATCCTTTGTTCATGGTAAAGGATTTTGACAGTTCAGGTTTTTCATATGATTATACTTTTATGACAAATGCTGATACTCCAGCTATTGCTATGGAGGGAATAATACTGAATCCTGTAAATCCTTATACGTGTAATCCGGTAAATATGGATGGCAAGATTAATGGTATAAATGTGGTAACAAGCGGAGATCATGATATATCCCTCGAGAGAAATCAGTTTAACTATAATAATGCACCATGGTATCATGTTGAAGAAAATATTTTTGAATTAAATAATTGGGAATTACTGGATAAATAATGAAAAGCAAAAATAAAAATAAATTAATACTGTTTTGTTTTATAGGATTACTGATGATAATAGCCCTTGCCATGCGTATAGTTGCATGTTATTGGGGAGATCCTCAGATTCTTAATATTGATGAGCAGTTTATCATGCTGCCTGCACTGGATCTAATCAAGAATCATACATATATCTGTCATGTAGTTAATCGTCCTGATCAGGTTGAGATAAAGTGTGTCGCACTGATTCTGTCTGTTGCCTCAAAAATATTATGGCACGCTGATCCAAATGCGATATTTGACAGCCACCCCATTGCTCTACATGTAATGGGCAGGTTTTTCACTACATGTTTTGGCGTTGCGATGATACCTGTTTCCGTTATATTTGCGGGAAAGATGTCTGATATTCTTTCTATCAACAAGATAAAGACTCAGATTATAACAGCGTTTATATTTTGCTTCTTTCCCATATATATCCAGCACTCGGGGTATATGACACCTGATGTACCTCTTGCATGTATGGTCATGCTTTTTTGTTTATTCTTTATCAGATATCTTGAGGATGGCAAAGTATCATCTCTTATCATCTCTGCTGTTATAGTAGGAATATGTGCGATGATAAAATGGCCAGGACTGTTTTTGTGCTTTGGTATAGCACTTATGGTCATATACCGCTCTGTAAAAGAAAAGAAGTACAGGAACATTTTCATTCACGGGATAATATCTGTAATAACAGTATTTCTGACATGTTTTATTATCATGCCTAATATTATCAGCGATTTCCCTGTTATCATGCAGTATATGCATGAGGAGTCAAAGCCTCGTAATGTAGGGGGTACCAGGCTTTCCATGTTTTTCCAAAATTTTTATTTTTACTTTAAGACGTCTGTCCTAAACTTGGGATGCGTTTCTTTGATTCCATTTGCACTCGGACTGATTTCTTTATTCAAAAAGAGAGACAGACGATCCCTTGTATTTATGGTTGGACTCCTCTACTGGTTTATCATCAGTATCATCCCTGTTCAGTGGATCAGATGGGGAACACCTATTTATCTGTTTTATATTTTGCTTGTCGGCGTCGGTATATCATACGGATTTGAATTATTAAACAAAAAGAAAGTATTAAAGATTTGTTATGTTCTTGTGACCGGAGTATTGATAATCAATATTTTGCTCTCCGGAATATGCATGACAAAATATCTGTCTCTTCCGAATGTCTGCTACGCAGGGCTCAATGATCTTGAGAGTATGGGTATAAATGCGGGTAATTCTATTTCGGAATGGGAGACGCCGTTCTGTACATGGTGGGGTACAACTTACTACGGAGAATTTGATATAGATGAAAATGGAGTGGCGACTGTAAAGGATCCTGATTCCGTACCGGAGTATTTTGTGAGATCGAGAACTAAGCCTGCGGAGTTTTATGAGGCTATAGATGCTTCATTTCCCCTTGTATACTATATAGAGCCTGATGGCAATTATGACCAGAAATTTATGGCAACATCCAATATAATATATTCTATAGGATATATTTTTTCAAAAGAAACCCATGTTGGAGGCTGGCCTGTGTGGGTTTACAAGATTAAATGACAATAATACTGTATAATAGATAGTTAGGGTATAACTAATCAGGGTTAAAAATATGGAAGTTCTGGCAATCACATACTGCAGAGCCATGCTCGGTGCCAACCGCTCCATGGTTGCTATGATAAAGGATATGAGAGACAGATACTCTGTCAGTTTTACGGTGCTTATGCCATCTGTTATAGATGGAGATCTGGAACAGGTCCTTATATCAGAAAATATTCCATATATAGTTGCTCCCATGAAGATGTGGGTGATGCCGGTATCGGCAAGCCTGAAAAAATTCCGTTCTGTCTCGTCAGTTATTAAGAGCGTCATACTTAATAATAGTATATTAAAACAAATTAAAGGCAAACGCTTTGACCTGATATATACAAACAATTCAACTGTTCAATATGGAGCTCTTTTGTCAGAGAAACTGAATGTTCCTCATGTATGGCATGTCAGGGAATTTGGCCGTAGGGATTATGATATAGATTTTTCATATCCTGAGAAAAAGAGAATAGGATATTTTAGAAAAGCATCAGCTGTCATAGCTATTTCTGATGCCATCAAAAAATATGCAGAGAAAGAACTTTGTCCCGGAGCTGAAATAAAAAGGATATATAACGGCATTTCTTTATACAAACCGTTAAAGCAGGATTTTAATAAAGATAAACCGATAAAGATCGTATACTCCGGAGCATTACAGCCCGGTAAAAATCAGATAGAACTCCTGATGGCAGCATCATTGCTTATTGGTAAAGGAGAGAAAGATTTTGAAGTATACCTTATAGGCGATGGAAACGAATATAAAGAGAACTTGAAAGCCTATGTAAAAGATCAGGGAATAGAAGAGCATATACATTTCATGGGTTACAGGGATGATGCCCGGGAGCTTCTTGATGATATGGATTTAGGAATTATTTGCTCGAAATCAGAAGGATTCGGACGGGTAACCTGTGAATATATGGAAAGTTCCCTGCCTGTTATAGGCGCAGCTGCAGGCGGAACCACAGAGATAATAGATGATAATGAGACTGGATTCTTATATACTCTCGGAGATAGCAATGCTCTGGCTGATAAAATATTATATTTTATAAATAACAGAGATGCCCTCGAAACCATGGGCAGGAAAGCATATGAAAAAGTATACAGGGATTTCTCTTTAGAGAGAAATACAGATGAGATGTATAAAGTGTTTAAGGATTCATTAAGAGAAAAAAATGTCAAAAGATATTAATATTCTATTTACTTCAGTAGGAAGAAGAAGTTATTTAATTAAATACTTTAGAGAAGCTCTTGGCGGGATGGGCAAAATCTATGCCACAAACAGTATTGAGCATTCAATAGCTTTTAAATACGTTGATGATCATGCTGTATCGCCATTGATTTACAGTGAAGAATATATTCCTTTTTTACTGGAATGTTGTAAAAAATGGGATATTACTGCTATCATCTCTCTCTTTGACATTGATTTGATGGTGCTGGCAAAAAACCGAGACAGGTTTGAAGAAATCGGAGTTAAGGTCATCGTTTCAGATACAGAAGTGATAGATAAATGCAATGATAAATGGCATACATATAATTACCTGAATGAGATTGGGCTTAAAGCACCACTGACATATATTGATTTATCAGCTGCAATAAATGACCTGGCACAGGGTATCATTTCATATCCGGTTATGATAAAGCCGAGATGGGGGATGGGATCCCTGGCAATCTTTGAAGCAGATAATGAAGAAGAGCTGAAAATCTTTTATGAAAAATCAAAAAAAGAAATCAAAAACTCATACCTTAAATATGAGGCGGAATATGATTTCGATAAATGCGTACTGATCCAGGAAAAGATAAAAGGTCAGGAATACGGCCTCGATATTATTAACGATTTAGACGGCAATTACATCAACACTATAGTAAAAAAGAAGATGGGAATGAGGTCCGGTGAGACAGACTGCGCTGTGACTGTTGATGATGAACGCATAAAAAAGCTTGGTGAAAAGATATCACGTAATTTAAGGCATATTGCAAATCTGGATACAGATATATTTGTAACAGAGAATGATATTTATGTACTTGAAATGAATGCAAGATTTGGTGGAGGATATCCCTTCAGCCACATTGCAGGCGTTGATTTACCTAAGGCAATCGTTTCATGGTTAAGTGGTGAAAGTATTGATATTAATCTTCTGACTGCGAAAACGGGAATACTCGCCCAGAAAGAAATAGAAATAACGACATTATAATATATGAAGACAGCACCTGTTGTCATACCTACTCTTAACAGGTATGAGCACTTGAGAAACTGCATAGAATCTCTGGCAGCAAATAAATATGCCATAGATACAGATTTATATATTTCTGTTGACTATCCTCCTACACCAAAATATGAGGAAGGATACAAAAAAGTACTTGAATATGTTAATGGTACTATAGGGGGTTTCAGAAATGTATATGTCTTTATCCAGGAAGAAAATATGGGACCCAGTGAGAACGGCAGGTTTCTGTATGATAAAGTCTGGGAAAAGACAGACAGACTGATATATACGGAAGATGACAATATATTTTCTCCCAACTATCTTGAGTATATGAACAGTATGCTTGATAAATATGAGAATGCCAGGGAGATATTTGCCATAAACGGATATTTGTGGCCGGTAGAATTAACGAAAAAAGACGGAGTATTTAAGACGGGATTTTTCAGTGCATGGGGCTGCGGACTGTGGAAAGACAGGCTGGAAGAGTTTGCTAAATTCAGAAGAGAGGATATAGCAAATTATCTGAAAGATAAGAATAACCGCAGGGTAATGAAAGAGTGGTCATATCATGTATATAAAAACGCACTCTATATTGCAAGTGATAAATATTACCTCCCGGTATACAGAACGAATTCTGAAGAAAAAGAACTTAGAGACTCTGATTTTATCATAGCAGTCTATCTGTTTATCACAGGTAAAAAGACGATAATACCGTACCTGTCAAAAGTAAGAAATATGGGACACGACGGCACAGGAGAAAACTGCGATACTGTTGGCGGAGACGCATTTGATTATCAGAAGATTGACGAGAAGGACTCGTATGAAATAAGCGATGCCATGTTACCTGATAAAAACGATGCGGATACATTAAAACATTTTTTTGATGATAAAGATTCAGTCAGTTTAAAAGAGCAGATAAAACTACTGCTGATGACTTTAAAACTGTAATAAGGAACAATATGAGAAAAGAAGATGAAATAATAAATGTAACAAGATCTGATATGCCTCCCATGGAGGAATTTATTAGTGAAATCAGTTCTCTCTGGGATACCAGATGGCTCACAAATATGGGTGAGAAACATATCCGTCTGGAAAGTGAGATTAAGGACTATTTAAAAGTTGATAATGTCACACTTTTTTCCCATGGTCATGCAGCCCTTGAACTCCTTTTGCAGGCTATGGATTTAAAAGGAGAAGTGATCACCACACCTTTTTCGTTTGCATCGACGACTCATGCTATAGTTAGGAACGGTTTGACTCCGGTTTTCTGTGATATTAAGGAAGACGATTATACTATCGATGAGACAAAGATAGAAAAATTGATTACTTCAAAGACATCTGCCATATTGCCGGTTCATGTATATGGTCAGATCTGCAATGTTGAAGCAATAGAGCAGATAGCAAAAAAGCATAACCTGAAAGTAATATATGACGCAGCCCATACATTTGGAGAAGAGATAGATGGTATCGGTGTAGGAAACTATGGCGATGCATCAATGTTTAGTTTTCATGCCACCAAAGTATTCCATACGATAGAGGGCGGAGCGATTACTTCAAAGAGCAGGGAATTAAAGGATAAACTTTATTATCTCAAAAACTTTGGCATACAGGATGTAGACTCTGTACCGGATGTCGGAGCCAATGCCAAGATGAATGAATTTCAGGCAGCAATGGGACTCTGCAATCTCCGTTATCTTGATGAAAAGATTGCAAAGAGAAAACAGATATATGAAAGATACATATCCCGCCTTGAATCAATTGACGGAATAAAACTGTTGAGATACAGGGAGGGTATAAAACCTAATTATGCATACTTCCCTATAGTAGTTGATCCGGAGGTCTTTGGTAAGACAAGGGACGATATTTTTGACAGATTAAAGAAAGAGAATATCATCTGCCGTAAATATTTTTATCCCCTTATCAGTGATTATGAGTGCTACAGAGACAGATTTTCTCATGGCGATACACCTGTAGCTGATAAAATATCATCGAGGGTTCTCACGCTGCCGATTTATGCCGAATTACCACTCGATGTGGTTGATGAGGTATGTGAATTAATTAAAGGATTGAAATAATTATTTTTTTATTTAGCTTTGGAGGTTCGATCATTGCATTCATTGGCAATCATTCATCCGTATTTTACAAGAGGAACTGGTCATTGGCCCAATTATATTGATTGGTTTTTTGCATCATGTGCTGCAAATAAAACCATTGATTTTTATATCTTTACAGATGATCACAGTGTTTCAAGATGGGAAAAAGTATCTAATATTAATATTGTTTACATGTCCTTTGAGGAATGTCAGAAAAGAGTGAGTGATAAGCTTGAAGGAGCAGTTCTTACTAATCCATATAAACTATGTGATTACAAACCGGCATATGCAGTGATTTTCGAAGAGTGGATAAAAGACTATGACTATTGGGGATCCTGTGATTGTGATTTGATATTTGGAGATATCAGATCATTTTTTCCTGATGATGTTCTGGATAAATATGATAAATTTATGGTCTTTGCACAAATCCAGTTATCGAAAAATACATATGAGGTAAATCATTATTATGAATTACCGAGACCTGAGAAATCAAAATATAATAATCAACAATTTGATAATCGAAATTGGGAGAAAGTAAAAACTACAGAAACGTATTGCGGATATGATGAAGGAAGCGGAGTGCCACAGCTTTGCAGAGAAAATGGAAAACCAATTTTATGGGAAAGAAAGTTTGGAGCCAATATTTACCAGGAAGTAAAAAAAGGCAAAAAAATGTATAAAAAATTAATGGATAAAAATGATCCTGTAAATAAGCTTTTTCAGGCATGGGAATGGACTAAAGATGGTTTGTATCATATTGATATGATTACAAAAAAGAAATACCCCAAACTGTTTATTCATTTTACTGAAAGGAAAATGAAACCGGTAAAATATGATAATCAGGATAAAATATATATAACGGTTAATTCTGATATAAAAAATGAAGTATCACTTTGGGATAGCTATACTGGAATGGATTATATTAGATTAATGACAAAGAAAATCATTATCTGGACAGGGTGGAAGTTAACGCATCTAAAAGGTAAAGAAAACTGGGAAATGTAATGGGTAAAAATAAATCTGGTATAAAAAGCAAGATATTCAGAAAAATACATTATTATTTTGACATGAATTTGAAAGATAAAACAAGTCCGTGGATTAATAATTTTTTGTATCCTGCTTATAGACATAGAAAACATATTCCGAAAACAGAAGATTTAAACAGTTTATATATTACACAGATTCCAAACGATGGAGCAGGTATAGGCCATCAGATGTCAAATATTTTGGGTGGAATACATATTGCTCGCACTCTTGGGATGAAATATGCGTACCCGGGATTAAAGGGAAAAGAGAGCTGGGAATCCTTTCTGGGAGTAAATCAAAACAGTATATCTGTTCAGGAATTAAAGAAACAAGGTTACAAAATAAAAATGTTACCTTGTTTTAACACAGATGTATTATCAGACAATGATGTATTGACAGATAATAACGACGGAAAAAAATATTCACAATCAAAAAATGAAACTTTAGAGATAATAAAAAAAATCATTAAGTCGTATGCCGGACAAAAGATTATTTTTTCAGTTTATCTTGATCAATCATACAGAAATCAGTATGAGGAAATTGAATATATAAAAAGCCGATTTGAATCAGCTGAGGCAAGGGAGGCAGATAAACTGATTTTTGACAAAGATCAGATTAATATAGCGGTCCATATTCGTCGTGGAGATATAGTGAGTGGTCAGACGACAGGTCAGAAAACCCTTACAAAAAGATGGCTTGATATGGATTATTATGAAAACGTCGTAAGCAGACTTACAGAGCAGATAAAATCTAAGTATCCGGAGAAAAACTATCGTATATATCTGTTTTCAGAGGGAAAGGCAGATGAATATCGCAGTTTTGAAAAGTATGGAGAGGTAACATTTTGTTTTGATATGTCAGCAATGGATTCATTTCTGCATATGACTAGAGCTGATTATCTGGTACTTAGCAAAAGTTCGTTTTCGTATGTTCCGGCTTTGCTTTCGGACGGAGTAAGGATTTGCCCAACCGGTTTTTGGCATGGATATCCGAATGATAAAAAGTGGATTGTGGTGAACGAAACAATAGATAAAACATTTGATTTAAATATATAAAACAGTAGTTATCTTATGGTAGCTGCTGTTTATTTATGTTAAAATATAGATTAGCGTTTTTTGTAAAAGTATTAGCAAACAATAAGGAATAAAACAATGGCAAACAAAACCATTAAACTGGGAAATTATATTGTAAATGAAAATAGTGCTCCGTACATGATAGCTGAGATCGGCATTAATCATAACGGGGACATACAGATAGCGAAGAAGCTCATGGACGCTGCATTCGCTTGTGAGTGGGACTGTGTTAAATATCAGAAACGAACGCCTGATATAGCTGTCCCTGAAGCCCAGAAGTCTGTACTTAGGGAGACTCCATGGGGAACCATGCCCTATATTGATTACAAGAAAAAGATAGAATTTGAAACAGATGAATACAATACAATAGATGAATACTGTAAATTAAAACCTATGGACTGGAGTGCTAGCCCCTGGGATATTCCGAGTCTTGAGTTTCTGCTTCAGTATGATGTGCCTTTCATCAAGATTCCGTCAGCATTAAATACAAACAAAGAGATGATTAAAAAGGCTTGCGAGTCAGGCAAACCCGTTATAGTTTCCGAGGGAATGTCAGAGCTTAAGGAAATGGATGAAACAGTCAGCTGGCTTGAGGATTATTCAAACGGTGATTACATTATCTGCCATACAAACAGCAGTTACCCCAGCCCTAACAACGAACTCAATTTAAGATTAATCAATACTATTAGGGAGCGATATAACTGTCTTGTAGGATACAGTGGACATGAATCAAATCTTGAACCTTCTGTAATTGCAGCGGTACTTGGAGCATGCGTGATAGAGCGTCATGTTACGCTTTCCCATGATATGTGGGGTTCAGACCAGAAAGCGTCCCTTGAGGTGCAGGCAATGTCCCTTTTGAAAAAGCGTATTGTCTCAGCCCTTGAGACACTTGGAGACGGTGAAAAGCGTCTCTATGATACAGAATTAAAAAAGAGAAAAGAACTCAGAGGATAATAATATGAATTATCTTTTTACAGGACTTGGTTCAATAGGTCAGCGACATTTAAGAAATCTGTATGAACTAAAAGCACCAGAAGATCATATATACGCTTACAGGGTATTAAGAAATAACAGAGTCCTTGATAATAAATTAAATGTAATAGGCGATGATCTTGAAGAACGGTATGGAATAGAATATGTTCCTTCACTCGAAGAAGCATGGAGCAAGAAAATAGATGCAGTATTTATCTGCAATCCGTCTGCATGCCATTATGATGTGATGAAATCCGCAGCTGATACAGGTGTTAATATTTTCTGTGAGAAGCCAATATCATCTTCATCGGACGGACTTGAGGAACTGATTAAAGAGATAGAAGACAAGGGACTTGTAAATTTTGCTGGATATCAGCAGAGATTTCACCCTTGTGTTAAGGCTGCAAAAGAAATACTTGATTCCCACGAAATAGGCAGAGTGACATCTGTTTTTGCAGAGCTTGGTGAAGATGTTTCAGGCATGCATAAGTATGAGGATTATCGTGATTCATATACAGCTAAAAAGAGTCTTGGTGGTGGAGTCATAATGACTCAGATTCATGAGCTTGATTATCTTTATTCATTTTTCGGAATGCCTGAAAGTGTATATGCAGCAGGTGGAAAGCTTGCAGATTTTGAGATTGATGTTGAGGATACGGCAGATATTCTTATGAAGGTTTCGTGTGACGGATTCATGATACCTGTTCATGTTCATGAGGATTTTGTTCAGAGACCGGCAACCAGACATTGCAAGATAGTCGGAACAGATGGAATGATCTGTTTTGACTTGCTTAAGAATAATCTGCAGGTTTATAACAGATCAGGTGAGATCACAAGAGATGAAACATTTGATTTCGACAGAAACAATATGTTTTACGATGAAATGAAATCATTTCTTGACGCATTAAGAGAGCATAAGGAGACAATGATTCCTGTCAGGGAAGGCATGTCGAGTCTTAAGATAGCATTGGCTGCAAAAGAGTCCATGGAAAAAGGTCAGGTTGTGAAATTATAATTATTAATTAGGACGATGCGATGGATAAGAAATATCTTGATTTAATTAAAAAAGACAGTGTATATTCAATTATTCCGGCAAGATCGGGAAGCAAGGGTGTAAAGAACAAGAATATCAGATGTCTGAAAGGATATCCCTTGTTAGCATTTTCTATAGCAGCATCAAAGCTTAGTGGAGAAGTATCCCGAGTGTTGATATCCACTGATTCTCCTTACTACGCAAAGATTGGTGAGTATTATGGAGCAGAAGCACCGTTCTTAAGACCTGCTGAAATCTCCGGTGACAAATCAACAGATATAGAATTTATGCAGCATGTCATAACATGGCTTGCAGAGAACGAGGGAGAAATCCCCGAGTACTTCATGCATATGAGACCCACATATCCGTTAAGGGATCCTAAGGTAGTAGGTGAAGCTGCTGTCAGGATGAAAAATGACAGCACAGCAACGAGCTTAAGGTCTGCTCATCTGGCATCAAATACACCATATAAGTGGTTTAACATGAGGGAAGACGGATACTATAAGAGTGTTAAAGAAGGCTTGACTCTTGATGAAGCCAATAACCCAAGACAGGCTTTTCCCGATGTATACGTTCCTGACGGTTATGTTGATATGCTTCGTACGGAATTCATTATAAACAATGACTTGATGCACGGAGACAGGATGATTGGTTATGTAGTACCCGGTGGTATAGATGTTGATGCCAAGCAGGATATGGCATTTCTTGAATATTATGTCACAGATCATTCAAACCCTGTGTTGGAGTATCTCATGAATAATTACAAGCCATTGGATGAATCAGGTGTCAAAGAGGATTAATAATTAATTATCCCGGAGGGTGAGATAATGAATCATAAGTATTTAAACAAAATGGATATAACAGACCGTGTCTGCGTGATTACAGGTGGAGGAGGTCTACTTGGACTTAAGCATGCGGAAGCCGTTACTGAGGGTGGCGGAATCCCTGTATTACTTGATATAGTCGACGCCGGAATGGAGAGAAATAAGAAAATCCTGATGGAAGAGTATGGCGAAGACGTAAGATGTGAATGCATCATTACTGATATTACTTCCAGAGAGAAACTGTGCGAAGTAAGGGATAACCTTATTAAAAAATACGGTCATGTAGATGTCCTGATTAATAATGCTGCAAATAATCCCAAGGTAGAAGGAGGCTCCAAAAATCTCGGAGCAATTCGCTTTACTAATTTCCCTGTGGATATGTGGAACCAGGATATAGCAGTCGGACTTACCGGAGCTATGCTCTGTGCTCAGGTATTCGGAGAAGCAATGGAAAAGCAGGGCAAGGGAATCGTACTTAATATTTCTTCTGATTATGGATTAATTGCCCCCGATCAGAGAATATACAGAAAAGAAGGCGTTCCCGAGGACCAGCAGACAGTAAAGCCTGTATCATATTCCGTAGTAAAGCATGGAATGATAGGACTTACCAAGTATCTGGCAATTTATTGGGCTGATAAGGGGATCAGGGTAAATACATTATGCCCGGCCTCCCTCTCTAATGGTCAGGACGAAGAATTTGTAGCCAAGATCAGCAATCTCATACCTCTTGGTAGGATGAGTGATCCGGATGAATATGTTTGTACAATTCTCTATATGATTTCGGACGCAGCCACATATATGACAGGCTCAACAGTCGTTCTTGATGGTGGCAGGACAAGCTGGTAACTGTTATCGTACTTTGATATAGGAAATAATTTTTATGAAGATTGCATTAGTATCTGTAGATGATAATCAGGCAGATTCATTAAAACAAAATGATGTTGTAACAGGTAATTTTCTGACATTCATTAATACTGAATGTGATAACTTGAAAAATAATTTACCGAAAATACCGGAAATCAAAATGGTACTGACCGATTGTGACGGTTGTCTCACTGATGGTGGAATGTACTACTCTGAGAATGGTGATGAGCTTAAGAAGTTTAATACAAAAGACGGTATGGCATTTAAGCTTCTTCGAGAGCATGGTATCCTTACAGGCATTGTTACCGGAGAAAATGTTGAGTTAAACAGGCGACGCGTTGAGAAGTTGAAACTCGATATTTACGAACCGGGCTGTACGGATAAAGTGGCATGTATAAAGAAAATATGTTCAGAGAGAAACATAGATATAAATAATGTTCTTTATGTTGGTGATGACATAAATGACCTCGGAGTCCTTGAGATGGTAGGATATGGATGCACTCCTGCTGATGCCATAAATGAAGTGAAAAAAGCGGCTAAGTATGTAACAAAGGCAAAGGGTGGAGAAGGAGTAATAAGGGAAATCACCGATAACATTATTTTTGCGTAATAAAGGCAGAGATAATTATAATAATTAATTATGAATGACAAAAAGCAGAGTGTAATTTATAAATTAAATTATTTAATGGAAAGAAAGATCAAAATCAAAGTGATCTTTCTTTTTGCGTTGATTTTCTTTGGTTCTTTCGTAGAACTCCTTGGCGTAGCAGTTATTTATCCTATTGTAAATCTGATAATGGATGAAAATTATGCGGAGAATATATGGTGTAAGGCCGTGATGAATATCACCGGAATCGCTGAGAGAGAGCCGGTCATGATTATCATCATCGGAGCAGCTATGCTCGTATATGTATTTAAGAGTCTGTATTTGTCGTGGATGTATGGCCAGCTTTATAAGATGTCAGCTACCATTAAAGAAAATATGGCAGTTAAGCTTATGAAGGCATACATGAGACAGCCGTATTCATTTTTCTTATCGCGAAACACGGCAGAGTTAATCAGGTCTGTTAGCAATGATACAGCCCAGTTATATGAAGTAATCCTCAATGTTTTCCAGGTTGCATCCAATGCATTGACTGTGATATTCCTGCTGATAACACTGGCTGTGACAAATATCGTAATGACAACGGTTGTTGCCGGACTTCTCGGAGTATGCGCCGCTATCATCATGATTTTTATAAAGAAGAAGTCAAGATATTATGGCAAGCGTAATCAGGAATTAAACGGAGCTCTTTACCAGACTCTCCAGCAGATGTTTGAGGGTATTAAAGAACTCAAGATAATGCACAGTGAGAATTTCTTTATAAAGAGGTACGTAGGTCAGTATAAAGAAAGCACAGATGTATACAGACGATTCGGTCTTTCAAATGTAATACCAAAGAATCTTATAGAAGCAGTTAGCATGTGTGGCATACTCGTATATCTTGGACTTGAGATTATATTTAATCCAAATTATATGGAACTGGTTCCGGGTATAGCAGTATTTGTTGCTGCAGCCTATAAGTTATTGCCGGCTGTTAATGCAATTTATAATTATTTGAATACGATTATTTATCACAGGGCATCAATTGACCTTGTATACAATGATGTCAGGGAAGCAAATGAACTGCTTGTAAAAGAGAATGATGATAGTGGGGAAACCGTTCCTGTTTCTTTCGATTCAGATATCACCCTCGACCATGTAACCTTCCACTACGACAATTCAGAAAAGCTTGTCCTTAATGATGTCAGCATCACGATTCCAAAAGGTAAATCGGTAGCTTTTGTTGGTCCGTCAGGCGGAGGCAAGACTACTCTTGCGGATATGATAATCGGACTCCTCCGTCCCACAGAAGGAAAAGTGCTGGTTGATGGAAAGGATATTATCGAAAATATTGAGGGCTGGAGAAAGCAGATCGGATATATCCCTCAGAATATTTATCTTATCGATGACTCCTTAAAAAACAACGTGGCATGGGGTGTAAACGAATCCTCGGCCGATGAAAATAAAGTATGGCAGGCTCTTGCAGATGCACAGATAGCCGATTTCGTAAGAGAATCAGAAAAAGGTCTCGAGATGGATGTAGGTGAACGGGGTACCCGTATATCAGGTGGTCAGCGTCAGCGTCTCGGTATAGCGAGGGCACTTTATCGAAATCCCCAGGTGCTTGTATTTGATGAAGCCACATCGGCCCTTGATAATGATACAGAAAAAGAAGTAATGAAAGCCATCGAATCTCTTCAGGGCACCAGGACCATGATTATGATTGCCCACAGATTAACGACTGTTGAGAAGTGCGATATCATATTCAGGGTTGAGAATGGCAAAGTAGAGCAGATATCACACGACGAGCTCTTTAAAAGCGAAAATCCGTAAGATAAATAATTGGTATGACAAAAAGCAGATTGACATGGCTTTTGTATGCAGCAGATTATGTACTGCGTCAGAAGTTTCCCGTATATCAGAAAAATAAGAAATACTGCAAAAGAGAAGTCCTTGATATGTATGGGGCATCCGGAGCCCTTTCTGATATGATCCGGGGAGGAGAACCGTTTGCAGTGGGACGCCTCGGACTCTTTGAACTGGCTGCCATGCGTATGTATGAGTTTGGCATAAAGAAAAAGTACAGTCTCGTCATGAACAATATTTATAATTGCGCAGGATTCTTTCCTAATGATATTTCTTACGGTTATGAATTCAACGATTGCATGAAAGATGCCATGTCTGTTATGGATATTCAGGCGGCAAATACGAATGTCATAGAAAATTATTTTATAGATCATTATCTGCCAAAGGAGGCTGTTGTATGTGACAGCTTTAATCTCTTTGAAGTATGCAAACTTGGAAACGATTCATGGACAAAAGCCCTTAAAGGTAAAAAGGTCCTCGTTGTGACATCATTTCCTGATAGTGTAAAGGTCCAGTATGAAAAGAGGGAGAAACTCTTTTTAGGTACAGATATTTTGCCGGAATTTGATTTAAAGACATACAAGCCTCTGATGACAGTAGGGAATCTTAAAGATGACCGGTTTGATAACTGGTTTGAGGCACTTTATTTTATGGCTGAAGAGATTCTGAACATTGATTTTGATATCGCTTTGCTTGGATGCGGTGCATACGGATACCCTCTCGCAGCAGAGATTAAGAGAGGCGGCAGACAGGCAGTCCACATGGGCGGTACCATCCAGCTGATGTTTGGTATCATGGGCAAGCGATGGGACGGTACGCGGCCCGGTTCTGACGGAAAAATGAGAGCGGACGTAGCAAAGTATTATAACGATGACTGGATTTATCCCATAGAGGAAAAGCCTGCCGATGCCGACAAGGTCGAGTACGGACCGTACTGGAAATAAAATGAGTACTACTGACATAAAGAAAAAAGAATATCCTGGACTTGATGTACTGCGTATAATATGTGCTGTCCTTGTTGTGACGATTCACTTTGCGCCTTTTGGTCCGTGGGAATCGGTGCAGCCTTTAAACTACAGGTTCGTACAGTACTTTTCAAGGGATGCAGTTCCTCTTTTCTTTATGATGTCATCATTTTTTTTCTTTAAGAGAGTGATTAATGATGGTCGGATCGATATGAAAGAGAGTATGTTAAAGTGCTTTTTGTATTTTAAGCAGTACCTGCTCTGGACAGTTATTTATCTCTTTATGATCATCAAGAATTATACTCACGGCAGGGAGACTATAGCGGAGCTAATCAGAGATTTCTTTTTTGGCGGAAGCTATTTCCATCTCTGGTTTATGCCGGCGCTTATTACAGGGTTGATAGTTGTTTCATTTCTATATAAGTCGGGACTGTCATCAAAGAAAATATTTGTGATCTCGATAATACTTTATATGATCGGACTCCTTGGTCAGTCATATTTTGGAGTATTGGCGGGAGTACGAGAGAATGTTTCCTGGTTTGCTTCATTATCTGAAACATATTTTAAGATTTTTACTACGACAAGAAACGGTCTGTTTGAAGCGACACTGTTTGTGTCACTTGGTTTGATACTGAGTGAACAGAAAGCAGAAGACGGTTTATTTAACTCAGATGAAAATCGTAAAGAAGGTTATCTTAGTTCATTACGGTTTAAATATATCATCGCAATAATTATTTTGTTGATTATAAATATCGCAGAAGTTGAACTGGTAAACAGATTTGGACTTGCCAGAGAAGCAGACTTTTATATAATGACACCTCTTATCTGCTGGTTTATATTTAAACTGGCATCATCATATAAGCTGCCCGATTCATATACAGATGAGCAGTATGCATTATATAAAAAAAGATCATATTACATAAGAAACATAACCATGCTGGTTTATTTTTTTCAGATATATGTGGGTATGTTTATAAAGGACGGGCTGAACTATATCACCCACGGAGACGCCGGTTCATATTATCTGTTTCCTCCTGTACTGATTGTGAGTACTGTAGCGGCGTGGTTTATCACGATAATCAAATATAAAATGAAGAATAAAAAAGATTTATCAGATAGGTAATACTTATGGATATTCGTAAACTGAAAAAATCGGATGCGCCCCTTATGCTTGAGTGGATGCATGATATAAGTGTGGTCGGAAAGCTCCGTACGGACTTTTCATCAAAGACACTTCAGGATGCAGAACACTTCATCGAATCAAGCTGGGACGATAAAGATAATATCAATATGGCGATTGTCTCAGATGAAGACGAGTACATGGGGACAGTGAGCCTTAAATATGTTGAAAACGGAAGTGCGGAGTTTGCCATTATCGTCCGCAACAAAGCCATGACCCATGGATACTCATGGTTTGGCATGGAGCGTATTCTTGATAAAGCATTTAATGAGCTGAATCTCGAATGTGTCTACTGGTGCGTATCAAGGGAAAATGTGAGGGCAGTCAGGTTTTACGACAAGCACAATTTCCATGAGACCCTGGATATACCGGGGAACATCCTTGAGAGATATAATGGTATAGAGAATCTTAAGTGGTACTCTGTACTAAAGGGTGATGAGATAAATGTCAGGGATAAAGTTGCAGGATGCAGAGTAATACATCTTAAGACTATCCCGACAGTAAATGCCGGTGAGCTTTCATTTTTTGAGGGAACCCATGACGTTCCATTTGATATAAAACGTATCTATTACATCTCCAAAGTACCGGAAGGATCCAGGAGAGGGTATCATGCCCACAGAAAGTTAAAGCAGCTCCTTTTTTGCCCCTACGGCCGTATCCAGCTCGTCCTTGAAAACAGGGATGGACGGGAGGAGATAGAACTCTCGGACCCGAGTATCGGAGTAGTCATTGAGGAATGCACATGGCGGGAGATGCTATGGATACAGAAAGATTCCGTACTATGCGTGGCAGCATCGGAATTTTACGATGAGACTGATTACATCAGGGATTATGATGAGTTTAAGAAATATATTAATGCATAAATAAACGAGGACTAACCATGACTCTAGCAATCAAAGGCGGTAAGCCTGTCAGAGAAAACAAAATATATTACGGTCGTCAGTGGATCGATGAGGACGATATAAAGGCAGTCAGCGACGTACTCCGGGGAGACTATATCACATGCGGCCCACATGTAGTAAGCCTTGAAAACAAACTTTGTGAATATACTGGAGCAAAGCATGCATCTGTAGTATCAAACGGCACGGCGGCTCTTCACTGCGCATGTCTTGCAGCAGGTGTAAAGGAAGGCGACGAGGTTATCACCACGCCACTTACATTTGCAGCCAGTGCAAACTGTGCCATCTACTGTGGAGCAAAGCCCGTATTTGCGGACGTTGATATGAAGACATACAACATTGACCCTGAGTCGATTAAAGCCCATATCACTGATAAGACCAAAGCTGTGGTAGCTGTAGACTTTACGGGGCAGGCTGTTAAGGTTGAAGAGATTAATAAAATTTGTCATGACAACGGCCTTGTATTTATCGAGGATGCTGCCCATTCTATAGGAACTAAATATAATGGCAAGCAGGTAGGCTCCCTTGCCGATATGACTACATTCAGCTTCCATCCTGTCAAGACTGTTACAGGCGGAGAGGGCGGAGCCATCCTCACAAATGATGATGAGTATCATACAAAACTTGTCCTTGCTCATACCCACGGTATCACCCATGATGAAACACTTATGGAGGAAGCACCCCACGAGGGCCCATGGTATTATGAGCAGATATCAATGGGATTTAACTATCGTCTCACTGATTTTCAGGCAGCCCTCATTGAGAGCCAGCTGACAAAACTTGATAAATTTGCAGCCAGACGTAAAGAGATAGTTGCAAGATATAATGAAGCATTTAAGGATGTACCCGGCATCATCATTCAGGAGGAAATTCCAGAGTCGGATACATGCCGTCATCTTTATATCATCCGTCTTGATTTTGATGTACTTAAGTGTACGAGACGGGAGTTTTTCGATGCCATGAGCGCAGAGAATGTACAGTGCCAGGTTCATTATGTACCTGTTTACTACTTCCCGTTTTACAGGCATCTCGGTTATGAGAAAGGTCTCTGCCCCAACGCAGAGAAAATATATGAGGGTATCATGAGTATACCTCTTTATCCTAAAATGACAGATGATGATGTATCAGATGTCATAGAAGCAGTCAGGAAGGTCGCTGATTATTACCGATGAGTTTTGTCCTGTTCCTTCAAAATATCAGAAACGCCACAGGCGGTATATTTGATGCATTTATGCTCCAGCTGTCAAACCTTGGCAGACCCCTTGAGATATTTCTGGTCCTTTCTTTTGTATACTGGTGTATTGATAAAAAGACCGGCATCTTAATGAGCAGTACAATGTCATCATCTCTTACATTAACTGCCGGCAGCAGTGTATTTCCCTGTACCACAACTATCCGCGGATCCTCTGTCTGGGGGAGTCTCGGTATTGGCTGTAAAAAATGTAAAAGCTCATTACATGAAAAGATTCTCGCAGCAGAATCTTTATTTCTGCTCTCACTCATAATGATCTCAAGATGCTATCTCGGCGTCTATTCCCTAAAGCATGTATTGTTATCATTTGGATTTACGATATTCGTGATGTTTATCATCAGGCTTATCTTTAAACATGTCATTAGAGATGATACAAACCCGAAAAGGTCAAAAATAATTCTGACACTGATCATTTTTGTGTTTGTCCTTATTGCTGTAGTGAGATCGGGACTGTCGTCAGGCCTTGGCCTCTTTATCGGATTTACGGTTGGAGCACTCCTTGATAATTACTCCATCAGATTTAGGACAGGCGGCGATCTGATCACAAAGATACTTCGCTATATCCCGGGAGCCATACTGATATCACTATTCTGTTCATTTGGAGATGACCTCTCTGTTTTGGTGCTCCCTGCAAAATGCAGTGATTTTATCCAAAGTCTCTTTATCTCATTTTTTATCGCTTATATCTATCCTGTTGTATTTACTATATGGGAGAGCAAAACCATATCGGAAAAGAGCCGTAAGATCGGCAAGGCCATCGTTACGGGTATATGCTCTGTCATAATCCTGACAGGTATGATAATCATCGGTATCGCCACCTATACAAACCGTAGCACGGCTGATGTCATCGAGATGGCGAGATTTATCATCGACGGTGATGAGATATTCTGGAAGGAGACAGGGGAGGATACGGTTAAGGAAGAGGACCTTGGTATAGAGATAATAGCCCACAGGGGATACAGCGGTATCGCACCGGAAAATACCATAGCTGCATTTAAGAGGGCTGTTGATATCGGTGCTGACCAGATAGAACTTGATGTACAGATGACAAAAGATGGAGTAATCCTCGTATTTCATGACAATACCTTAAGCCGTATTACAGGCCACTCCGGCAAGGATATGCATGCTCGATGCAGGCAGCTGGTATGACAATGTAGCCGGCAGCTACAACGGTACATTCGGTGACGAAAAGATACCAAAGCTCAGCGATGTATGCGAGATGCTGCAGGATACGGGAGTAGGTATTAATCTTGAACTGAAGAATATCGGAAATGTCCAGGGCTTTACGGAAAATGTTGTTGAGATCGTAAAAGATTACAACATGGAAGACCGGGTTATCTTTTCATCATATAACTATACTTACTTAAAAGAGATAAAGGCGATTGACGAGGAACTTAAGGTCGAATTTATTTCTGACACAGCCAATGCAGACGACCTCCTCACCAATTATCCGGCGGATTATTATAATTTAAAACTTTCGGGTATCGAGGAGGATGCCCCTGAAAAACTCCACGCGGCGGGCGTCAAGTTTTATGCATGGACGCTTAATGATGCCGAGTCTATCAGAAAGGCTGTTGATATAGGTGCTGACGGTATAGTTACCAATTATCCCGGTATAGCAAAGGTTGTGATTCATGATGAGTATTCATTTCTCTATGATTATTATGTAAAATCATATGAGGTTCCGGTTCTTTACGATTATGTACTTCAGGAATCATACAGCAATTACGTGATGCAGGGCATGACTAAAGTCGGAGACAAGCTGCTTATCTCTGCTTATGATATTTCGTCTCATGGAAATACGGTTCTGTATGAGCTTGGTAAAAAGGGAGACCTGGTGGGAATCATTGATACAGGCATGAAATGTCACGGCGCAGGTATCGGATATGACAGCCTGAATAACCTTTTATGGATAACTGGATCTGACGGATATGTATATGCATTTGACTGGTCGGGACTCATCGCAGGTAATACTGAGCCGGTATACAGTTTCTCTGCAGGTTTTTATAATCAGAACGGTGATGTAGTCGTATCATTCCTTACAGTAGATGATGACAAACTGTATGTCGGAGCCAACATGGACGGAGTAGACGGCCAGATTAAGGTGTATGACATCACATATCCTACGAGTGAGCATCTCCTAAATATCATTTCTATCCCGGAGCATATCCAGGGTATCACATTTAGGCATGACTCAAATAACCGAAACAAGATAATCATGACCCAGAGCTACGGCAATGAAGATTCAAAGCTGCTGATATTCGGATACAGTGACCAGATAGTTTCATATGCAGAGGAAAATGCACTTTGCTACATCCTGCCTGAAGGCGTGGAACAGCCGTTTTTGTCGGATGAAGGTCTGTATCTGATATTCCACTCATCCGCAAGACCGTACAGGAGTGATGTGAGGGTGCCCAGCGACCGGATATGGATACTGAAATAAATAAGGCTTTAAATTAAAATAAATGAATAATTCCGTTAATAATAAAACTTCAAAAATTAAATATTTTATAGCTCTTCACATTATGCTGCTGATTTTTTCTCTTGGCAGTGTGTGTTCAAAAAAGGCATCAGGAGAAATTTTTCTCTCATTTAAGTTCTGTCTGTTTTACGGACTGCTTATGTTTATCTTGGTAATGTATGCAGTAGTGTGGCAGCAGATAATAAAAGGTCTGCCGATAGTTACGGCATATGCAAACAAGGCAGTCACAGTAATCTGGGGACTTGTGTGGGGACTGCTCATATTTAATGAGACCATAACTGTATTTAATATTGTGGGAGCCGTCATCATTATGGCAGGCGTTTATCTGGTGGTGACAGGCGATGAATAATTATCTTTATATCGGAATATTTTTAATATCGGTTTTTGTCTCATCAGTGTCACAGATACTGCTTAAGATAAGCGCAGGGAAAACATACGATAGCAAGATAAAAGAATACCTCAATGCCCCTGTTATCATTGCATACGGTCTGTTCTTTTTATCAACAGTTGTCACGGTTCTTGCATATAAATACGTGGACCTTTCCCTTGGTCCTGTACTGGAAGCAACCGGGTATATCTGGGTGACACTGCTTGGATATTTGATTCTTAAGGAGAAGGTCAGCAGGAAGAAATTGCTGGGATTGATTGTTATTATTGTGGGAATTATTGTATTTAATATCAATATCTAGAAAGGTTCTTAGTTTAAAAGTCGATTAAAGACTTATTATTAATTAATACGATTATACTAGAATATGGTATTGATATGTTTTATTACCATTTCCTGTGGCAAGGATTTTGAATAAGTAAAGGAGACAGGATAAATATGAAATGGACACAGCTCAGAATAAAGACTATAAGCGACGCAGAGGACATGATTATTTCAGAGCTCTATGATATAGGCCTTGAAGGCGCCCAGATAGAAGATAAAGTGCCTCTCACTGCAAGAGAAAAAGAGCAGATGTTTGTAGACATCATGCCTGACGTACCTGACGATGACGGAGTGGCATATTTGAATTTCTTCATCCAGCAGGAAGAAGATGAGACAGAGGCAGACCATGATAACCGTGTAAAGGAAATCATGGAAAATGCAAAAGCTGTTCTTGAAGATATCCGGTCATATATGGAGATAGGTGACGGTACAATTGAAATCCGTGAGACAGAGGATAAGGACTGGATAAATAACTGGAAGGAATTTTTCCATCAGTTCTACGTGGATGATCTCCTTGTAATCCCTTCATGGGAAGAAGTAAAGGAAGAGGATAAAGACAAGATGATCCTCCATATCGATCCGGGTACTGCATTCGGAACAGGTATGCATGAGACTACCCAGCTCTGCATCAGAGCCCTTAAGAAATACGTAAACGAAGATACAGTATTGCTTGATGTAGGTACGGGAAGTGGTATCCTTGGAATTCTTTCACTTATGTTTGGCGGCAAATATGTTA
The DNA here is from genome assembly GCA_902793845.1 of uncultured Lachnospiraceae bacterium. Classification (GTDB taxonomy): domain Bacteria; phylum Bacillota; class Clostridia; order Lachnospirales; family Lachnospiraceae; genus NK4A136. Next base: position 8,695 of record CADBFE010000023.1, on the reverse strand, counting down.
TTGGCACAGATCTCGATCCATGCGCAGTGGAGGCTGTAGCTGATAATATCGAACATAACAATATCGATAAGGATAAATTCAAACTCATTATCGGAAACATCATCGATGATAAAGCTGTTCAGGATGAAGTTGGATATGATAAGTACGATATCGTGGCAGCAAATATCCTGGCAGATGTACTCATCCCCCTGACCCCTGTCATCATCAATCAGATGAAAAAGGGCGGCATCTATATTACCTCCGGTATCATAGACATGAAGGAAGAAGTAGTTAAGAAAGCAATCGAAGATGCAGGCCTTGAAGTCCTTGAAGTAAATCATCAGGGCGAGTGGGTCGGAATAGTAGCCAGAAAAAACTGATTAATATCCCAAAAGAAGTAAACATGGCGCATTAAAATGCAGTCAGTGAATCTAAAACCTGTGCCAAATAATCAATCTGTAAATTTTTGTTTTGCATTTGGGATTTGAGCGTATCAACAGAAAAATATGAGGATGAATAAATGCAGCATTTTTTCACATCAGTGGAAAATATACATGATAAAGAAATAATAATTACAGGCGATGATGTAAATCATATTAAGAACGTCCTTCGCATGAAACCAGGTGAGGAAATCTCTGTCAGCAACGGTGAGGACATGAAAGAGTATCGCTGTGAGATATCTTCAATAGAAGATGACAGAGTTGTATGTACCCTCATGTTCGTCAAGGAATCAGGAGTGGAGCTTCCTGTAAATGTCACACTGTTCCAGGGACTTCCCAAAGGCGACAAGATGGAGACGATTATTCAGAAGTGTACGGAGCTCGGCATATATTCTGTTGTTCCTGTAAATACAAAACGATGTGTTATGAAGCTTGATCCCAAGAAAGAGAAAAGCAGGATTGCCAGATGGCAGGGCATCGCAGAGGCAGCCGCAAAGCAGAGCCAGCGTGGAGTAATCCCCGAGATTAAGCCTGTCATGTCTTTCAAGGAAGCGGTTAACCTTGCGTCAGGATTTGAAGCAAAATCAATTCCATATGAACTCGCGGAGGGCATGAAGGATACAAAGAGTTGGATAGATGCCGTGAAGAAGTCGGCAGTCGAGTACATTACTGCATCCAATGACGCTTCATCAGAACCTGCCACAAAACCATCAGTCGCAATATTCATCGGACCTGAGGGAGGCTTTACCGAAGAGGAAGTCGAGTATGCCAGGAATGCCGGCGTTACACCCATATCCCTTGGCAAGCGGATCCTTCGTACCGAAACAGCCGGCATGACGGTCATGTCTATACTCATGTATGAGTTGGAAATCATGCATGAATAAATATGAAAAGACGGGAATATTCCAATCTTACGTTTATTGAGAGTAATTAGCATACTTTATTCGGAATTAAGATAGATGAATTTAGTATATTTAATTTGCTAGTTTTTTATAGCATTCTGATAAGAATTAAATTTCGTGAAAATTTGATTTGTGTTATCACGCATAATTCTTTTTTTAGACAATATATTTTTTTAAACCTGTGACAGATTAATAATTCTATACTTAATACTTGATAATTGTTTATACAGGCAGTTCGGATTTGTATGTCGCATTAACCAAGGGGTTAGCGGTTCTTGGCAAATGTTCGCCCACAGGAAGATTTTTCCGTGATGGAAAAATCAGGGGCAACTGAGACATGGATGCCGAATTTGCCCCGGTTCCGTCAGCTATATAAAAACTACAAAACATTTGCTTAGAATCCGCAACCCCGCAGGTGTCAGCGACAGCCGATACCGGTCGGCCTGCGAACACACATAAAGGAAACAATATGAACGAAATATACCTCGATAACTCAGCCACCACCAAACCCTTTGACGATGTGATAAACACCATGTCCCGCATCGCCCTCGAGGACTACGGCAACCCGTCAAGCCGTCATAATAAGGGCATGGACGCTGAGGATCATGTAAAAAAATCAAAGGACATCATCGCCGGTATCCTGAAAGCAAAACCCGATGAGATATTGTTTACCTCCGGCGGTACCGAGAGCGATAATACAGCACTGATCGGCGCAGCCATGGCAGGCAGGAGAAGGGGAAATCATATCATCACCACATCCATCGAACACCCCGCTATCCTTGAAACCACAAAATACCTGGAGAAACAGGGCTTTGATATCACATATCTCCCGGTAGATGAATATGGTATAGTAAATACGCAGGCTCTTAAGGATGCACTCAGGCCAGAGACCTTGGTTGTATCTGTAATGCATACAAATAATGAGATAGGCAGTGTCCAGCCGGTAGAAGATATCGGAAAAATCGTTAAAGCATACAACAAAGATATCCTCTTTCATGTAGATGCTGTCCAGGGCTTTGGTAAATACAGGATTATCCCAAGGAAAATGAATATAGATATGATGAGCGTCAGCGGTCATAAGATTCACGGCCCTAAGGGTATAGGATTTCTTTATGTAAGGGAAGGCGTCCGCATCCTCCCGTATATGCTGGGAGGCGGCCAGCAAAAAGGTATGCGCTCAGGGACTGAGAATGTCCCGGCTATCGCAGGCCTCGCCCTTGCATCGGAAGAGATATATGATAATCTTGATACCGAGAGACAGAGACTCTATGATATGAAGGAATACCTCATCTCAAATCTTAAGGATATAGAAGATACGAGAATCAACGGAATAAATTTAGGTAAAGATTCTCTCCACGAGGCAGTATTAAATACATGTCCCCATATAGTCAGCTTTTCCGTAAAGAGTATAAGGGCGGAAGTCCTCTTAAATGAGCTGGCATCAAGAGGTATATATATCTCATCAGGAAGTGCATGCGCATCAAATAAGAGCAAGGCAGGTGTGTCGGATACACTCTCTGCCATAAAGCTTCCTAAGGAATATGATGAGTCAACTATCAGGATCAGTATGTCAGTATTCACTACCATGGAGGAAGTGGAGACCTTTGTAAGAGAGATTAAAGAGATCATACCTGATCTCAGGAAATATACGAGAAGATAAATGCTACCTTTTAAGACCAACATTAAAATCTTCATAATCGAATTTGTCTGCGCAGTTTTGCTCCAGACCATTTACGCAATTTCCACATTTGGGACCAGCCTGGCCGGCCTTGTGTCCCTTGGTTTTCTGCCGGCACTTTTCATGATGCTCATCGCCGTAAAGGTCGAGAGTGAAAACGCAATCATCAGGTGCCTTTATATTTCATCTGTATTTACATTCCTCTTTATGAGCTTTGTCATCGGTAATCAGGCCATACTGCCATTTATGTTTCTGGCAATGGCTGTATCGATCTCACTGTTTGTAAAGCCCAGGATGCTTCTTGAATATCTGTTAGTCACCATTGTCACTCTGGTATTTGTCATCATTGCCCAGGCCAAGGTCCTTGGCAGCAATATGGAGTTTTCACTGTTTATCGTATATATGATGATGTATGCATTCTCTGCGGTGGCACTGCTCTTTATCATCATCGGTGTCGAGCAGTACCGTATAGAGATGGAGGAGAAAAACGAGGAGGCAAATGAAGCTCTCGAGGCCAAGAGTAACTTCCTCGCAAATATGTCCCATGAGATCCGTACTCCCATGAACGCTATCTACGGTATGGCAGAGCTCCTTGAGGAGAGGGAGTTTGGCCGCATTGAAAAGGAATATATCGCGACCATCAAAAATTCTTCCGAGAACCTGCTCTCCATCATAAACGAGATCCTGGACTTTTCAAAAGTTGATTCAGGTAAGATGCGTATCGATGAGCACCCTTACGACTTTAACAATATGCTCTCCGATGTCATCTCCATCATCAGATTCAGACTCCGTGAAAAGAATGTAATGTTTGACATCAAAGTCGACCAGGAGGTTCCCAAGGAACTGATCGGAGACGAGATTCGTGTAAGGCAGATCCTGATCAACCTCTTAAATAATGCTGTTAAATTTACAAACCGCGGTCTCATAACCCTTGAGATAGACTGGGAACCGTACAATGATAAATCAGGACTCATGAGTATAAAGGTAAAGGATACCGGAATCGGTATTTCCAAGGAGGACCTTGATAAGCTCTTTACCGCGTTTGGCCAGCTTGATACAAAGAAAAACAGAAACGTTGAAGGTACCGGACTTGGCCTGGCCATCTGTAAAAATCTGGCAACACTCATGCACGGCGATATATCCGTTACGTCAAAGTTAAGGGAAGGCAGCTGCTTTACGGTACATATCCAGCAAAAGGTTTATGACGATACGCCTTCAAGATTTGCACCTGATAATGATGAGATCTATAAGAGTTCAAATGAATCATCATTTGAGGTACCGTTTATTGCACCAAAGGCCAGAGTACTCATAGTCGATGATAATAAAGTAAACCGTATCGTGGCAAGAGAGCTCATGAAACTGTTTGGATTTGAGGCAAACCTCTGCGAGAGCGGTGAGGAAGCAATCAATAAAGTCGATAAAAATCTTGTGTCATATGATCTGATATTTATGGACCACATGATGCCTTTCATGGACGGTGTGGAGGCGACCAAGCATATCAGGGAGCTTGGCGGCGATTATGCCAAAAACGTGCCCATCGTAGCCCTCACGGCTAATGCGATAAAGGGTATTGAAAAGACTTTCTTAGAAGCCGGTATGAACGATTACCTGTCAAAGCCCATCAGGATAGAGCAGCTGGCGGAAATACTTAAAAAGTGGATCCCTGAGAAAAAGCAGTTCCCGGTAGATACGGAGATGGCGGAGATAGAGCGTAAATCTGCTGACTTTGACAACATGACTATTGATGAGAAACTGGGATGCCTTGAGGGTATCGATATCAGGGGCGGCATCAGAAACTGTGCCGGCAGCAAGAGTATGTTTATCGAGCTCCTCCAGACGTATGCAAACTCAAATCTCGCCAATATCCTCGATGATTTCTTTGAGAAGGAGGACCTTGAAAACTATGGCATCACGGCCCATTCCATCAAGGGAGCCAGCAACAATATAGCCGCAACGGATCTGGCCGAAAAGGCGTATGCCCTTGAGAGAGCGGCAAAACGGGGAGATATCAATTATATCTGGGACAATCATCAGGATTTCGTCGATGAGTACAGAGCCATGCTGAAACTGTTAAAGCAAGTTTTCTTTGGCAATATATAGCATTATTTGATATAATTATAATGTTAAGGTAAAAAATAAAAAATACGGGGTTAATTATGTTTAGGGTTGCAATTTGTGATGATGAGCAGACTTCGCTCGTACTTAATAAAGGTCTGACCGAAAAGATCTTGACAGATAACAGGACAGAGTTCGCCATAGAGACATTTACCAGTATGAACGAGCTGTTAAATGTCATGGAGGAGCGCAGAAATGAGAAAGGTTTTGACCTGCTCCTGTGCGATATTCTGACAAATGAGATGAACGGTATCGATGCGGCAAGGCAGATAAGACTCCTTGGCGATCAGCTTGACATCATATTTATCTCTTCTACCGCAGAATATGCCCTGGACGGCTATGCGGTTCAGGCACTTCGCTATCTAAAAAAGCCAATAGATATCGAGAAACTGAGGGAAGCAGTTTTATTGTCAGTGAAGCATCACGAAAATACAGGATGCATTCATATCATGGTAGATTTGCGAGATGTGACTCTTCAGTATTCGGATATATTCTACGTGGAGAGTGCCACAAGGGATGTAAATATATCCACAGGTGACAACATGCTGACCACTCATGAAAAGATATCCGATATGGAGAAGCTCCTCCCTGAGGATCAGTTCTACAGATGCCATCGCGCGTACGTGGTCAACCTTGCCAAGGTTAAATCCATCGAGAGATATGAGATCACCCTCGTAAACGGTGAGAAGATCCTGGTCAGCCAGCAGATGTTCCTTGAGACCAGAAACAAGATCAAGGAATACCGGGATAAACAAAAACTAAAAAGTGAGGAATAAAATCAGGTGTTTCAGGCATTTTTAATTAAATACGCCGAGATAGCAATGAAGGGGAAGAATCGTTTTATGTTTGAGGATGCTCTGGTGAGACAGACCCAGAGAGCTCTTAAACATGCAGACGGTTCTTTTAATGTGTACAAAACCCAGGGCCGTATCCATGTGGAGTGTGACGGTGAGTATGACTATGACGAGACCGTAGATGCTCTTAAGAAAGTATTTGGCATCACCGCATTCTGTCCCACCATCGTCCTTGACGATGAAGGATTTGAAGTCCTTAAAAAGAGAGTAGTCGAATATGTCGGCGAGGAGTATCCCGATAAAAACTTTACATTTAAGGTCCTCGCAAGACGTGCCAGAAAAAACTATCCCCTTGAGTCCATGGAGATATGTGCAAAGATCGGAGAGGCACTCCTTGACGCATATCCGGAGATGAAGGTCGATGTACATAAGCCCGATGTGTTTATAAATGTTGAGATCAGGGAAAAGATATACCTTTACTCAAAAGAGATAAAAGGCGCAGCCGGTATGCCCATCGGTACAGGTGGAAAAGCGATGCTACTATTATCCGGCGGTATCGATTCACCTGTAGCAGGATATATGGTTGCAAAAAGAGGTGTCGTAATAGAGGCTGTCTATTTCCACGCTCCTCCGTATACAAGCGAGAGAGCAAAGCAGAAAGTAGCAGATCTCGCCACGATCATCTCCGCATACTGCGGTGACATAAAGCTTCATGTCATCAACTTTACAGAGATCCAGAAATATATATATGATGCATGTCCCAAGGACGAACTCACCATAATCATGCGTCGCTACATGATGAGGATAGCCCAGGCCATAGCAGTTGAGAATGGCTGCCTCGGACTCGTAACAGGTGAGTCGATCGGCCAGGTGGCATCCCAGACCATGCAGTCACTCCTCTGCACCAACGATGTATGCGAGATACCTGTATACAGACCACTCATCGCATTTGACAAGCAGGATATCGTAGACATATCAGAAAAGATTGGTGCATATGAGACATCCATACTGCCGTATGAGGACTGCTGTACCATCTGGGTTGCGGAGCATCCCGTCACCAAGCCTAATGTAAATGTGATCCGCCGTCATGAGAAAAATCTCTCAGAGCATATCGATGAGATGGTGGCAAGGGCTCTTGAGACCAGGGAGATAATAGAGATCAAGAAGTAGTACTTATATATCAAACGGAGTCTTTGGACCGGGCATATAAATAAAAGAGTTCCGAAATCTCGGAACTCTTTGTGTTTAAAGTATAATGTTTCAAATCAGGTTAATTGTGATCTTTATTCTACGATGTAGGGAGCGAGGATCTACGATGTAGGGAGCGAGGACATCCATTACATTTGATGTACCTTCCTCATCGTGGATGTTGAGCTGAATGGGCTTTGAGAGATCAAGTGAGAAGATACCCATGATTGACTTTGCGTCGATGACATATCTTCCTGAGATGAGATCGAAATCGAAATCATATTTTGAGATCTCGTTTACAAATGATTTAACCTTATCGATTGAATTTAATGAAATACTGACTGTCTGCATTCTTTTATACCTCCGTAAGTGTAACCTTGCTTATAATATTAGTGCAATGAAAGGTTTTAGTCAATAAAGGAACAAAAAATGAACAACAAAAAAGTAGCATTTCACAATCTGGGATGTAAAGTAAATTCATATGAACTGGATGCCATGACGGAACTCCTTGTAAATAAGGGATACGAAATGGTTTCTTTTGATGATATGGCGGATATCTATATCGTAAATACATGCAGTGTCACTAATATTGCTGATAGAAAGAGCCGCCAAATGCTGAGCCGCGCCAGACATAAAAATCCTGATGCTGTCATAGTAGCTGTCGGATGCTATGTTGATACATGTGATGAGGAAAAGCTAAAGACAGAAGGTATAAACCTCTGCATCGGCAATAACCGTAAAGGAAAGATAGTGAGCATACTCGAGGAGTATCTTGCCGATCGTACTGATAAAAACTGCGATGTGGTAAAGGCAGATGATAAGGATACTCTGTATGAGACTCTCCATATCAGTGAATCGGCAGAGCACAGCCGGGCATTTATCAAGATCCAGGATGGCTGTAATCAGTTTTGCAGCTACTGTATCATCCCGTATGCCAGGGGCAGGGCAAGGAGCAGAAAGCCTGAGGATATTATTGATGAGATAAAGGGACTCGTTATCCGGGGTTACAGGGAGTTTGTAATAAACGGAATCCATATCAGCTCATACGGAGCAGATTTCATATATGAAAGATCAAAGGCTGATCAGTTTAACCCTGATGCACTCCTTGATCTCCTTGATAGGATAAATAATATCGAGGGCGTATACCGTATCAGGCTGGGTTCTCTTGAACCCCGGATAGTGACGGACGACTTTATCAAGAGGCTGTCCGATATGGAAAAAGTTTGCGGTCATTTCCATCTCTCGCTCCAGAGCGGATGTGACAGGACTCTTGAGCGTATGAACAGGCATTATAATTCAGATCAGTATGCCGGGGGAGTAGAGATAATCAGAAAATATTTTGAGCATCCAGCCATTACGACAGATATCATAGTCGGATTCCCCGGAGAGACAGAGGAAGATTTTGCTGAGTGTAAAGGGTTTGCAGAGAGGATCAGATTTTCAAAGATTCATATATTTAAGTACTCGAGGCGTAAGGGAACTGTGGCCGATAAAATGCCTGATCAGCTGACGGATAAAGAGAAGTCAGTCAGGAGCGATGAACTGACAGTCATTGACGATAAGTACATGAATGAGTTTCGTGAGTGGTATGTCGGCAGG
>CADBFE010000022.1 GCA_902793845.1 uncultured Lachnospiraceae bacterium | reverse complement strand
CTGACTAAACGGCTTGCTGCCAAAAAATCCTCTGTATGCCGACAAGGGACTTGGATGAGCAGACTTTATCACCAGGTGCTTTGGATTTTTTATAAGGGACGCCTTTTTACCTGCCGGGGCACCCCACAGCAGAAATACTACCGGTTCATCTTTTTCTCCGACCTTTTTTATTATAGCGTCGGTAAATGTCTCCCAGCCCTTTCCTTGATGGGAAAATGCCGCGCCGGCCCGGACAGTCAGGAGCGTGTTTAAAAGAAGTACTCCCTGTTTTGCCCACTTGACCAGATATCCGTTATCAGGGAATATATGTACCGATATCGTCATGCATCTCCTTATAAATATTTACAAGGGACGGAGGTATCTTTACACCGGGATTAACCGAAAAAGACAGACCGTGGGCCTGGCCTTCCTCATGATAGGGATCCTGGCCGAGAATCACCACTTTTGTATCCTTAAGGGATGTAAAATGAAGTGCATTAAAAATACAGTCCGAAGGCGGATATATCACCCTCGTACTGTATTCCTCTTTAACAAAAACTCTTCTTTAAGAGCCGTTGCCCAGTCATTGTCTATAGCTGCCATTTACATTCGAACGGGGATATCTCTGCCCGCCAGATATTTCTTTACTTCCATTATTTCCAGCTCTTTAAAGTGGAATAGAGATGCCGCAAGAGCCGCATCGGCATGGCCTGTTTCAAATGCATCATAAAAGTGATCGAGTGTACCGGCACCTCCTGATGCTATGACAGGTACATTTACATTGTCAGCAATGGTTCTGGTCAGTTCCAGGTCATAGCCTGCCTTTGTACCGTCACAGTCCATACTGGTAAGGAGTATCTCGCCTGCTCCGAGCTCTACTGCCTTCATCGCCCACTCTACCGCATCGATACCCATATCAACACGTCCGCCGTTTTTATATATATTCCAGCCTCCGTCAGGTCTGCGCTTGGCATCAATGGCGAGGACCACACACTGGGATCCGAATTTATCGGCTGCATCTGCGATGAGACCTGGATTCATGATAGCCGCAGAATTGACAGAAACCTTATCGGCACCCTCACGGAGTATCTTTTTAAAATCATCAATAGTCCTGATACCGCCGCCTACGGTAAATGGGATAAATACCTGCTCTGCCACCCGGCGTACCATATCTACTACAGTATCTCTCTTATCGGATGAAGCTGTGATATCAAGGAATACGAGCTCATCAGCTCCGGCTTTATCATAAGCCTTGGCTGTCTCAACAGGGTCTCCCGCATCTATTAAATTTACAAAATTAATGCCCTTTACGACTCTTCCGCCGTTTACATCAAGGCATGGGATAATTCTCTTTGTATACATTATTTTTTCTCACATATTTTCAGAAAATTTGAAAGTATCTTAAGGCCTACATCAGAGCTTTTTTCCGGATGAAACTGGCATGCAAATATGTTGCCGGATTCCACCGATGCATGAAAATTCACTCCGTACTGTGATGATGCCTTTACTATATCTTTATCCTCTGCTTCAAGATAATATGAATGGACAAAGTATACATAGGCCCCTTCACTGATGCCCTCAAACAGTCTGCCGGGATTATCATATTTTAATGAATTCCATCCTATCTGGGGCACTTTAAGTCCTGCATCATTAGGAAATCTCTTTATCTTTCCCTTAAGGAGGGACAGGCCCTTTACACCGGGACTCTCCTCTGATTCATCAAACAAAAGCTGCAGGCCAAGACATATACCGATAAAGGGTATACCGCTTTTTGCTACTTCTTTAATGACATGGACGAGGCCGTAGCTTTCAAGTTTTCCCATAGCATCGCCAAAGCTGCCTACGCCGGGGAGTATCACGCCATCCGCATTTAATATGGCATCTTTATCCCTTGTAATTGTACATTCACTGCCAAGGTAATTGATCGCTTTTTCAACGCTCTTTATATTACCGGCATCATAATCAATAATTGCTATCATAATAAATATCCGTATTAAAATAATTCACTGTCGATCACAACCTCGGGATTTTGAATCTCTGTCTCGGGATGATCGTCATTAAAAGTATTTATCTGATCTTCTGTCAGAGTATCAAGACCTGCAGGCTGTTCCTCCGGCAGGGGATCCTCTATAGGAGCCTCTGTAGGAGCATCTGTACTCTGATTTTGACCGTTTAAGTAATCTTCCTCAGGTGGAAGGAGATCCGGGAACTGATCAAGAGGTATGATATCAGTATCATTTGTACCATAATCAAACTCTGTCTCCGATGATACAGGGAGTCCGTACATAGCATTGGCTTCATCCTCGGCGCTCACATAAGGAGTACCGTTTATGATCGAATCAAGCATCCTTGAGTAATTAAGCGGACTCAGTTCAATGATCTCATGGGCCTGTGCATCGCTGACACCAAACTCATTCATAAGAGCATCGATAATCTTTGCCTTGATTTCTCCGAGTTCTCCGGATATCTGCAGAGTTTCTCCGTAATCCTTTACTTCCTCATACTTTCTGATACCTGACAGCAGCGCATCAAGGGCCTCGAGCCTCATGCCAAGGAGCATATAGTTTTCGTATGACTCATACTTTCTGTCTACCAGCACAATGGTACGGGCTTTTTCATACATGAGAGTATCGCTCTCATTTAAGTCTTTACCGTACATGGTATAGAAGGCCTCTTTATAATTCTTGGAATAATATGCATCCCTCGCCTCAGACAGATTCATAAGCGCCGGCATATAACTTGCCACCAGCATGAGGATAGCGCATATTGATACAGCCATCAGGACTATTGCACCGATATATTTCTTTGGTATTGCCTTCGCCTTGTCCTTGGGATCGGTGAGTTTTTCCTTCTTTGGCTTTGGAGCCTTGGGCTTTTTCTCTTTCTTTGGCTTTTCTTCCTTGGGCTTTTTCTCTTTCTTGCCCTTCTTCTTTTTCTTGCCGTCGCCCTCGGCATCGATTTCTTCAAGGATAGCCTGGTTTTCGTTGCTGAGTTTTGTATCCTTTGCCTCAGGGACTGCCACTTCCTCCTCGACTTCTTCAGTCAGGAAATCAAGGATCCTCTGGAGGAGACCTTTTTTCTTTTTAGGCTTCTCTTCATCAGAGCCGTCGCCTTCAGCCGGCTTATTCTCTCCAGGTTCATCGCCGGGGATCAGTACTACATCGCCGTTTTCTGTTGTACCGCCGACTCCGGGCTCTACGTCTGACTGTACATTTACGACATCGCCTGTCGCTCCGCCATTATCTGCTGGTACTTTATTCTCAGTTTCGGCTGAATCTTCATTATCTTCATCATCACTTTCTTCGCTGTCATCTTTATTCTTTCCAAACAGCTTTGCAAAGAGATTCTTTTTCTTCTTTTTCTTTTTCTTCTTGCCTTTTGCGTCCTCTTCCTCAGGGTCAGGCTCTCCGCCTGTCTGCTCCGCTTTCTCGAGCTTTTCGGAATATGATTCATCAACTATCTCGCCCTGATCTGATGACTTAAGGAGATCAGCTACTTCCCTGGTCTCGCCGTCTGCCCCGATAGCATCTACTATATCAGTGACGTCGCCTTCCAGATTGGCAGCAGGGTTGTCATCCACTTTTTCCGCAGCTGCCAGCAACTTTTCAATATCTTCTTCAGAAGCATCAGACATATCATCAAGCTGGTCTGCTATACCACCAAAGTTTTCTTTATCAGTGCCCTCTGCCTCGCCGGCTTTATCCTCTGATCCGCTTTCCTGATCATTGCCCTTTTCACCCTCGCCTTCATCAAGGAGCATGGACATAAGATCATCCGCCTTGGAATCAGCTTCCTCATCTGTCATATCAGGAGAAGCATTTTTGATCTCCTCCATCTCTTTCTCAACATCATCAAATGAGATATCTTCTGAAATATCCTCTGTCATCCGGCTTGAGACATCGATATCTACTTCATTATTTTCATCATCCGTCACGGTGACTACATTGTCTTCAAGAGTCTCTATATCATCCTTGTCCTGATCATCAAGTTGCATGGAATCAAGGAGTGATGAGATATCATTCTGGCTCATTGCCTGTCCGGGATCAACTGCCTCTTCAAATACTGCTTCCTCAGCAGGCTGCTCATCAGCTGTCTCCTCAGGCACAGTTTCTTCTACTGCCGGCTCTTCTTTAATCGGATTTCCGTTATCATCAAGTATCTCGATACCTGAAATCGTCTCTGTATCTTCCTCAGGTACAACTGATTCGTCAGCCTCCGGCATACCATGGCTGAGTACATCACCCTCAAATATCTCAGGCTCCGATGTTTCCTCGCCGTCATATCTCTCAGGCATCAGCTCCTCTAATGAGAGGTCACCGTCAACGCCTCCAAACTCATCGGAGGGTACGTCAGTTCCGGCGTCATCAATATCCGGCATGTCCGAAAGTAATGCTGAGATATCATCTCCGGATAAATCCTCTGCGGGAATCTCAGCGGGAAGTTCATCATTAATCGGCTCCTCGATTAAAGGTTCATCAGAAATTGCTTCTTCAATTACCGGTTCCTCAGTAAAAGGCTCTTCTATTACGGGCTCGCCCACCACCGGTTCTTCCGGCAGATTCTTCTCGAGGAGTTCATCATCGTCATCAAGGGAAGGTATATTATCTACAGGCTCGTCAAAAGCATTTGCAGGACCGTCTTCATCGATAAGACCGTCTCCTGCAGAAGCAATTATGGCTGCGATCTCATCAAGACTCATCATCTTGCTGGAATCGCCAAATAAAGCCCCCGAAGTTTCTTCTTTGCTTTCATCTGAGCCTGACTCATCAATTACAGGTTCGTTGGCCGGCGTATCAGGTATAGGCTCTTCCATTACCGGCTCCTCAATAACAGGCTCTTCTGCAAATGAATCTTCGATTACCGGCTCTTCAGCAATCGTTTCTTCGACGGCCGGTTCATCAGCCGGCGCCTCTACAAAATCACTGTATTCATCAGCCTGCTCTTCTGTTACAGGTTCTTCTATTACAGGCTCCTCGATTACTGTATCTTCAACAGCAGGCTCTTCGCCAGCTTCCACTTCATCCGCAGTTGCCACTTCGTCTGCAACCGGCTCTTCCTGGCCCATTGCCTGCCTGAGCAGTTTATCAAGGGCATCCTCGCTTGACTTATGACCTGCAGTCCTTGTATGTGAAGCTTTAGGAGCATGCTCTTTTTCAGGCTCATGTGCATTTACATGGGCATCCGGCCCATCAAAAGAAGAGTTATCTGAAGAAAGGCTCATAAGCCCGCTTCCGTCAGAAACTCCCGCTGCTCTGTCTTTATCTTTTTTTACTGCTCCGGCCAGCAAGCTGTCCAGATAATCTTCAGTAGATTTCATCTCATACTACCCCTGATATTATACTGATTCATTCTAACATATTTACATAACATAAACAAGAAAATACGATTATCGTAAACATAATTAAACAAAAAAGAACACCCCTTCCGAGGTGTTCTTCACAAAAAGAATTTAAAATTAAATTACTTCTTCTTTGCACCGTTAACAGCATCCTTAAGAGCCTTACCAGCTTTGAATTTAGGTGTCTTAGCAGCTTTGATCTTAATTGTCTCGCCTGTCTGAGGATTTCTACCTGTTCTTGCTGATCTCTTACCAACTTCGAATGTACCGAAACCGATAAGTGTAACCTTATCACCCTTCTTGAGTGCCTTTGTTACGTTTGCTGTAAATGCGTTTACAACTGCCTCTGCTTCTTTCTTAGATACCTTTGCATCATTAACGATTGCATCAACGAGTTCTGTCTTGTTCATCGTAATTCTCCTCTCGAATTTTTAAATTCTGTTTGTTTTATGCAGGTTTTACCATCTGCACTTTTTAAAACATACCACTAAACACTATATTTTGCAATACTTTTTAAGAAAATAGCCTTTTAAATACAACATTTTGTGGTCTTTTTTATGTAAATCACAGTTGCACAGCATCATTCATCAGATCGAGGAGATCATTTAGCTGTGATGAGAACACTGTTTTTAAGTCTGCTTTCTTCCTGGGCTTAAAGAGGATATTGCCTACTCCGTATGCAACCTGTATCTTGTCCGTCTCAAACGAGAAATATACGTTAGTATGCTTTTTGCTGATTGCTACGAGCTTGTCGCGCCTTGTCTTATCAAGGAATACTCTGACCGCGCTTTCATCTCCGTATACAGAAAATGTACCGTCAAATACAGGATCCCCTGTCATAACCGGGTCAGGCCCTTTTGTCTTACCAAAGATACTCTTTTTTGTCTCATCACCGGGGATAACCGTGATCCTGCCGGAGTGGAGATATCCTTTTTTTATGATAAACCATGGTCCCTGAAATACAATTGATGAATAGGACGGTCCCTCGCTGTCGTTTTCTTCAAACGCAAGTGTTGTCACATTAAATTCAACCGGGATATCAAGGTAAAGCGTCTTTACATAATCATGACCCGACGCATCCGTGAGACTGAAAAAATTGGCATTCTTGTAATCCACCATCTCAAATCGCCTGTTATATTCGTATTCCATATTTGGAAATACGCTCAAAAGCATGGGTTTTGTATATGTATCTGCAATTTCCTTAAACTGCTTTTCTTTCTTTTTACCATTTGCGCTCATCACACCAAAAAACAAAATCAGTACAACTACTGCAAATATTATTCCGCCCATATCACTCTTCCTCCATTTTTAATCATATCCAGCCGTAATATTCGCCTATGATTGTAAAAAATCGTGGCAGGTTCACGAGAGCGATGACAGTAAAAATAATGGATATGATACCGAGAAGGCCAAATACCTTGCTCTTTCCGCTCTTTACTCTTTTTATCCATATAATATCAAGGATAACAGGAAATATAATATTCCAAAATACATTAAGGGCTATAGTGAAGTTCACTATTCCTTCCAATAATTCCATTATCCGTTTCCTCCTCATATATACTCTGAATCAGCTGTCTGCTCAATTAATTGATTTTGTTCAAATCAGTGTTTCTGCAAAAGTCCTGCTCTCCCTGATGTAGTCATTATCTTTTGTCCTGATAGAGACATATCCCGCAGAAGGTTTACCCAGAAGTTCGTCCATTGCCTTGATTTTCATCATATAATCATTTTTTTCACCCATGTGGGTCACGACATAATAAACTTCTGCCGGAATTTCATTAAAGTATTTTTTGATAAGCGCTCTTCCTATCGCACATGGTCCTTCAGCCCATACAGGCATACCAATTATTATGCGTTCGTATGATCTTAAATCGATTTCGCCTTTTACAGACACCTTGGATATAACGTTATTTACTGTTGCAAAGCAAGCACCAACATACCCAAGAATCCCTTTTCTGTCCTTGCCATCTGTGTATTGTGCAACATCAGCTCCGATAGTTTGGGCGATTGTCTCTATAACTTCTTTTGTAGTATTCGTTCTTGTATAGTATAAGCATAATGTTTTCATTTCAATCCTCCCTATACTTGCAAATCAACAGGCTCCTTAAAAACATGAGTGCCTTCATGTTTAAGCTGTTTTATCAGTGCAGCTACTCAGGGTAAACATAAAAAACAAAAAACCTCATAAACATGATGTTTACGAGGTTTTCAAGGTACAGCTCGTAGCGGAATCGAACCGCTGATTCTGCCGTGAGAGGGCAGCGTCTTAACCCCTTGACCAACGAGCCATTTATTTGTCGCATCAGCAACATTCGTTATAATATCAGAATGCCGGATAAATTGCAACTACTTTTTAAAAAAAATCAGGAAAATTACTTTTTTATATATTTGAATATATTTTCTAAGCTGTTTTAACATCATTTTTTAAGAAAATTTTTTAAAAATATTCAATATTCATCCGCCCAGACAAGTGACATGGCAGGCATCGGATAATTGATATGCATGTTTACGCTCTTGTTTTCCTCATTTATGACAGGCTCCTCATAGCAGGCATACAGGCCGTCCTTTACCATCTTTTCTATGCTGGCAGCAAACTGACCGCCGTGGGCGAGGGCAAAATAATTATTTACAAAATAGTTCTCCACTCCCACCACATTGATACATTCAAACAAGACATTGGTAAAGTCGGGCTCCTCAATATATGTAAACGAATCCTCATTAACATCATAAAGGCAGAGGCCGTACTCGGCCACGTCAGGTCTGAAACATATAAAGAGCAGGAACTGGGCACCCTCATCATCTGTCGTACCATATTTAACCGATGAAGCCAGTCCGGCATATTTTTTAATATCAAGATCACTCACTCCGGGCTCTATGCCGTAATCAGCCGCATCGAGTATGAGATCAAGTCTGGCTATTGAGAAGAACTGGCTCATGATAAAGTCCGGTTCAAATACATTATCATAATCATAAATCATCTCAAGGGCATCATCGTCTTTAGTATCATTATCCGAGACAGTCTCATCTGTCTCAAGTTCATCCCATGAGAAAATCTCATCAGGCTCATATACTATGCGATAATCCTTGGAAGCTTTATCTTTATATACATACGTACCGCCTCTGACATCGGCTACGGCATTTAATGATACCGCGTTGCATATACCGCCCGGTACTATGCCAAGGGAACCTCTGTCAAATGATACGCCCTTTAAATCAGCGGTAGCACTTCCCTCCACAATGGCTATACCTCCGTATGTCAGGCCTCCTGCGACGAGGACGCCGCTGTTTACTATCCCTGACTTGCTGTTGTAGGCCAGCTTTGCATTGCTCATATATATATACGTATCACCAAGGACATTGGATGATGCATACAGGCCTGTATCAGAGCAGTATGATATACCGCCGCCTACGAGTTCATATACATTCTGGGAATTGACGCTCACGCTGGTAGATCCGAATACATCGCTGCAGGCTGCATATAATGAGGTACTCTCCGCAAATCCGCCGCCGCATATGATATTTTCAACTGAGCTGTCGTGGGTATCAACAGTCAGATTGATATCACCGTACACCAGGGCTTTTACATCACTGTTAAAAGGTCTTGCCAGACCACCTCCTACTATCTCGGATGACCAGCTGTTGCCTGTATATGCCACATTTACATCGCCGTAAATACTGCCGTTATATCCGCCGCCATAAAGGTACATGGGGAGGGCATCATTGACGGATATTGATACATCGCCGATCACATCGCCGTACATACCGCCGCCAAATACAAATGAAATATTGGGTGAAGACTTGGTCTCTCCGGTGCTCAGTATCGCGATATCCACATCGGCCAGTATAGTCTCTCTGTATGAGCCACCATACACTTCCGCCATATTTGATAAGTATACATATCTTGTCAGGGAGCCGTCCTGCCATACGGCTATGGCTCCGTATCCCGTATTATCATCTGAGAGATCGTTTTCAAGGGCTGTCTGGACATTATTATCATGAATATATCCGCTCACGTCGGCTGTTGATTCGAGGAGGGTGATCGGCGTGCCGTTGGCAAAGAGTATATCCCTGCTGTATCCGGATATGACCTCGCCGGCCATTCCCGTAGGCTGTGACGCCTCCTGAAAATCCTGATAATTATAATAATTATCATAAAGAGTTGACTCGAAATTATCCACCTCGGTCTGGGCAGCCGTACTCATAGTCATGGTATTGTCGATGACTGTATCAACCGATACAGCTACAGGAGCTATTTCATCAACCGATACCTCGCCTTCCGATACGGAATTGCCGGAAATATTATTGTCACTGACAGTACCTGCCTTACCGCATCCGCCGAGTATCATCGACACGATCAGCATAAATACCATGATGGAATAATTTTTACGTTTTGATGATAATTTCAAATCCGCACCTCGATATTACATAAAGTCAAACACACTGAGCTGGTTTGTCTCGGGCCATCCCTCCAGGATGCCCAAATCGCTCATTTTATCTATTACTGACTGGCCTATCTTTGCCCTCTGCTTCAGATCATCTTTACTAAGGAACTTCCCGCCCTTCTTTGCAGCCTCTTCTATCTGGAGTGCTACGGATTCACCGAGTCCGTCGATAGCCACAAATGCCGGCATGATCTTGCCGTCTATTATCTGGAAATCCTTTGCCTTTGCTTTATATATATCTATCGGCATAAATTCAAGTCCTCTCGCATACATCTCCTGGACGATACGGTGGTCTCTTATGGATGCATCTTCTGATGCCGTCAGTTTCTCTGTCTCAGCTTTTTTCCGAAGTTCTGCCAGTCTCTGCTCTACCTTTGCCTGGCCAAAGCACATGGTCTCATATGAAAAGGCTTTAGCTCTGATAGAGAAAAATGCACAATAGTACGCCAGAGGATAATTTATCTTGCAGTACGCTATACGCCACGCCATCATAACGTATGCTGCGGCGTGAGCCTTGGGGAACATGTACTCGATACGCTCGCATGACCATACATACCAGTCAGGTACATTATGGGCCAGCATATCTTCCTTCCACTTCTCCCACTTGTCACACTTGCCCTTGGCTACTTTACCTTTACGGACGTTCTCCATGATGGAGAATGCATCCGACGGCTCGAGGCCCATCTGGATTAAGTATGTCATGATATCGTCTCGCGTACAGATAGCCGTGGAAATAGTCGCCTTGCCCTCCTTGATCAGGGTCTCGGCATTGCCCAGCCATACGTTTGTACCGTGGGAAAGTCCTGCGATACGCACAAGGTCTGAAAAGTGAGTCGGCTTTGTTTCAAGGAGCATGCCCATAGCAAAGTCCGTACCAAACTCAGGGATACCAAGAGATCCGAGCTGGGTACCGCCTATCATGTCAGGCGTGATATTCAGAGCCTCCAGATTCTGGAACAGGCTCATGACCTTGGGATCATCAAGGGGTATCTTTACCGGATCTATACCTGTCAGATCCGAGAGCATCTTGATCATGGTCGGATCATCGTGTCCGAGGATATCGAGTTTTAACAGGTTGTGATCGATGGAATGGTATTCAAAATGGGTTGTGACGATATCTGTCGTCATATCGTTGGCCGGTTTTTGAAGAGGTGTAAAGGAGTTGATATCCTCTCCTACAGGGAGCACGACTATACCGCCGGGATGCTGTCCCGTCGTACGTCTGATACCTTCACAGCATTTTGCGATACGTGTTATCTCGCCGTCGCGGCGGACGATATTATGCTCTTCAAAATAATGCTTAACCAGTCCGTATGCTGTCTTGTCCGCAAGACCCGCTATTGTACCGGCTCTGAATGTCTGGCCTGCGCCAAAGATTACTTCCGTATATTTATGAGCCTTGGACTGGTACTCACCGGAGAAGTTAAGGTCGATATCAGGCTCCTTGTCTCCCTTAAACCCGAGGAATGTCTCAAAGGGTATATCGAAGCCGTCTTTCTTAAGTGGCTTGCCGCATCCGGGGCATATCTTGTCCGGCATATCGCATCCTGCCATACCGGCATACTGCTTTACATCATCTGAGTAAAAATCATTATAGAAACACTCAGGGCAGTAATAATGGGGCGATAAGGGGTTTACCTCCGTGATACCCGCCATGGTTGCAACAAAGGATGAACCTACGGATCCACGGGAGCCTACCAGATATCCGTCCTCCACAGACTTCCATACCAGTTTCTGGGCTATGATATACATAACGGCATATCCGTTGCTGATGATCGATGTCAACTCTCTCTCGAGTCTGTCCTCTACAATTTTAGGCAAGGGATCACCGTACATCTCATGGGCTTTGTCATAGCATATCTTACGGAGTGTCGCATCGGAGTTTTCGATAACAGGCGGTGCCTTGTCAGGTCTGACCGGTGTGATGCGCTCGCACATATCTGCGATCATATTTGTATTTTTAACGACTACCTCAAAGGCCTTGTCAAATCCAAGGTATGAGAATTCATCAAGCATCTCCTCTGTGGTACGCAGATAAAGGGGCGTAGGTTCTCCCTCGTCGTTCATCTTCTTACTTGATAATATGATCTCTCTGTATATGGCATCCTCGGGATTTAAAAAATGTACGTCACATGTGGCGCATACGGGCTTGCCGTATGTATCGCCGAGAGCAACGATCTTTTTATTCATGGACCTGAGATCTTCCTCATCGTTGATATCAGGATAATGCTCCGATGCTATCTGGAACCTGTTGTTGTCTATGGGCTGGATCTCCAGGTAATCATAAAAATCCACAAGTCCTGCTACTACAGCGCTGTCCTCACCTCTGACGAGAGCAGAATATATCTCGCCTCTCTCACAGGCACTACCTATGATGAGACCTTCCCTGTATTTTGCAATCATGCTCTTTGGTATCTTGGGCTTCGTATGGAAATATTCCACATTGGACATACTGACGAGCTTATATAGATTACGCCTGCCGATTTCATTTTTGGCAAGAATTATTACGTGATAGTAATGGAGTTTTGCCACAGACTCCTTTGGCATCACGCCCTTTTCCTTAAGGTCTTTAAGGTCGTATATCTCATGCTCATAGAGCATGGTGATCATCTTTTCAAATATCTTTGCAGTCACGGCTGCATCGTCCACAGCCCTGTGATGATGTTCATTGACGAGCTTTAATTTCTTGCATACTGCGTCGAGATTGTGCTTGGCCATCTCGGGAAACAGGTATCTCGATATACCCATGGTATCCACATATGTGATATCGGTCGGTATGCCGAGGCGCTCTGCATTAGCCTTTATAAAGCTCACATCAAAATCAGCATTGTGGGCTACCAGGACTGCATCCCCGCAAAATGAGAGAAACTCCGGGAGCACCTTATCAATAGTCGGTGCATCCTTAACCATAGCATTATCAATGGATGTGAGGGCCTGGATCCTCGGAGATATTACTTTATTGACCGGGTGGACAAATGTCGAATACCTTTCTGTCACTTTGAGATTCTCAACCTTTACTGCTCCGATCTCTATGATCTCATCGGTGCACGGTGAAAATCCCGTCGTCTCTATATCAAATACTACAAATGTACCGTCCAGCTTCTGACCTTTATCATTGGTGACTGTCTTTTGCAGGTCGTTTACCAGATATCCCTCTACGCCGTAGAGTATCTTAAAGTCCTTATTCTTTAATTTGGCATGATTCGCCAGAGGGAATGCCTGGACGTTGCCGTGGTCTGTCACTGCCAGTGCTTTATGGCCGAAATGTTCCGCCTGCTTTATGATATCCTCAACAGCGCTGACGCCATCCATATCACTCATCTTTGTATGGCAGTGGAGCTCGACTCTCTTGTATGCCGAGTTGTCCTCTCTGGGTGTCCTGAAGTCAGATATCTTTTTGACACCTACAGGAGAGTTTACCTCTATCTCCCTGTCAAATTTATCCTCTGTGACTATACCCTTTACGGATATGAAATCGCCCTCATTAATCTTGGCACTGAATTCTTTATAAAACTCCTCATTAAAGAAAAACTTTACTTTAATGGAGTCTGTAAAATCAGACAGTTCAAGCTTCATCATATACTTCCCTGTCTTTTCAAAAAATCTTGTATCGATAGAGATGATCCGGCCTCTGACTATGGCCTCACCTATCTCGTCCCTGATCTCAGCCAGCTCTATGCTGTTGCCATCAAAGTCACGGCCAAAGAGTACGTCGGGATTGTCACTCCTGACCATCTTATACTGCTTTTCGCCTTTTTCATGGCGGAGATTCTTTCTGCCCTTAATACCTTTGTTATATGATGTTCCGCTGTCCTGAGGCTTGTTTTCTGCCTTGTCTTTATTATCCGGAGCATTTGTGTCATTAATATTTTCGGCACTTTCAGCCTTACTCTCCGTCTCTGTTACGGACTTGCCGGCATCTTCATACTCTCTGATGCTCTTTTCTATACGTTGCTTTACTCTCGCTTCGCTCTCTTCTTTATATCTGCTCTTTTTAGGCTTGATATATTCAAAATCAAATTCAAGAGCATAACCGAACCTGTCAAAAGCGATCTTGTCTATCACATGGCGCAGGTCATCCTGCCTGTTTCTAAAGACAATATTATCGGGCAGTGATATGACGAGAGTCTTGTCATCCTTAAACGAAAACTCGCTCTCGTGGTACATCGTATAGAGAAATTTATCATTCTCCATAAGCTCAAGGGATATACTGTCGCTGTAGTTTTCAAACCATTTCTTTGGCGTATATACCCCGGGCAGGTTATATTTTTCAACCACCTGTATCTTTGATACACCCTTTATCTGGAGCTTTCTCGAGAGTTCCCTCTCAAGTTCCCTGATCTCCTGTTTTACAATAAGCCTCGTGTCCTTTATATAGAGCTTTAATATGCCTGCCTTTTCATTGACAGCCATACGGTCCAGTTCCACATCCTCAAACAGTAGAGCCACATCATTCTTTATATTTTTTCCGGCGAATAATTCTCCGACTTTATGCATCAGTACTACCTTTATTTATTCCAGTTATCCAGTTCATATTTAAGGACAGACAAAAGTTCATTTTCAGGAACCTTCTTTACTATCTCTCCCTTTTTAATCAGGAGTCCTTCTCCTACGCCGCCGGCAATGCCTATATCGGCTTCCTTTGCCTCACCGGGACCGTTTACGGCACATCCCATCACGGCTACTTTTATATCGAGGTCATAGTCCTGTACCATCTCCTCGACTTTATTGGCCAGTCCTATCAGATCTATTTTTGTACGGCCGCATGTAGGACAGCTGACTACCTCTATACCGCCTTTTCTAAGGCCCAGGGTGCGGAGGATCGTCTTTGCTGACTTGATCTCCTCTACGGGATCACCGGAGAGGGATACCCTCACCGTATCTCCGATGCCTTTGCTCAGTATGAGTGCCAGGCCTATTGAAGATTTAATATTGCCACCTATCAGTGTACCGGCCTCCGTGATACCTACATGGAGAGGATAATTAACCGCCTCTGCGATCAGGTCGTGGGCCTCCACGCACATGAGCACATTTGATGACTTGATACTGATCACCAGGTTATCGTATCCGGCATCCTCTATCATATGCACCTTATCAAGAGCACTCTCAACTATACCCTTTGCAGTCACGCCACCGTATTTTTCCACGAGGTCCTTTTCAAGGGAGCCGCTGTTTACGCCTACTCTGATAGGGATATTTCTCTCCTTTGCTACCTTTACGACTTCATTTAATTTCTCCCTGCCCCCTATGTTGCCTGGGTTTATCCTGATCTTGTCAGCACCGTTTTCCATGGCTGCGATCGCCATCCTGTAATCAAAATGGATATCAGCCACAAGGGGGATATGTATCTGCTTTTTAATTACAGATATGGCCTTTGCTGCCGTTTCGTCAGGCACTGTACACCTCACAATCTCACAGCCTGCTTTTTCAAGGGCCAGTATCTGGGCCACGGTCTTTTCGGGATCCTGGGTAGGAGTATTTGTCATTGACTGGATGGCAATGGGATTGCCTCCGCCAATCTTTACTCCGCCTATGTTTACTACTCTGGTTTCATTTCTCGTATACATTACTTAAATATCCTCATCACATCATTACAAAGTACTACAACCATTAATATCATCAGCAGTATAAAGCCGATCATGTGGAATATGCCCTCTTTCTCAGGGGGTATACGCTTTTTGGTGACCGCCTCTATAAACAGTATGAGCAGTCTGCCTCCGTCAAGAGCCGGAAACGGTATCAGGTTTAGTACACCTAGGTTTACCGACAGGAGCACGATGATATTTACCATATTGATCACTACAGTAAAGAGTCCGTAGCTCTTGGTCTCCTCTATGGTATCGTCAATCACGTTGGCCACTCCCACAGGTCCTGCCAGATCATCCAGGGACGCCCGGCCGGAAAACATATATCCCAGGGATCTGTATGTGGTGATCAGCCAGTATCTTACCTCCAGGTATGCATACTTAAATACCGATATATCCTTGCATGAGACAAACTCGCCTCCGCCGATAAAACCTATATAATATCTGCCATCCTCCTCTGACCAATAGGGAGTAATGGTCGTATCATACTTTACGCCGTCCCGCTCGTATGTGATATTCATGGGTTTGCCGCTACTTAGGATCGATATCATCGACACCTCGCGCCATAAGTAAATACGCTCGCCGTTTATCTTTACGATATTGTCCCCTGCCTGCATGCCGGCTGCCTCGGCGGGGAGTCCCTCCGTCACATTGTAGAGTACCGGCAGGTCTGAACCGCAAAACCAGCATATAAATATGGACAGGAAAAATGCCAGGATGATATTAAAAAGCGGTCCTGCAAATACGGATGCGATCCTCGCCCACACAGGTGCATCATTAAAGGCTATGCCGGCAGATTCGTCGATTTCTTCCGGCTCGTCTGCCTGCTTATCTTCAGACTCCTCTCCGTCCTCTGTCTCAGATGTCCTGCCATCATCGCCCTCAAATATACACGCTCCGCCTATAGGCAGGAGTCTGATGGCAAAGGTGGTATGTTTACCCTTTTTCTTGAATATCGCAGGGCCCATACCTATCGAAAATTCATTTACTCTGATATTGTTTAATCTCGCTATCAGGTAGTGCCCGAATTCGTGGGACACAACCACGACAGTAAAGATTATGACAAAACTGATTATTGTCCAGACCACTTTAAATACTCCTGTTATTTAATATATTTTGATTTTATGAATTCATATGTGGCGCTCTCTGTCTCAAGTATCTCCTCAAGGGACGGAGCGTCCTTAAATCCGATATTATCCATGCAGTCTTTTATGATGTCAGTGATCCCTGTAAATGATATCTTTTTATCCAGGAACAGGGCTACCGCCATCTCGTTGGCCGCATTAAATACAGTAGGCAGATTGCCTGCCTTTCTGCCTGCCTTAAATGCCAGGTCCAGTCCTACAAATACCTCCGGATCCGGCTTTATGAAATCAAGATGACCTACACTGAAGAGGTCAAGCTTGTTACCCTCCATCAGCTCTCTGCCCGGGTAAAACAGGGCATACTGAATAGGCAGCTTCATATCCGGCATACCCATCTGGCCTATCACTGCGCCGTCCACATATTCTACTGCTGAGTGGAGTATTGACTGGGGATGAACGACTACCGTGATATCATCATATCCCACATTAAAGAGCCATCTGGCCTCCATTACTTCCAGTCCTTTATTTACCATGGTTGCAGAGTCGATGGTGATTTTTCTGCCCATAGTCCAGTTAGGATGCTTTAATGCTCTCTCAACAGTTACATCCTTAAGCTGCTCTTTTGTATATCCCCTGAAAGGTCCACCTGACGCGGTTAAGAGGATACGCTTTATCCTGCCCTCAGGGTTGCCCTGGAGCGACTGGAATATGGCGCTGTGCTCCGAGTCAACAGGCAGTATCTTTACATTATTTTCCTTTGCGAGGGGCATGATGATATGGCCTGCCGTAACCAGTGTCTCCTTATTGGCCAGTGCTATATCCTTTTTATTCTTGATAGCAGTAATAGTTGGCCTGATACCGATCATACCGACTATCGCTGTCACGAGTACATCATAATCATCCTTGCCAGCCAGTTCATTGAGGCCGTCCATGCCGGAGTACACAACAGCATCCGTATCCTTAAGGCGTTTCCTTAGATCATTTGCCGCGCCCTCATCATACATAGCTACATATTTCACGCCAAACTCCCTGACCTGCTTTTCAACCATGTCAGAATTTTTATTGGCAGCGAGGCCCATTATCTTAAAGGGTTCTCCCTCTCCCCGCTCTTTTGCTCTCCTGTTATTGTCTCTGACTACATCTGCTGTCTGGGTTCCGATCGAGCCTGTGGAACCGAGGATAATGATTCGTTTCATATTAAAGATTTACTCCGTATCTCATCATAAATAAATATAGTGCCATAACATTTCTTAATAAAATATTACAACACTACCATTATACATTGAATCAGTCTGAAATTCATTTAAAACCGTGATTTAATATTGCATTTTATAGCGTTCATGATATTTGCCTTTTATCCTGCGAGATACCATATATTCTCCTTTGCATTATATGTGATGGAGACGGTCTTTTCACTTGAAAAAACAAGGATCCTGCACTCAAACTGCCATATCTCGTTTCTGGCATGTTTCTCACTGCTGTCCCTGTCTATATAATATGTCAGATCCCGGTACCCCCTTATCTGAAAGGACTGGCGCTCTCCATCCTCATCGGTGACCCTGATCTTTATGGGGACCATGGAGCCGTCCTTATTATGCTGACATATCACATCAATTTTCTGTACATCCCTGCGATTATCCATATCAAAACACTGCGATACTGCGATGTATCATCGCTATATTGTCTCCTTTATGAATAATTATAGAACGTTAGTTCGGTATGTCAATCGAACAAAGTGTAAATTTCGATACTGTGTAGGGCCCGTCAGCATTTACCATGAACGGTCGCCTGTTCGCCAAGAACATCAGCCATCCGAATAAGAGTGGCAATTCCGAGAAAAACTCGACGCTGCGCGTCTCAAACAGCTTTCTCGAAATTGCCTATTCGGATGACAATGTTCTAAGGCTCCCGGCTAATTGTTCATGGCAAATAGCATGACGGACCTCGGATAAAACTATATCCAAGTGTAGTCTCCGCCTGTAATTGCCAGACTAAGCAGTGTGTCGTATTTTTCTACATCCTCTCCCTCAAGCATCTGGATCAACTTTGCGTGCTCAGTCATGTCCGGCATCTCCTCGTCCGGCCCGATCTCCATATCCGGCTCTTCCCCGCAGTATGGACACACCAGTGTCGGTGCTATACGTATATCGAGGAAACGATTACCGCATTCCTCACATTCATAAAATCCGCATCTCTCTGTTCCGTCAGGTACGTAAAACATATATCAAAAGTCCTTTCATAAATCATTCTCAAACCCAGTAACTGATTACTTCTCCGAATCTAGGAAGTTTTAATGAGATACTTCCATAACTTGATACGTCAATTATGCCCTTCTTTTTTAATCTGTCACGGTATACTGACATCTCATTTGATTTATAATTCAGGCGTTCTCTTATGTCTATGACTTTTGTCGACTCATTTTCGGCAAGAATTGCTATTATGTCTTTTTCTTTCTGTGAGAGTTCTGACCAAATCTTTTCATATACATATTCCTCAAGCATATGATCATATTCCGGTATCACATCTTCAATTTTGGAATTTTTCTTCTTTTCCCTGCTATCCCAGAATAAATATCCCAGTACCTGATATGCAAAAGGATATCCTTTTGTCAGTTTGGCCATATTACCCGCTTCTTCTCGATCCATATCAAATACCTTTGCATAGCTTGATGCTATAGCACCAATACTGAGTGGTTCAAGAACCACTTTTGGCGCTCGGTAGAGAAAAGTAAGTGTATCTTCATTCTGAAGATTATAAATATTATCATACAATCCCGTCATTATAAGATATACCGGGAGTTTCTGCCTTATAAACAGTTGGAACACTCCGGCGAAAATTTTTATGTTATTATTTTTTACCACTTCGTCAATGGTTATTAATACTCTCTTTTTCTTTTTGCCAAGTTCTGCAAGCATTTTCTCAAGAGCAGTCTCAATGTCAAAAATCTGTTTTCCTTTTTCTATTGATACTCCTAGCCCGAAAGCAGACAAGTCAAGTTTGGCCTGCACAAACAACTTCTTGAGTTCAGAACGGCTATAAAGTTTTGCTGCAACAGTATTTAATATATCGACATCCGGCGTAACATTTACTACTATCCACTCATCCTTTTTTTCAAAGTAGTCAGCAATATTCGTCAGTAACACGGTTTTTCCCGATCCTCTGACACCCGATATCATATACACATTTGTAGCAGGCATTTCCCCTGAAAATGTACTGATTATCTCGTTTGTCTGAGTATTTCTGTTTATATACTGTATGGGTTCTGTCCCAAAGGTGAGTGTAAACGGATTATTTGCCATATTTTTCTCCTTTTATAACTTGTTATAACATTTTCATTTCATTTATAACTTGTTATAAGTTGTTATAACTTTATTTATATTTTATAACTTGTTATAACTTTCAGTCAACTATCTAGACAAAATTTCCGTAATCTTACCATAACTTTCTATTTTGCCGTAAACTTATGCACAGAAGTATTGCACTTTTACGTATATGATCCGTTTGATTTTCCACGTGAACAATTAGCCCAGAGCACTAGAACAGGCGGCCGTTTACATGGAATTCAGACGGACCATAAAACATTAAAAAAGCACACCGGCGAACCGATGTGCTTTGAAATCAAACATTTTTTAATTAGTACTATCTGTATACCAGGTATTGGCAGCGTTATTACCACTTGCAACTGATGTATAATGATAATTCTTTCCATTAATAGAAACTGTAATATTAACAATCTGGTTATTAGTTACTGTACCACTTACCAATGATAATTTCTGACCGTCAAGTTTGTAATCACTACCCTCTTTAACAGCACCAACTAATTTGAATACTTTATCCTGATTACTTGTAACATTGTCCCATGTAACATTATTAGTTCCTTTTCCGTAAAGCTCATCAATCTCAGCCTGAACTGCTACTCTTATAGACTGTGCTGTTGAATAATCCTTCTCAGATCTTGCTCTGTCGATGTATCCAAGTAATGTAGGTACGAGGATAGCTGCAAGGATTGCGAGGATTACGAGAACTACGATAAGCTCAACGAGGGTAAAACCTTTATTATTATTCTTCTTCATATGCGTGTACTCCTTTACTTTTAAAAATTTTGGCCGTTCATGACCTTTTTCTTCGCTACTGATTATATTATCGGACTTTGTGACAAAAAAGTTAAGTCTCAAAATCAATTAATATCTTATTTAATTGTATTTCATGCAACTGAAACAAAATCAGGCTAGTCGTTATATGCAATCCTCTGAAGTTCTTCCATGGTGGTGATACCTTCTTCAACCAGGCGGATGCCGGCCTGCTTGATGGTCTCCATACCCTGGGCCTCGATCGCATATTTACTGATCTCATCTGCTGTAGCTCCGGCAGTGATCATACGGCGTACATTTTTATCTGCTACCAGGACTTCATGGACAGCGATACGTCCGAGATATCCCGAGTTGTGACACTTGGCACATCCGCATGCCTTTCTGGCTGTAGGTATATCCCTGCCGACAAATGCTATCTCCGATGTATCGAGACCTGTGACCTGACTACAGTACGGGCATACTTTTCTGACGAGTCGCTGAGCCACGGAACCTACCAGTGCTGATGAGAGCAGATAAGGCTCTGCACCCATATCGACAAGTCTGATTATGGTAGAAACAGCATCATTAGTATGGAGGGTCGAAAGCACCAGGTGACCTGTGATAGCGGCACGGAGTGATATACCGGCTGTCTCAGGGTCTCTCGTCTCACCTACCATTATGATATCGGGATCCTGACGCAGGAGTGCACGGAGGCCCACCTCAAATGTGAGGCCTGCATTGGGATGTACCTGCATCTGATTCAGATGAGGCAGGTTTTTCTCAACGGGATCCTCGATAGTCGAGATATTTACAGGCTTTGTGGACAGTGATCCGAGAGCCATGTAAAGAGTCGTCGTCTTACCTGAACCTGTAGGTCCTGTAATATAAATAAGTCCGTTAGGAGACTTTAGCATCTTGGCAAACTTCTCATAATTCTCGGGAGTCATACCAAATGTCTCGCTACGGTCGATGTCAGAGTTTGATGCGAGGATTCGCATTACGACTTTCTCGCCAAATACTGTGGGGATGACGCTGACACGGACGTTTACTATCTGATCCCTGATACGGATACGGAAGTGACCGTCCTGGGGTACACGGCGCTCCGCGATATCAAGCTCGCCCATAATCTTGATACGGGCTACGAGAGCTCCCTGCACATTTTTGTTGAGGGTCATGTAATTAATGAGGACACCGTCTGTACGCATACGGACGATGACTTCCTTCTCAAAAGGCTCGATATGTACATCGGATGCTCCGTCCTGATATGCCTTATCAAGCAGTGAGTTTACGAGGTTTATGATAGGGGCATCATCTGCGCTGACTCCGGCGTCAATGATGACTTCCTGGGTCTCGCTTGTCGATGCATTTACACTGGCATTGGCTGCAGCCTGGCGGGCCTTTACGGCAGCATAATGATATGTGATGGCTTTCTTCAGGGGCTCAAGTTCTGCCAGGATGGTATTGATACTCATACCTGTCGTCTGCCTGATATCCTCTATCGCATAGAGGTTAAGGGGATCATTCAGAGCTACCGTCAGTATACCGTCATGTATGGATACGGGCAGAGCCGTATACTGCTGGGCCATCTGTACCGGGATGGTATTAACGGCCTCTTCCTCAACAGGATATGTTGATACATCTATGAGGCTCGTCTGCAGTCTGTCTGCAAGAGCTGTGAGCATCTGCCTCTCAGATACATATCCCTGCTCTATGAGGATCTGTCCGACTCGCTTTGATTTATCCTGCTTTTGAAGGGCAAGAGCCTCACCGAGCTGTGCGTCAGTAATATATCCGGCACTGACCATCAGGTCGCCGAGCCTGATTTCCTTGATCGATTTATTATCCATGTGTCTCTACCTCATTCAGTACATATATACATTTAGATTTATAGTCAGCTGTCTGTCAGTATTGTCCCTGATATCTACTGTGCCGTCTTCATTTGTGACAGCTATCATATTCAGGTCATCCCAGGCAAATCCCGTCACTCTGACAGAGGGATTTGTCAATATATCATCAAGGAGTGCCTGCTCTTTTACAGGATTACCTGTCATCACGATTGAGACATTGGCGCATATCACTCCAGATTTTGCTGTATCAATGGCAGCATTCCTGTTTTCCTGATAGAGTTCAAGAGGTGATGTGTAATCAAGGAGACTGTCGCTGTCCTCTTCTTCCGTCTCAGATGACTCCTCTTCACTGTCTGCTGCAGCCTTGGCATATACATCGCTAAATGTAGAATGCACATAAGGCAGCTCAACTACAGGTCCTACCGGCATCTGTATAGACAGATCCTTGGCATAGAGTCCAAAGCCAAGTACATATGATGTAAAGAGTTTGTCGATCTCAGAGCTGTCCATAGGCTCATAGTATCTCGATACAGAATCGTCATAATCAGACTGGAATCTGCTCATGAGAGACTCTGCCGATTCTACTCCCATCACTTTCTGTTCATTCTGGATTTTTAACTCCTGCTCA
Organism: uncultured Lachnospiraceae bacterium; assembly: GCA_902793845.1. Classification (GTDB taxonomy): domain Bacteria; phylum Bacillota; class Clostridia; order Lachnospirales; family Lachnospiraceae; genus NK4A136. The sequence goes on along the minus strand of CADBFE010000022.1, from coordinate 9,050 downwards.
ACTTTAATATTCTCATCGGCCTCATTCATATTTTTTACGATAGGTCTGATTATCAACCATCCGAAAATGAATGCGATCACGATAAATCCAAGAATATACAGGAGCTTTTTATCATTTTCTGTAAGTGCTGTTTCCATATATCAGTTGCCCTCCGCAAGTGTACAAACCACATTTATTGACCATGTGCCGTCACTCTCATTTTGTGTATATCCGGTATAATCAACATTCTGAAGAATATCAAGCTCCATGAGAGAAGCTATGAAGAGGTTAATCTTCTCAACATCTGCTCCTGTAGCAATGAGGCTCAGGATTCCCGTATCTGCAGAGTATGAATCAAACTCAACCTTTACATCCTTTTCCTTTGCAGCATCCTCTATTGCGGTATTAACTGATGAATCAGGTGTGGGATATGATTCTATAAATGCCTCAAGGAGATCTGCGCTGCCCTGGGCCTGACCGTATATCTCAATACTTGTCATCATATCCTCGTACTTGGCAGCTGCCTCAATGACTTCATCACTGTTATTGTACTTTTCAAGTTTGCTTAACTTCTTGTCCTTTTCCTGAAGCATTGCAAAGAGTGATACGGAAATAACCGAAAGTACGACTATTGAGATTATGTAAGGTATGGCAAGTTTAATTAAATTAAGCTTGTTTGCATATTTCTCGGAACTCTTTTTAAGTCCTTCCGTAAGAGTGAGTCCGTCATCATTATCAAAAAGTCCCGCAAAAGCGAAAATGAAATCACCGAATTTCTCCCTGCCTCTGCCAAGTGATACATTAGAAGGGCAGCTGGCTGCCTTGATGGAATCTCCCATGGAAAGTTCCGCAAGACCGCTCTCAAGAGACTGCATCTCAAGACTTGAAAGACCTGAAATATAGTCTGAAGGGAACTCAGGGGTACCGGGCTGTGCATAGATTCTGGTACTTAAGTTGTTGTAATAATTACCTTTTGCAAAGAGCATTGTGGTAAGGGTCATACCGTCAATGATCATATATACAGCCGTTGCCTGGCCTATCTGGGCCTGGAGCATGTTTACGGCCAGGTTGATACCGCCATGTATGGAATTTAATTTAATTCCTACATTTTCAAATATCCTGAGATAAGTCTCGATGAAATCTTTTTCAGAAGTCTCCGAAACTACTATCTGGGTCTTTTGTTTTTTGCTGACGGGATACCATCCTATAATAGGATCGTTGAAACGGGCGATATCCTTTTCATCCGCCTCATTGGTCACGTAATTGTCGCATTTGCTGCCCTTCATTAGGGGCATTTCAATACGTCTGGCTACCAGGTTAGGGCTGTTGATGACGAGGTTGACATTCTTGGCCTTAATGCCATGCTTCATCCAGGTACCACGGATTGTATCCTCGAGGGTCTTCTCGTTGATAACAGTACCATTAAGGAGTGTTCCCTCCGGCATATCATCACTAAAGAAACTGTTAACCTTGATACGGCTCTTGGATCCGTTACCGATGGCTACCTGTATACTTTTGTTTGATAAAAATACGCTTACTGTCATTTGTTTTTCCTTAAATACTTTATTTTTTTATTTTAATATCAGCCTGCTCCAACATAATTGTATGACTGGTAGATCGGTGTGATGACACCTATCATTACGAATCCTACTATTATGGCCATTACGACTATGGTGATGGGCTCGATATATTTAACAAGCCTCATCATAGCCTGGGCTGATTTAAAATCAAGGTCATTGGCGAGGTTTGCGAGCATCTTGTCGAGCTGGCCCGTCTCCTCACCTACTCTGATTACAGACGGCAGTTTGTTTATAAATCCGTCTACTTTATCTATGGCGCCGGATAATGATTCACCGGCCTGAATATCATGAAATACTTTATCAAACTGCTTTTCGACATATTTATTGCCTATGGTCTGTCTCGCAATGGACACGCATCTGTCGATAGGGATACCTGCCGAGTAAAGAGAACTTAATGTCCTGGCAAATCTGGCAGAATATATCGTCTTGTTAAGCTGGCCGATCTTGCCCTTGGTCTTGACCGTATCTATAAAGAGCCTTATCGAAGGTATCCTTGCGATGATCCTGAGGAAAAAGATACCGAGGACGCAGAATATAATGATCAGGTACCAGAAGGATGATACAAAATCACTGATTGCCATTAATATAACTGTCGCAGGAGGCAGCTTTTCCATCTGGGAAAACAGATCCTCAAACTGTGGCATTACATATCCGAATATGACGAGGACAACGCCAATGATGAGTCCGATGAGGATCTTGGGATATACAAGGGCACTCTTTGTATTTTCCTCGATCTCATTCTCTCTCGTATACTGGTCGGCAAGATTAAGCGCCGTGATATCAAGATTACCTGACGACTCAGATGCTCTGAACATATAAATAAGCAGGGGCGGAAATGCAGGATAAAGCTTTTCCATGGTATTGGATAAAGCCACGCCCTGTACTACCCTGTCGCGAAGCTCTATATAGAGAGACCTCTCAAATGGTGTGATGGCTTCACTGCCGGCAAGTATCTCAAGGCACCTGACCAAAGGCACACCGGCCTGTGTCATGGTACCGAGCTCATTACAAAAGTTTGCCAGTTCGCTTTTCTTTAAAGGTCTAAGTGTCACTTTCTTGCTGACAAGCTTTGCGTTAGTAAGCATAAGACCTTTATTTCTTAATTTTTTCTGAAGGTCGGCCTCGTCGTAGGCGTCCATCTTGCCTATGACCTGTTTGCCGTTTTCATCCTGTGACTGATATCTGTACTCAGGCATCTCATTCTCCCGCGGGATGATAGGTCAATCCCTTTTATATTTTTAATATTATTATAAATTATTTATCTGTTGAATAATTAAGGACCCGGAACGCATAATAAACATTCCACTCTCCTGCACCCGGGTCTTTACCGTCTATCGCTTTATACTCCACGATATATACGCCCTTACTGTAAGTAAATGCAAGAGGCATATCGGACTCGGCATCCCAGGATAACAGTTTAACAGTGCCGTCGGCGTATGAGAGATTTTCTACCTTCTCAGCTATGCCATCCACCATACCGTTTTCCGCAAGGGGATCATATATACGAGTGCTGTCACCGCTGTACTCAACTCCGATGAGCTTAAAAGCTACTCTCACATCTCTCGCTTCCTGGAGGATGTTATGACTGCCTGTACTGATCCTTGCCCACACAAAGAATACTCCGGCAATAAGCAATAGTATGATTGCCGGGATTATCAGTTTCTTTAATGTCCCCGATATCGATTGTCTCTCAAAAACTGTGCCTTGTTGCATAATTATTATAAATTAGGGGGTTGATCCTTCTCCACCGGTTCCGCTTGTATCTCCGCTTCCAGTTGTGTCTCCGCTTCCGCTTGTATCTCCGCCTCCGCTTGTGTCTCCGCTTCCGCTTGTATCTCCGCCTCCGCTTGTGTCTCCGCTTCCGCTTGTATCTCCGGTTCCGTTTCCTTCTCCGGTTCCGCTTGTATCTCCGCCTCCGCTTGTGTCTCCACCTCCGCTTGTGTCTCCGCTTCCGCTTGTATCTCCGGTTCCGTTATTGCTGACGGAATCATCATCCCCGTCCGGATCCGGGTCGGGATCGGGATCAGGTGCCGGTGGTGCCGGTGCAGGATCAGGTGGTGCCGGTGCATTAACTGTTACATTACTTATTGTACCACCACTTAAGCCAACATATCCAACTCTTCCCTCTGTAGAATCAGAAACACCAGTACATGTAACATCCTTTGTTATATAATTTAGTGTGCTTTCATCTGAGGCCTCATAAGTTGTGCCATTTAATTTAACGACACCGGCCAGAGCACTTCCGCCATTTCTTCCAAGTACAATACCTGCACCTTTGCTTCCGGTAATACTTAATTTACCATCGCCTGTCGGAATCGTACAATCAGTTCCGGTGGTTCTTCCAAATACTTTCTCATTACATCCCATAATACCGCCGGCGTAACCCTTTGAAGCAGTAACACTGTATGTCGCCCCAGTGGAAATACTAACTTCGCAGTCTGCCAAAAATACGTTATTATTGATTCCGATTATTCCTCCGACATTTCCGTCGCTTGAAGTTGCCACAACCGATGCATCAGATGTCACATTTACATTAAATACACATCCGCCATCAACATAAGCGCCGTCTCTTGTAAATCCGATTATTCCTCCGACATCGTTACCTCCGGATATCTTTGTATTGTTTGATAATGTCAGATTTATTTTCCCGTAAACCTGACCCTGATTACGAACTCCTTTTGTATTATCAGCGCCCTGAGAATTTCTGCCCAGGCATCCAATTATACCTCCAACGCCTAAATTGCTACTTGAAATTTGGGCATCAGACAGATTAACAACAATATTAGAGTAAATAATACCAGTATTATTATAAGCTCCGACGCATCCTATAAGTCCTCCTACACCTTCGGATGTACCTGTGACTTTTTTTATTCCACTTACAGTGATTGTTGAGGGATTATCTTTTTTACCAAGTTCTCCATCAAAACCTCCGATGAGACCCCCGACGAAATATGTACCGCTTATTTCAAATTCGACATCCGACATGGTCATGGAACCGGTTACCTTACCTATCATGTAACCAACCATTCCACCGACATCGTATTTATTATTACTTGAACTGGGTTGTACGATCATCTTGTGAGTCTCATTATCAATGGAACAAATCTTCATTTCTTTGATTTCTCCATTATATGTTTCGCATCGACCAAGCAATCCGCCGACAGAGCTCAATCCGGAACGCAATTTAAAATCTTCATCAAGTTCAAGAACAATTGCATTAATAGATATATTTGCCTGTCTGTTTAATGTATAGACATGGCCACTATCATACTTAATTGTACTGCCAAGATTACTTTTGGGCGGGTCTTCCGACATCGAACCAATAACACCACCAATACCCTTACCACTTGCAGCTGCACCAGTCAGACCCGAAACTGGGGTATTTGCAATATCTTCAAAGGAATAAACCGCCTGTATACGGGATGTAACCTGTCCATACACATTACCCTCCATAATGGAACCGATAACGCCACCTATTCCACCGTTTTTACCTGTTACTGTACCTCCGGTAAAGATAGTTGTAACACTTCCCTCAATGTCACCCTTTACAATCAGTCCAAAAACGCCGCCGACGTTATAACCACCTGATATAATACAACCCTGTCCAAGAGTAATCTCTATATCACCTTTTACAACTCCGCCGTTATCGATATAACCGACCATTCCTCCTGTTCCGGCAGTATTGTGTCCATCTGTAGATATAACAGAATGAACATTTGTGATCTCGCACTTATCAACACCACCAACAGTCGAATTATCAAGATAACCTATACAGCCACCTACCTGCTTTGTACCGGATACATTGATTGCCTGCTCCAGAACAAACTTTGTCAGCGTACCGCCGTTTTCCATAGTTCCTATAACGCCGCCAACATTGTTAACGCCGGTAACATTAAACGGGACAGAACATTGCGTTTCGCCGATCGTTCCCTTATTAACATGTCCTACAAATCCGCCTATATTATTTGAGTTAAAATCAAGCACAGCCGTATTGGTCAATATGCCATAAAGTTCTACCTTACCAACTGAACCATTCTCATCAACATGTCCGACTACTCCGCCTATATCACCGCCAAAAGAAGTATTTTTGGTAATTATTGTTTTACTTGTATTAATACCTGTCTCAGCTTCGGTTATTGTGGCATTTTTAACATATCCAATACACCCACCAACATTTTTATTGGCATATATGGGCGTGAAATCTCCCACTGTATCCCATTCACCGATTACCGTAGTGGCATGTCCTATCGTGCCTGAATCAACGACGGTTCCAATACATCCGCCTACACCACTGTCATTTTTTAAATCTTTATCAGAAACCGAACCGATAATAGTTTTTTCGGCATAAAGAGATGCCTTGTATTCACCTGTTGTTCCTGTTACTTTAAGATAACCAACCGTACCGCCAATATAATTTGTACCTTTTACAGAAGATGACGACCTGAGCACAGTTGTAGTATTACCGACCGACCCGGATACGACTTCATATCCAACGGCTCCTCCAATATAATTTGTTCCCGATATAACATCAGAAGTGGCTCCCGAACCAACTGCAACATTAATATTACCTGTCATATTTGGAACAACTGCGTATCCTATCGCACCACCGATATTATCAATTCCCGATACTACTTTAGATGTGGCTCCTGAGTTAATGGTTACAGAAAGAGTTGCTGCAAAATCTCCTGCGGAGGCATCTTCCATATATCCTATGCCACCTCCGACATGATTTTTACTTGCCTTGATAACAGATGCACCATCAAGAACAACATTAATTGGCGATGATGTTGCTATGCCATAATGCTGTCCTGCCCCTTGAAGATCACTGAAATATACAGTACCTGCCATACCTCCGATTTTCTGATATCCGTTTACATCAAGTATCAGTAAATCATTTCCGGTCTGGGTAGGCATACTTATACCGCTATTAAATGCAGCATTATGAGTGCCGAGTACTCCGACGGCGCCGCCGATATTCTGATTTTCCGTATCAACTTTACCACTGCTCCATGAAGCTTTTACTGTCAGAGTCGGTTTAGTAGATGAACCCTGAAGAATAATGTTTGCTCCTGTTGCAGCCTGCCGATTACACCTCCGACATTTTCATATCCATGAACCGTGGCACTTCCAAGAACTTTTGTCCTGATATCGCAGTACTGTCCCTGGCACCACATATTACCAACGCATCCACCGATATTATTACCCTGTCCTCTGACTGTAATGCCGGAATTCAGAGCAGAAGTGATCGTAAGTTTATTCGCATCATCGGAACCTTTTGCAGTATTTCTGACACAGCCTACCGCTCCGCCAACATTATTTCCGGTCGCAATCAATGTGCTTCCGGTCTCCTGAGCAGCATATATATGTGATGTTCCTAAATCATAAATATAACCAATTGCACCACCAACTCCGTAATTGCACGCTGTTCCATTCTTCCAATAAATCTCTTGAGACTGATTGCCAAATTTGTTTAATACATTGATTTCTCCAGAATTAACAGCCTTAATATAGTATTCCGGAAGTACAGTGGTAGACAGACATGAACCTATAGCAAGACCTGTTCCGGAGTTTTTAACGTAGTCATATTTATTCTTTGAATTATTTATACTATCCGTATCGCAGAATAAATCTCCACTGTTAGTAATGTTAAATACATACGGGGCATTGTCTGAACCAAAAGATTCTATTTTTGCAATTCCAACAGAAGCATTATATGGTTTACCGTAAGCCGAAGTACCATTAAGCGTACCTATTTTACCTGTGTTTGAAGAACTTATATATATTCCTGAAGCAGATCCACCATACAAATATCCGATGGTACCGGCAACGTTAGTACAGTTAGTACTATCTCCACTTAAAATATATCCGGCATTAATACTCTTTATACTCAAAACTTTGCCGGAATTATAATTGTCACATCTGCCTATGGCACCACCAACACCATAAGATGTCTCTTTACCAAACTGCCATACATATGAATCAGCAGGGATATTTACATATATACCAAATTTAGCACCTGTCTTTTCTGTAACGGTAACAACGCCTTCAGAATCATAGCCGTATTCAAGCTCTGCTGTATCTGCTGTATCATGGGCAAGGTAACCGTTGTTCATATAACCGATGGCTCCACCGGTCTCATTTCTACCCATAACGATACTGCCTGCACTTGTAAACTTAAGCAGGGCTTTATCGCCATCAATTGAACCGTCGGCAATGATATATGCATCAAGGCCGGCTTCAGCATCGCCTATTACACCACCGATATTCTTTTTACCGGCTACTGCATAATGACCTGTAACCGAAATAACTCCGTATGCGTGTGCTTCAGATGCATGAGTACCAACAGCTCCACCAACTGCATTAAATATCTCGTAGAAGTACCATTTTGAGCCATCATAATACCCCGCAAATGTAATACAGTTGCGAATACTGATCTGGTTTTCATTCGAATCAGAACCATCTTTACCGATATTACCCTTGTTGCAACCAACCAGACATCCTACAGGAATAGCTGTAAAATTATTATTATCAAGAGCTTTAACATTTGACTTATTATTATTTCCCGATGCAACCATATATGAAACGGCTGAATCAAACTTTGTAATATCGTCAGCCGCACCATCAGATACATCATCAAGAGACAGTCTCATATCCTCGCATCTTATATTCTTAACTGTTCCATCATTCTCACAAATTAAACCAAGACCTGAATCAGTAGAAAGGAAAGATTTTTTCCGCATCTGTACATTTCTGATAACTGCTGTCTTGTCTGTAAAGCCTGATAAGTCATTTATACCTGCAGCAAGAGTCTGCTTTCCAGCTACTTTAGGAAGTGCCGGCCAGAGTACCATGGTTATGTCAGATGAATATTTGGCATTTTTGCCGACAGGTGAATAGTAATCAACCTTTGTCTTGCCTGAATCAAGTCCGTAAACCCTGACATTACTTGTATATCTGCCGTCAGTTGTCTTCTCATACCAGTTAAGATCACGGCGTATTGTATATACAACATCGCCGGTAAAGCCTTCTGTAAATCTCATATTATAGAGATGTCTGAATGATGTTATACATGCACTGCCGGATGTAGCATTGCTGCCAAAGCTACCCGGCCCCAGGTCTCCGTAATATGTATTAACTACAGCAAATCCACCTGCAGGGGCATCCTTTGATGCGGCATTTACATCATATTTAAATGTACCGTCTGACTGGCGGTATACAGGATCGTCGTATGCCCTGAGTGCTCCCTCGGAATATGACGCCTCAAGAGCCGCAGACTCATTGTGGGCAGCCAGTGTACTGTCTGAGAATGAGTCGATCTCAGCCTTTACTGCGACAGTGATATTCTTGGGTGCCAGTGTATTATCAAGAGACCATGTATCACTGAATAGTCTTGTGATGCTGGCACTCTTTGTCTTACCGTAATTTTCTGTAGTCTTGTTCTGATCAAGATAGTAAAGAGCCTCTCTCGACATCATGGCATCAAGAGAGAGG
>CADBFE010000021.1 GCA_902793845.1 uncultured Lachnospiraceae bacterium | reverse complement strand
TTCATCCTGAGCCAGGATCAAACTCTCTAAAAAAATGTTTTTTATTAAGTCTGCCTTGCTTTCTCAAGCTGGCTTTTTAATGTGTTACCTTTTACTGTTTAAAGGTCGTTTGTTCTCTGAAAATTTTGGAATTTTCAGGGTTGCATTACTGTGAAATTATCAAGGTTCTGTTTCTATTATCTGTTGCCTCTTATTTGCTTTCGCCTTTCGACGCAACGAAGTAGATAATATCACTTAGATTTCGATGTGTCAATAGAAAATTTTTAAAATTTTTAAAACTTTTTTATTTTTATCACATCTACGGAGAAAGAGGGATTTGAACCCTCGCGCCGGTTGCCCGACCTACACCCTTAGCAGGGGCGCCTCTTCGGCCTCTTGAGTATTTCTCCATCTTACGAAATACATTGGTTCCGAACTGTTTCAGTTCAATATTTATTTCGAATTTAATGCCCGTCTTTTCAGGCGGGCAAAGTTAATTATACTAAACAGATTTTTCAATGTCAACAAGATATTATTCTTCTCCGATAGCCTCCACAATCCGGTTTCTTACAAGTGTTGCTATCTCCTGTCCCTTAAGATCTTTGTACTCATCATACTCAATAGGCTTAAGATACTTAAGAGTTACCGTGATGCGCTTTATTCCCTTTTCATCAAACGGTCTGTATGAATCTATGAGAGCGCAGGGTACGATGGGACATTTTGCATTTGTGGCAGCCTTAAAGCTTCCGCCCTTCATCTCCAGGACATGATTGCCCTGGCGCGATCTGGTGCCTTCTGCAAATATCACAAAGTTTCTTCCCTGTTTTACTTCCTCTGTTACTTCGTTAATAACTTTGATTGACTGGCGCAAATCCTTTCTGTCCATTGGAAGGGATCCTGTTCCGTTTATTACCTGCTTTACTATAGGATAATTCTGTGCCTCTTTCTTTATTACAAATGCAAAAGGTCTCGGTGATGATGATACAAATGCGAGCACATCAAACATACCCTGATGGTTAGGATAGAATATATATCCGTCTTTTTTAGGAATATTCTCCTCTCCCTCTACTTTAAGGTCAACCCGGCCGAGACGTATTGCCTTTCTGCATCCCTTCTGCATCAGTGCATGCATTTTCTCATAATCACGGTATTTGTCTTTTCCAAGATGTGTGAATCTGATCAGATAATAGATTACCTCAAAAAACATTCGGAATACTATAAACAGGATTCTCTGCATGTCCCTATTCCCTCTCTTTCTTAAATAAATGACTTTAGTGTTTTATCTTTTACCTGGCATATTCTTTTATTGCCGTTTCATATAAATTGTTGCCTTTTGAATCTATCACGACAACGACGGGCAGATTCTCTACTTTTAATTCTCTGATTGCCTCGGTTCCCAGGTCGTCGTAAGCGATCACTTTAGATTCCTTTATCGCTCCCGCAAGTATAGCACCCGCACCGCCTACTGCAGCAAAATAAACTGCTTTGTTTCTGATAATAGCTTCTGTTACCTCTTTGCTTCTCTTTCCTTTTCCGATCATGCCGCGCAGGCCAAGGTCTAAAAGATCCGGTGTATACTTATCCATTCTGCTGGCCGTTGTGGGTCCTGCCGAACCGATAGGTCTGCCTTCCCTTGCAGGTGAAGGTCCCATGTAATAAATCACATTACCCTTTACATCAAAGGGCAGTTCTTTATTTTCAGCCAGTGCCTCATACATCCTCTTATGGGCTGCATCTCTTGCCGTATAGACTGTTCCGGAAATATAAACATAATCTCCGGCATTTAATGACAATACATCTTCCTCCGAAATCGGAGCATTTATATGTTTATCCATCTTTGGTCTCCCGCCTCTTTCCTTATAATTCAATAGTGGCATGCCTGTTTACATGGCAACAGATATTTACGGCCACCGGAAGTCCCGCAATATGTGTGGGATATGTATTTATATTTACGGCGAAAGCTGTCACCCTGCCGCCGAGACCTCCCGGTCCTATACCGGAATTGTTGATCTCTTTAAGTATTTCTTCTTCCAGATCTTTAATATATGGAATATCCGAATGTTTATCCACAGGTCTGGTGAGTGCTTCCTTGGCCATAAGGGCACACTTTTCAAAAGTACCGCCGATTCCCACACCTACAACCATGGGAGGACACGCATTGGGTCCCGCATCTTTAACAGCGGTAACTACCGCATTTTTAATACCTTCGACTCCGTCAGCAGGTTTGAGCATAAACACTCTGCTCATATTTTCGCTGCCAAATCCTTTTGGTGCTATGGTTATGGTCAGTTTGTCACCGGGCACGATCTGATAATGAATAACTGCCGGTGTGTTGTCTTTTGTATTAATTCTCTCAATCGGACAGTTGACAACAGATTTTCTTAAATATCCGTTTGTATATCCTCTGCGTACGCCTTCATTTATGGCATCTTCAAGGAGACCGCCTTCTATATGAACATCCTGTCCGAGTTTTACAAAAAATACTGCCATTCCGGTATCCTGACAGATAGGTATCTGTTTTTCTCTGGCTATCACGAGATTTTCCTGAAGCTGGCCGAGTATCTGCTTTCCTACAGGAGACTCTTCATCATTTACTGCTTTATCAAGTGCATTTTTCATATCATCCGCAAGTACATGGCACGCGTCATAGCACATCTTTTCAACACCGTTTATTATATCTTTTACATCAATCGTTTTCATTTTGATTTCCTTTTGAATAATATTTACATTACATCCGCAAAATGTACTTTTAATTTATTGAATATCGTCGTACCGAGTATAAACAAAATCCCCGTAAATGCCCAGAAATATAATGTCTCCCACGGCTTGTCAAAAAAGCAGACCTGACCGTATATTGCATCGCGATATCCCGTGACAACATACACAAGGGGATTAATCTTTATGAGAGCACCTGCCTTGCCCGGCACCATCGAGAGTTCCCACAGTATGGGAGTTGCCCACATCCCGAGCTGGAGCACGATCATGATTATCTGCTGAAGGTCCTTAAAGAAAATAACTATCGCACTTGTCGCATAGTTAAATGCAAGCGTCAGCATAAAAGTGCAAAATGAGTAATAAATGATCTGAAGCCAGTAAAGGGAAGGCATAAAGCCGTAACATAATGCCAGAATGATAAGAAGGGCAGCGAAAAACAAATGAGTAAACGATGCCGCCACCATCTTTATCACAGGGAGAATATTGATATTGAAAACAACTTTTTTTACAAGATAATTATATTCTATAAGTGCACTTGTACCCTGAGCGAGTCCTTCCGAAAAAAAGAACCAGGGCACAAGACCTGCCGTAAGGTAAAGGACATACGGCACATCTACGCCACTCGCCACAAGCTGCTGCTTTGTCTGGAAAATAATATCAAATACAATCCAGTACATGAGCACTGTGACAACAGGCTGAACAAATGCCCACACCTTGCCAAGGTACGAGCCTGCATATCTCTTTTTAAAATCATTTTTTGCAAGCTTCCATATTAGCCCGCAGCTTTTTTTAATACTTTTGACGTTCATATTATTATCTGGGAAGTTCTGTTTCAGAGAGCCCCTTCCATTTTGTGTCCTTGTCTGACATTATCAGTTCCATGCCTTCCGGTATCGGCCAGTCAATGCCAATTTCCTTATCGGCATAGTAGATACCACCCTCGTCATTTGGATGATAAAAGTCAGTACATTTATAGCAAAATTCTGCATAGTCGGAAAGAACCAGAAATCCGTGGGCAAATCCCTTTGGAATGAAAAACTGTTTTTTATTTTCAGCAGACAAAACTACTCCAAACCATTTTCCGAATGTGTCAGAATCTTTTCTGACATCAACAGCTACGTCAAACACTTCGCCGTTTACTACACGGACCAGCTTATCCTGGGGATAATTGATCTGAAAATGAAGTCCTCTGAGTACTCCTTTTTTTGAAGCGGACTGATTGTCCTGAACAAACTTTTCGGTAATGCCGGCCTCGGCAAAATCATTGTAGTTATATGTCTCCATGAAATAACCCCTTGAATCACCAAATACAGTGGGGGTAATAATCTTAAGTCCTTCAATCTCACAGGTTTCTACTGTAATCTTTCCCATTTTCAAAGCTCCTGTTTTAATTTATTTCTATATAGCTGATATCAAGATCAACTCTCGTATTTATACCATCAATGGCTCCGCTTGAAGTGTACTGCCACATATCGAGCTTGCCCGTATAAATATTAGTACCTACATATTCAGCTTCCCAGATTACGTAATCTTCAAGCTGCTCAGCATTCAGATTGTTGTAATACCAGTTTCGGCTGGCATATACTCCTCCGATGAATCCTTCACTCTCAACTGTTTTGCAGAAAGCCTCGCATACATTGGTACGTGTATCCTTATCAAGTCCGTCCGCCCTGCCGGCACCGCCTGCTCCCTCAGTATCGATAAATATCGGATAGTCAAGTGTGTAGTCACCGAGCATCGCTATTACCGCAGATGCTTCCTCTACAGCCTCGACTTCATTAACAGCCTGGGTAAAGAAATATACTCCAACTTTTATCCCTGCATCCTTGGCACCTTCAAGATTCTGCATGAAATACGAATCCTCTACAAGTGCTCCTACAGACGATCCTCTGTATCCCGCACGGATTATAGCAAATTCCACTCCGGAATTTTTTACTGCCTGCCAGTCAATCTCTCCCTGATAAGCAGATACGTCTATTCCAAACGATGTCTCGTCCGATCTCTTGATCTCCGTTACCTCGGTGTCATCAGCCTGTTCCTTGGCTTCATTGACTGCCGTATCTTCCTTGGCAACATCTATCTCACTCTCATCATGAATGAGATATTTGATATCGTTTATAACAGTATAGCTAAGCTGATCCGTGACAGTTACTTTCATGGGTTCATCCGGAACTATATATCCGACAATACTCGCAAGGGATATATAATAATCTCCCGCACTTAAATCCGGAACAGTAATTATACCGTCTTTATCAACATCTTTATATTCTCCGGAATCCGTTACGTTCAGGTAAAAATCCTGACCTTCCACAACGTCTCCGTCTTCATCAAGGACAAACACTCTGATGTCCTTACATACGCTAATTGCCTGAAGATACAGTCTCGGGTATGAATTGTGAGTCACTGTGATACTCTGACCTGTACCCGTATTATCAAAAAATGTATCATCATTTAAAAAAGCATGAAGCTGTGTATCTGAAAGATTGGGCCCAAATGATCCGTCATTTACTGATACTGCCTGATTTGCAGGCTTTTCCTCCGGAGTCCTATTTGCATAAAACACAAGTGCCACTATAAGCGCAAAGGCACATGATGTCAGCAGTATGGCACTTCGAATCGCCTTAGAGTCCATTTGCAACCTCTGTCAGATACTGTCCGTAAGCTGTCTTCATAAGAGGCTCTGCCAGTTTCAGCAGCTGCTCTTTATCGATAAAACCTCTCTTGTAAGCGATTTCTTCAATACATGAAATATAGAGACCCTGTCGCTTTTGGAATGCAGCTACGAAATCTGATGCATCAAGGAGACTGTCATGGCTACCTGTATCAAGCCATGCAAATCCTCTGCCCATAGTCTCAACGGACAGGGAGCCTCTGTTTAAATATTCGTTATTTATACTTGTAATCTCTATCTCGCCACGGGCAGAAGGCTTAACATTCTTGGCAATCTCCACAACATCATTGTCATAGAAATAAAGTCCCGGAACCGCATAATTGCTCTTAGGATGCTCGGGCTTTTCCTCGATGGATATGGCCTTGCCGTTTTCGTCAAACTCTACTACGCCGTATTCTCTCGGATCCCTGACATAGTACCCGAATATGGTCGCGCCCTTTTCTTTTGCAATTCTTTCTTTTGTATTTCGCAGCACCTTGCTGAAGCTCTGACCGTAAAAAATATTATCGCCAAGTACCAGCGCAACATCATCATCGCCTATAAACGAATCTCCTATGATAAATGCATCGGCAAGTCCTCTCGGCTTTTCCTGAACAGCATATGAAAAACTCATGCCAAGCTGCTCACCTGTTCCGAGGAGATCCTCGAAAACAGGGAGATCTCTGGGAGTCGATATAATAAGGACTTCCCTGATGCCTGCGAGCATGAGTGTTGATAACGGGTAATAAATCATAGGCTTGTCATAGACAGGCATAATCTGCTTTGATATTGCTTTTGTCAAAGGATACAGACGGGTTCCGCTTCCTCCGGCCAGTATTATTCCCTTCATGTAAAATGGCTCCTTTATGCGATGCTCTTAAAATCGTAATATTCCATTTCTTTGTCGTACTTCATATAGCACTTGATAAAGTTGAGTTTTATTATATTTTTCTTTTTGCACTCTGACTGAGAGATTTTAACTTTTCTGAAAAAGTAATCATCAAGTCTCTCTACATAGAAGAGCAGGATTATCTCAACCTTGTCTCCCTTTTCAACCACATCAGCTACAAGACCATCACTGAAGTGCAGATTCTTTTTGTCTGAAGGTACAAAGATACTCTGCTTAAGCTGATTCTTTCTATCCTCGGGAACCTTTGCCAGGATATCCTTAAGGCTGTTTCCCTCTCTCTTTGCAAGGATAATAATGACTACGGCAAATACTGCAACTATAGCCAGGCCAATAAGAAGTGATACAGGATCTTTTAACATTTTTACTTCCCCCTTTTAATTAATTATTTTTATTACCTTCGTACATGTCTTCATAGTACTTAAGGTAATCACCACTCGTAACATTTTTCATCCAGTCCTCATGTTCAAAGAACCATTTGATCGTAAGTTTTATGCCGTCCTTAAACATGGTCTCCGGATACCATCCGATCTGCTCCTTGATCTTATCAGGGGCGATGGCATATCTTCTGTCGTGACCCTTTCTGTCCTCAACATATGTGATGAGGTCTTTGTTTATATGGGCTTTTCTCGGATCACTGTCCGGAAGCATCTCGTTTAGTGTATCAAGTATGATGTTGATAATCTCTATATTCTGCTTTTCATTATGACCGCCGATATTGTATGTCTCAAAGAGCCTTCCCTGCTCCTGAACCATATCGATTGCCTTGGCATGATCCATTACATAGAGCCAGTCCCTGACATTTTTGCCGTCACCGTATACAGGCAGTTTCTTGCCGTTTAATGCATTGTTGATGATCAGCGGTATGAGTTTTTCAGGGAACTGGTAAGGTCCGTAATTGTTTGAACAGTTTGTAATATTCGCAGGAAATTTATACGTATCCATGTATGCCTTTACGAGCATATCCGAGCTTGCCTTTGAAGCAGAATACGGACTGTGGGGATCGTACGGTGATGTCTCATAGAAAAATGCATTATCATCATCAGGTAATGATCCGTACACCTCATCTGTTGATACATGGAGGAACTTTTTGCCCTCTTTAAATGTACCGTCAGGATTTTCCCACGCCTTTTTTGCACAATTGAGCATAACTGCTGTTCCGAGTACATTTGTCTCAACAAAGACCTCAGGATTCTTAATACTCCTGTCCACATGGCTCTCTGCCGCAAAGTGAACGACTCTGTCTATGTCATTCTCATCGAAAATCTTTTCAATAGCTTCCTTGTCTCTGATGTCTGCTTTGACAAAAGTATAATTGTCTCTGTTTTCAACATCTCTCAGATTCTCAAGGTTCCCCGCATATGTGAGGGCATCAACATTAATGATGCGGATCTCATTATCATATTTTCCAAACATGTAATGAATGTAATTGGAACCGATAAATCCGGCGCCGCCGGTTACAAGATAAGTTCTCATTTTAAATCTCCTGATCTTAATTAATATCCCATGTAGGAAATATCCATATCAACGTTTCCGCTGATACCGCCTACAGATCCTTTTGACGAATACTGCCACAGGTCATATCGTCCGTTGAGTGAAGGAGCCGATGCATACTGAGCAAGCCAGATGACATATCCGTTGAGATCACTGTAATTAAGCTTGGCTCCAAACCACCACTTGGATGCATATACACCTGCGGAATATCCGCTGTTTTTAACTGTCTGACAGAATGCCTTGCACACTGCGGTACGCTGCGCTACAGAAAGATTCTCTGCTCTGGCACCGGCACCACCGCTCTCCGTATCGATAAATATCGGATAAGAGATGCCATACTCTTTTGCGGCTGCGATACATGCAGATGCTTCCTCAACTGCCTCGGCCTCTGTGATTGCCTGGGTAAAGAAGTACATACCGACCTTAAGGCCTGCTGCCTTGGCACCTGAAATATTGGTATCAAATTTTGTATCTTTATATATGCCGCCTGCGGTTGATCCTCTGTAACCATATCTGATTATAGCAAAGTTGATACCGCTGTTCTTAACACTGGTCCAGTTGATATTGCCCTGCCATACAGATACGTCAATTCCGAGGATACCTGATGTATCAGTCTTGAGGACTCCTTCTGAAGTAAACTCGTACTTAACACCACTGATAACCTGGCTGCCTGTTACTTTATTGCCGTCTTTATCAAAGAAATATGTATTTCCGTCTATATTCTGCCAGCCTGTATACTTATAGCTTGTATTATACACTATATAGAAATCTGTTGCAGAATAATAATCCGAGAATGTTGCTGTCCTGTAACCGTTTCCGTCTTTTACATAAACCTGCTTGCCATCATTGGTCTTAAGGGGCGAGGTTGTATCGGATGAGTAGTCTTTCTTTACGTTTACCGTTACTGTAGCTGTCAGCGATGAATCCGGATAATCCGAACCGTTGTAATATACCTGAACAGATCCGGGAGACTTGTCCGATGCGACTTTACCTGTAACAACACCTGCGTTTGATACGGTAAATGCCGTTGTATTGGAAGGTACTGTCGACCACTTAAACTTGGATGCATCTGTAACCTTGGTACCGTCCGCCATGGTAGCAGTAACTGTAAGGGTAGCTGTCTTTCCGGCGTTTACGTCTACAGAAGACGGTGAAACCGTGATTGACACAACTCCGGGAACCATTACCGGGCACTCAGCACTCTTGCCACCACATGTTGCCGTGATCTTGCAGTTACCTGCTTTTAAAGCTTTGATGCTTCCCTGTGCATCAACTGTACATACTTTGGTATCAGATGATGTCCATGTACATTTTGAAGCATCTGTACTGGTTGTTCCGTCACTGTAAGTAATGGTTACCGTCAGTTTTCCGGTGTAATTTTTATTAATTGTTAATTTTGTTTCCTGTGATAATTTAACTGATGAAACAGTCACGTCAGCCGCTTCTACAGTAAGAGCACATGTCGCTGTCTTGCCTTCACTGGTTGCTGTAATATTACATGTGCCGACTTTAACAGCTGTTACCTTACCGGTTGTATCAACAGTTGCTACTGTACTGTCAGATGATGACCATGTAACAGTTGCTCCTGATTTGGTAGAACCATCAGCATTTTTTACTGTAGCCGTAAGAGTCTCTGTTCCGGCCACTTTAAGTGTAAGACTTGTTTTTGATACAGTCATCGTAACATCTGCCGACGGAGATACACTGGGTGAAGGCGACGGACTTTCGCTCGGTGAAGCTGACGGAGTAGGATCAGGGTCGGTACTCGGTTCCGGACTCGGATCAGGACTTGGTGATTCAGCTGGTTCCGGACTCGGATCAGGACTTGGTGATTCAGCCGATTCCGTGCTCGGGGACGGACTTGACTCCGGGTCGCTGCTCGGGTCTGTTGTCGCCGGATCCCCCTGATCTCTGGTAAGAGTAGCAACCTTTGCATATCCGCTCGCCATGCATATTGAGTAGGGATTGTATGCCACGAGCACCTCGTTAAATACATCTGTCTCCAACTTTGATGACTCGGGGCTCTTTATATCCGATTTGTCGATTTTTTTGTATCCGTCAGTTCCGTCGAGAGATGTTCTGGTTGATTCAACCCATTCTACAGTATCAGTGATGGTGGGAGTCTCCTCCTCAACTTCTTTTACAGCTGTATCTTCCACACCTGTTGCATTCTCGATGACCTCATCGGCCACATCGATCACAACATATTCGATCTCGCCTTTTACCGTTGCATAATCTGATTCAAAGATAAACGATATACCGTCAATTCCGGTTACTTCTACAGTGTAATCTCCTGCTTTTAAGTCGCTCTCATAGATGATTCCGTCTTTATTTTCATCTTTAAACTCGTATACGTCTCCGTCTGTCTTGTGAGTGAGCTTAACCTCAAACTCTATATCCCTTACGAGCTTGTCATTTGCTGTATTGTAAAATTTAATTCTTAAATCTTTATCAATGGAAGTATATGTCAGCTTAACTTCATTGCACTCCACATCTTCCTCTTCTTCAGGCTCTTCTACAGTCGCCGTGCTCATGTATGCCTTGGATGCGATGGCCTGGAGAGTATTTGCATCGGTCACTTTAAGGCTCGCATACTGGGCTCCTACGTTTGCAAACATATTTTCTGCTTTTATCTTTGACGAATTAACAGTTGCAACTATTACAACTATTCCAACGATAAGGATAAGGAGTGCTCCGGCGCCAATTCCGTACTCTGCCGGTCCGAGATTTGAAAAGAATCCCTTTATTTTCTCTAAGAAACCTGTTTTCTCTTCTTCCTCTTCCCCGTCGTCTTCTTCTGACTCATCCTCGTAATCGTCCTCATCATCAAGATCGGTAAATTCAAGGTCCTGAGAGGCTGTTACGGCCGATGCAAAGACTATCTCGCCCTCATCGTTGTATACGACTTCCCTGTCCTTTGCATCATAGAGACGCATCACACCGTCTTCATCATAATCGATCCTGAAGCCGTCAGGGTTATACAGTGTATAATCACCGTTTTCGTCGTACACAGCCCTGTTGCCGTCTTCATCAAAGTAAAGTTCGTTACCATCCTCATCAGTCTCGATCCTGAAGCCGTTCTCATCATAAAGAACGTCCCCGGCCGATTCGCCCTCGATGAAATCCGCCGCTTCATCCACGGTTTCCTCATCTGCACTTCCCACGGAGTAATCTTCCATGGAAGCAATGGCCTCATCAACCACATTGGAACCGATCAGTTCGATTTCCTTTGTGTCAAATGAGTTTATCTCATCAGAAGGGTCAGTCAGATCATCCTGACTTTTCCCCTCCACATCAAAAGCGTCCGCAAATTCAGACTCTTCCTCCTCGAAATCCACTTCATCGAGGTCTGTCTCATCCAGATTCAGAATGTTCATGGTATCCTCTGAAATGGCATCTTCCGGGTTGTTAATTTTACTTATTTTGTCAAAAAGATTATTTTTCGTTTTCAAAGCAAACTCCTCTTGTCATATAAGACACTGTTCTTCCCCCAACAGCTTTAAATGTTATGTAACCCATAATCCGTTACATTATATCATAAAAACATGATATTTTACACACCATAATTATTTATGTAAACACGCCCCAAAAATTCCTTAAAATAATTTTTCCAAAACCCATTGACAAATTATTTTTATCGTGATAGTTTGATTTCACAAGTGAGGAAGACGACAGTCTGATTTAATTCCGAATTTATCGTTTTCGTTCGAATGCGATAATCCCCCATTTAAAGAATTAATTCACTACTTTTTGTTATTCATTTTTTATACATTTCTTTTTGTTTTTTGCGAAAGGATTGTTATATGGTTTATTACCTTTATGGATTACTATTTATCGCGGTAGTCATAGATTATCGCACCTATAAAATTCCAAATTGTCTGATTTTTGCGGGCCTGATGGCAGCAATGATGTACCATGGGATGGGCTCCGGACCACCGGGCATCGCAAAAGTTATATCAGATGCTTTACTGACATTCTTTATAACATTTCCCCTGTTCGTCATTAAAGCTCTGGGCGCAGGTGACTGCAAGCTGTTTGGCGTGATAGCGGCATTTACCTCATTTAAAATCACTCTCAAAATTATATTCGCATCACTCATTGGCGGAGTGGTGATCGGAATAATAAAAATCTTTTTTGAAAAGATCTTTAAAAATCGTACACCCGTTGTTTCCCGGGTAAATTCAATTAATTACAACAAAATATCGGAAAGACTAAAAAAACTTATTCCCACTTCTTTCTATTGCCTTGTTATGCCGTTTTATTCAAAAATATCGTCTCTTTTCGGGAAAAACGGATTTCACGTAACACATTTTTCTATGGCAATGCTTATCGGAACATTTACTGTTATCGGATTTTAAAAAACCGGAGGTTATTTTTGAACAGAAAGATTCTCGCTTTATGCGATAAAGACAATCGATATACATGCAGACTTCAGGAATATCTTGAAGAAAAAGAATCATTCCCTTTTTCTGTATCTGTCTACAGCGATATAGAATCACTCAGGAAAGATGTCAAAAGGGGGCTCATTAGCGGAGCTCTCATCAATGATGGAATGCTAACGGACAGCCACGAAGAAATCGAGAATATCTTTAACTGCGAAAATGTCATGCTGATGATTTTGGGTACAGGCGCACTTAAATGGGGAAGGGCACCAATTATCCGAAAGTACCGGTCCGGAGAAACCATTCGAAGAGAAATCCTCGTATGTTTTTCCGACTATAAATCGAGAAGCGAAAAGGAAGGACTGATCATGGATTCGTCACCTTCTGTGGCCGGCCACAGGGAAACAAAGGTGATCAGTGCCTACACGCCAATCGGCCGAAGCCTGCAGTCCTCCTTTTCAATTCTGCTTGGACAGCTATTATCAAAAAAATATCCTGTCCTCTATCTGTCACTCGAGCCGTTTTCATATCTGCATAAATACACAGGCAGGGATGGCGGAAACGATATCACAGATCTTATCTACTACATGAGAAGCAATCACGACAGGCTGATACTGCGGCTAGAAAGTATGACAGAAAACATCGGCGGACTCGACTGCATTCCTCCCGCAAGGATTTTTTCAGATCTCCAGGAGGTCTCAGGTCAGGACTGGGTCGAACTCATAAAAACTCTCTCAGACTGCGGGCTGTATGAATACCTGATACTCGATCTGTCTGATGCTGTTAATTCACTGCCGGATATTTTAAGAGAATCTCATCTGATATACACAATAACACGGCCTGACACTGTCGCAAAATCAAAGCTGATGGTATACGAAGATTCATTAAAAAATATGGAATATGAAGATGTTATGAATAAAACAAGGAAACTTGAATTTCCTTTTTTTAAAAAATTACCTTCAGACCCTTCATCGCTGATCGAAAGTGATATGACAGGCTATGTCAGAGAACTGATATCGGAGGATTTTTATGACTGATATTAACGAAACAAAAACATTATTAAAAAAACAGATTATGGAAGAGATTGATCTGACAAGGGAAAGCACAGACGAAGAAATCAGGGAACTGATCGATGCGGCAGTTTTATCTTTTTCATCCAGAAACAGATTATCTCTCCCTCAGAAAACAAGTCTGTCAAAAGAACTTTTTTATGCAATCAGACGTCTGGACATACTTGAGGAGCTTACGGAAGACCCGCTTGTCACGGAGATCATGATAAACGGCAGGGACAATATTTTTATCGAGCGAAAAGGCCATCTGTATAAATGGGAAAAATCTTTTGAATCATCCGAAAAACTCCTTGATGTCATCCAACAGATTGTTGCCGGCTGTAACAGGATTGTAAATGAGAGTAATCCGATAGTTGACGCAAGATTAAAAAACGGTTCGAGAGTAAATATCGTATTACCGCCCGTTGCCTTAAACGGACCAATTGTAACCATACGAAGATTTCCCGATAAACCAATTCAGATGGATGACCTGAAAAGATTCGGAGCAATAACAGATGAAGCTGTTTGTTTTCTCGAAAAACTGGTCCGTTCAAAATACAACATCATTATCAGCGGAGGAACCGGTTCCGGCAAAACAACCTTTTTAAATGCTTTATCGAATTATATCCCAAAGGATGAACGGATCATCACCATCGAAGATTCTGCAGAACTTCAGATCATCGGTGTGGAAAATCTGGTCCGACTTGAAACACGAAATGCAAACGTGGAAGGCTGCAGTGAAATATCAATAAGAGACCTGATCAAATCATCTCTGCGTATGAGACCCGACAGGATAATAGTCGGTGAAGTCCGTGGACCGGAGGCAATAGATATGGTTCAGGCTCTTAATACGGGGCACGACGGTTCCCTGTCAACAGGTCACGCAAATTCAGCCTCGGATATGCTGGCAAGACTTGAAACCATGATACTCATGGGCATGGACCTGCCTATCCAGGCTATAAGAGGCCAGCTTGCCAGCGGTATCGATATCATCGTTCATCTCGGACGGCTGAGGGATAAATCAAGAAAAGTTCTTCAGATAGTAGAAATACTGTCCCTGAACCAAAACAATATTGAAACAAATATTCTCTATGAATTTGAAGAGGAACGTGAAGACAGTGATGGCAGAATTATCGGAACGCTTAAAAAGAAAAACGAAATACAAAACATCTCAAAACTCAGGGCCGCAGGAATCAGCTCAGCTTACTAATTATAACGAATACCGATTCTCTTTTTCCGAGCTGACATTAGCTGCTTTAAAGGGAGCTGCCGTCACAGCTTTGTTTGCATATATATTTTACAGGTCAATGATTGCATTCATAATACTCAGCCCACTTATCTTTTTCATAATAAAAAAGGAAAAGAAAAAATATAGGGAAAAGCGGAAAACCGATCTGTCTCTCCAGTTTCGTGAATTAATGAATTCGTTAATCGCATCCCTTGGCGCAGGTTATTCGATTGAAAACGCCTTTTCCAGAAGCTATCAGGATATGATCATGCTTTTCGGGGAAAAATCATATATCGCCCCGGAAATATCGTACATGCTTAAAGCCATTAAAAATAATCGGAATATTGAAGATCTCTTATATGACTTTGGTGAAAGATCCGGCGTAAAAGACATAAAAGATTTTGCTGAGATTTTCAGAATAGCAAAGAGAAGCGGCGGAGATATGCCATATATGATCAGACAGACTGTAGATATTATCAGCGACAAGATTGAAGTATCTAGAAAAATCTCAACCGTTATCTCTTCAAAGAAAATGGAACAGTCAGTTATGAACGTAGTCCCGTTCGGAATAGTTTTATATATTGATGCCTCATCACCGGGCTTCTTTGATTCCCTTTATCATAATCCGTTTGGAATTATGATAATGACCATTGTCCTGGTGATATACATTTTTGCCTATCTGCTCGCTGAAAAGATAACAGATATAAACCTGTGAAAGGAGAAAGCTATGTATCCGGCAATAATAATTCTGATACTGATAACCGTCATATTGCTTATATCATGTAAAGAAAATGTCCCGGACTGCTTTGAGACATCTGCCGTAACAAAGCCTTTTTACAAATCAGGTATTTTTCTTTACAAAATAATTTTCAGCTCGAATCACAGAAACACACATTATTACAGAAAACTTTCTGATATAAATTCCGCCCTTCACCCCGGCGGAAAGACTGACAGAGATACTGCTGTGTTCTTAATCAAAAAAATCTCTCTATGTCTGCTGATGATATTTTTCGGAATGGGACTTGTAATAGTCATCGATATCAGCAGTAAAAATGAATCTGTTCTTAAAGAAGGACATCTGATCAAAAGAGATGATATCAACGGGAAAGATTATAAAGTTTATCTGGACGTCACAGCAGACTCTGAAGAACTCGGAAATATCGAAATCGAAATCGAAAGCAGACATTATACAGATGAAGAACTTGATGAACTGCTTCCCGCTTTTAAAAAAGATCTCGAAAAAAACTTTCTTGGAGAAAACGATAGCCTTGATTTCATATGTCATGATGTTGTTTTCGCCGACAGTATAGAAGGATATCCATTTAATGTCTCATATGAATGGAATGATAAAGAAACAATAAAACGATCCGGTGAAATATCTGATGAAGGATCTGATAACGGAAAAATCATAACTATAGATGCGCTGATTAAATATGATGACTATTCTGTTATCTACACCTTTGCTGCAAATGTATTTCCAAAAGATTATTCCAAAACTGAATATCTGACAAAACTGATTAATGAAAACATTTCAGAAACAAATGAAAAAACAAAAAATGATGATTATTTAAGTCTGCCTACTGATATTGACGGAATAAAGGTTGTATGGACTGAAGAAAAGCAGAATAACGCCCTTGTGTTTTTTGTAATGACAATCGTAGCTGCTGTATGCCTGTTTATCGGCTCAGACAGAGATCTGTATAAAAAACTTGACAAAAAGGATGTCCAAATGACTGATGACTATCCGGAGATTGTCAGTAAACTCACTCTGTATACAGGAGCCGGTATGTCAATCAGAAATGCGTGGAAAAAAATAGCAACAGACTATAAATCACAAAAAGATAACGGCTTGCCCGAAAGATATGCATATGAGGAAATGCTTTGTACCCTTTATGAAATGGAAAGCGGTACAGAAGAAAGTGTATGCTACAGTCATTTTTCAAGACGGGCAAGAGTTCAGAAATATGTAAAGCTCGTATCACTCCTTGATCAGAGTCTGAAGACGGGTCAAAAGAATCTGTGCACAATTCTGAGATCCGAATGTAATGATGCTTTTGAAGAGCGCAAAAATCAGGCCGAGAAAAAGGGTGAAGAGGCCGGAACAAAACTATTGGCGCCAATGATGATGATGTTACTCGTTGTCATGGTAATAATAATGGTCCCGGCATTTACATCCATGTAATATCGGATGTTCCATAAACAACAATACACTAACGAAAGGAGGTACATAAATGAAAACAAGTCTGAAAGATACTGTCAGACAATTATGCCAGGATTTTGCATATGAGGAAGACGGCATGGGAACTGTAGAAATCATACTTATTATCGTTGTTCTCGTAGGTTTGGTTATCATCTTTAAAAACCAGATCACAAGTATTGTAAATGACCTGTTTGATAATATAACTGATAAAACTGATACTATAACAAATTAAAAAGTGAACAACAGATGAATGACTCAAAACATCAAAAAATTAAAACGAAAAACGATAAATGAAAATATTTCATATTAAAAATAAGAAAAAAGAATCATTGTTTTTACCTGATAACAAAGGTGTCATCAGCTTATTTCTATGCTTAATCCTCCTTGTATTAATTCCGATCATTTTTATCATGATTGAAAGTACCAGATACAGTGCGATGAAAGCTGAAATAGAATGCGTGACAGACATGGCAATGGATTCTGTGCTGGCAGAATATAACAGAGAGTTATTAGACAGGTACAATCTGCTCTTTGTTGATACTGCTTATGCAGATGAAACGGGTTCCCCGGATAATACCGGGGATCACCTGAAAGAATATATGGAATATAATCTCAGTCCTTCAGATTCTCTGCTATCTTCTGGTAGCAGGGACCTGTTCGGACTATCTGTAGAATCTGTAGACATAACACGGGTTTCCCGTGCTACTGATGACAACGGAGCCGTGTTTAAATACATGGCAATTTCATACATGCTCGAATACTATGGATACTCTTATGTAGAAAGTGCCAACGACATGGTTTCACAGGTATCCTCAAGCGGACTCCTCGATATTGATGTGTCTGCCAACCTCGAAAACAGCCGTGATGAACTGAATAATCTTGATTATGAAACAGAAGGCAGTGATTCCGGCGAAGACTTTGAAGATATATACGTTGAGGACCCTTCGCTAAGCATAAACAGTATTTCAGACTCTGGTTTTTTATCCGTTATCTGCAGTGATGAAGTATCCGGTATAACCACAGACCTGTCATACTGCCCTTCATTCAGAGACCTTGTCGCCGGAGACGGAATCTATAATGAGTGGCCTGATTATAATGATATCGCTGATGAACTCTTATTTAATGAATATATCATGCTACATTACGGTTCCTACAAATCCCCTAAAGAAGGGAGTGTTCTTGGTTATGAAACGGAATATATTATATCCGGTACAGGTTCAGATACTGATAATCTTGAATCAGTTGCAAAAAAGATTCTATTTATCAGAAGTGGCGCAAATGCTCTGACCTATATGTCGAGTCCTGTCCTTCAGGGCGAATGTGCATCCTTAGCAACTGCTCTGACCCTGATTTTTCCTCCTGCCCAGCCAATTGTACAGACTATTTTGTCTGCTGCATGGATTTATGCAGAGAGCGTGTGGGATCTTCGGATCATTTTTAATAACGGGAAATTACCTCTTATCAAAAACCAAACAGAATGGAACATGACACTTGAGGATGCCATTAATAATCTTGGCACACTTCTATCAGGTGGCCCCTGCGATTACAGCAACTATACAAACGGAATCGGTTACAGGGATTATCTGAGAATATTGCTGTATCTCACCGGTTCTGATGAAAAAGTTAAAAGAACCATTGATATAACAGAAATGGACATACGAAATATTACCGGTAACATGTCATTTAAAATCGACAATTGCATTGCATCTTTTTCAATGCAGACCGTATTAACCAGCTCATACGGATATGAATTTCTCGTACAGAAGGATTTTGGATACTGGTAAGCAAAAATATTCGAGGAAGTTTTTCTCCGGTCTCCTTTTGAAAATCATAATAAACGGCCATCCCTCGCCGCCTTGTAAAGTATTCGTTTTATTACAGTTAACCGGTTTTCAAAAGGATACCCGATAAGAATTTTGTCATCATGCTTTTAACTTATGCGACATTTTATTATTCGATTTAAAAATACATACCGAAACAACAATGGATCTCTTTCTCTTGAAGCAGCATTTACCCTGCCGTTATTTATATTTGCCATCATCACACTTTTGTCGTGGATGGAAATATTCAGGGCTTACACAGATATAGAAACTACCATGTGTCAGGCCGGAAGAGAAGCAGCTCTTTATGCCTGTGCCGGGGATATAGTTGACAATTACACTGATACTGACGGAAACACAGGTGACCTCATCTCTGCGGTTCTGGCAGACGGATATGCATATAGCAAGCTTGCCACAAATTATACTGCAGGAAACGGACAGAGCGTAAAAGTCACCAGAGATACTCTGAGCATTCTGTCCTTTGCCGAGTCTAAAGCATCTATATCCGCAGGTTACATTGATTATTCCCTAACATATACCGCAAAACCATTATGTAACTACTTTAACCTTTTCGGCATACCCTTATCTCACAGATGTTATCTTCATACATGGACCGGCTATGATGTTTCTGGCAATTCAGTCTCCGACAACAGTGAAAGAATGGTTTACATCACAGAGACAGGCACCGTGTATCACCTGTCGAGATCATGTACTTATCTAGACCTGTCCATACAGGCAGTAGATGCATCTGAGATTGTCGATATAAGAAATAAATCCGGAGCGATATATTACGAATGCGAACTCTGCAGTCCTACAGGTGAAGGAATCGTATACATAACAGACTACGGAGACAGATACCACTCTTCACTGACATGCAGCGGATTAAAACGAACCATATCGGAGGTCCCATTGTCCGAGGTCGAAGAAACCATGAACTGCTGCTCAAGATGCAGATCCAAATTTGAATAATACGGAGTTTTTATGAATAACAAAGGAATGTCTACAATTGAAGCTGTTATAATCATACCCATTTGTTTCAGTATCATAATGCTTCTCATATGGTCGGGAATATTTTTTTATGACAAAAATACTCTGTCACAGGCAGCTTCCAGAGCTGCTATATGCGGCAGTCAGAAATCATATTCTGAAAATAATGAAATAGCCGATTACGTCACAGAATGTGTTTTGAAAATAACAGACGGCAAACTGATCCTCCTAGATGAAGCAAATGTATCAGTAACCGTTTCTTCCACACAGATATCGGTAAACGTGAGCGGTGTAATGAATATACCCGGATTTCTTGTTTTTGAAAATATCTACGGAAGCAGCCTTTGGAACATAAACATTACGGAATATGCTGCAAGACTAAAAAATTCAATGGTTGTAAGAACTGTTAACCGGATAGATCATACCATGTAATAAATAATAGAGAGGATCAATATATGAATAATATAACAGAACCCGGCAGTAAAGTATTAGCCGGATTAAATGTCTCATACAAAAGAGGACTTGACCATAATTACCTGATAATAACTTATAACGGTGAAACGCCTGACGATTATCAGATCAATATGCTTTTCGAAAATGATATACCCGGATTTCTGAAACTGAATGTAAAAAACAGCAACGGCGGATATGATTTTAATTATGAAATCAGTTCTCTCCAGCCAGTGGGAAGATTATTCGAAAACAAGACTATTTCATACGATAAAATGTTAGGTATATTAAAAGGATTAATCAGATGTTTTAAAACTGCTCATGAATATCTGCTGGATGAAAACAATATCATACTCGACCCCGGATTGATATATATGAATGTGGAAACACATGAACTATACCTGCTCCTTTATCCATATTATGACGGAGATTATAATCGGAGTTTTCTTAACCTCTCAGAATATATTTTAGAGAGAGCCGACCACAGTGACAGCAGGTGTGTCATGATGTCATATAATCTTTTTCGTGTTATCAAAACAGGTGTTTTCACCATAAGCGATATTGAAAAACTCCTTCAGGATGTACCATTAAATGAACCTGCACCTGAAACTGTTAGCGAAACTATTCCCGAAAGAGATCCAGAACCCGAAATCGATTTTTCACCAAAAAACCTTCAGCCCCCTGTTGTAAGAAAAAAGAAATCACTCTTCGGAAACCTTCTATCCAAAAACAGAGCTCAGTTTAACATAAAAAAAAGTAATTCTGTTCCTTTATTTGATGATGATGTGGTTAAATCGGTTAAGCCAGACCTTAATAATAAAAAAAGTGTATTCGGATACGAATCATCTGATATACACTTTGGTAAATTTGAAGAGGAAATATCTTCCGAATACAATGATCAATACAATGATGACAATGAGGAATATGGAAAGACGACACTATTAACTGCAGATAATACATCCGTTCATTCATCATCACACAGACTGATCTATAAAGAAAAAGGAAATGATAAGGTGATTGATCTCTGCAATCTGCCACTCACTGTCGGTAAAGTAAAAGACTGTGTCGATGTAGTGATCAAAGACCCTTCTGTAAGCCGGGTCCATGCAAGCCTCTACACAGAAAACGGAAAAATAATGCTTAAGGATCTTGGCTCCACAAACGGGACAAGCCTAAACGGTCTGATACTCGAGGAGGAAAAGCCAATCGAACTTGAGGAAGGGGACGTGATCAGTTTTGGCAAGGTGACGGCAACATACATGTAACGCTTACTGATTGATGCATACCACAAGCACTACTCCGTCATCAACCCTGATACATGCTTCCCGTCCGGAAAATTCATTGCTGACTCCCAGGGCATAACTGTTTTTTAATACGCCTTCATATTCATAATACAAACCCTTTATGGATATATCGGATTTATCAGTCAGAGAAAACAAAGATATCATCCCCGTCTTTGTTTTGTCATATTTTTTCTCTTCTTTCATCAGGCAGTACATTTCTGTACTGTCTGATATCATTCTTAAGTTGACGCCTTTTAGCTTAAAGTGATGCAGTAGCTGGATATTGGCCAGACTGTGGTCCATACGGTCTCCCTTTAATCCACCGTAAATGACAATATCTCTGCAGCCTTTCTCTACTGCCTTTTTCACAGCGATAGCCATATCGGTATCATCCTTGATCGGTGAACAAGTCTCTATCATCATATCGGGATAAATGCTTTTAACTACGGCAAGCATATTGTCCCCTGCAGAATCCATATCACCTACCCAGAGGTCCGGCCTGATATCTCCGGCCATACACTGCTCCATGCCTGCATCGGCTGCAACCGTATATGCATCATCACATTCATTTTTCAGTCTGTCCATATCCGTCTCCGATATGACAGATGCTCCGATTATTATTGCTTTGTTGTATTTCTTTTCTGTATTCATGTTTTTAATTATACTACAAGGCTTCTTAATAAAAAGCGCCTTGTCACGCGAGCGTGACAGACGCTTTTATTAATTCATCACCGCTTGTCCTGGTTTAGCAAATTAGCAAACGCCCTGAGCGATCATTGCCTCAACTACTTTCTTAAATCCTGCAATGTTTGCACCTGCAACATAGTTGCCTTCCATACCATACTGCTTTGCAGCATCGTCGATGTTGTGGTAGATACCAACCATGATACCCTTAAGCTTTGCATCAACCTCTTCGAAGCTCCATGAGAGTCTCTCAGAGTTCTGGCTCATCTCAAGTGCTGATGTAGCAACACCACCTGCGTTAGCAGCCTTACCACCTACGAAAGGTACGTTGTTCTTCTGGAAATACTGAGTAGCCTCAATTGTAGTAGGCATATTAGCACCTTCTGCTACGTACTGAACACCGTTAGCTACGAGCATCTTTGCATCCTCGATATCGAGCTCATTCTGTGTAGCGCAGGGAAGAGCGATATCAACCTTGTACTGCCATACGCCGTGCTCACCGTTCTTCTTCTCATGATACTCAGCTGACTTTCTTGCTGCTGCATACTCTGTAAGACGTGCACGCTTAACTTCCTTTACTTCCTTAAGAAGAGCTACATCGATTCCTTCGGGATCATAGATCCAGCCTGTAGAATCAGAAACTGTCACAACCTTTGCTCCAAGCTGTGTAGCCTTCTGGCAGGCATAGATAGCAACGTTTCCTGAACCTGAAACAGCTACTGTCTTTCCTTCCATCTTGTCACCGTGGCACTTAACCATCTCCTCTGTGAGGTAGAGAAGTCCGTATCCTGTAGCCTCTGTACGAGCAAGTGAACCACCGTATGTAAGTCCCTTACCTGTGAGAACTCCTTCGTAGAGTCCCTTAATTCTCTTGTACTGACCAAACATGAAACCGATCTCACGGGCACCTGTACCGATATCGCCGGCAGGTACGTCCTCATCAGCTCCGATATATTTAGAAAGCTCTGTCATAAAGCTCTGGCAGAATTTCATGATCTCGTTGTCAGACTTGCCCTTAGGATCGAAGTCTGAACCACCCTTACCACCGCCGATAGGAAGTGTTGTAAGGCTGTTCTTGAAGATCTGCTCAAAGCCGAGGAACTTGATAATACCAAGGTTTACAGAAGGATGAAGTCTGAGACCACCCTTGTAAGGTCCGATTGAGTTGTTGAACTGTACACGGAAACCACGGTTAACCTGAACCTGACCATTGTCATCTACCCAGGGAACTCTGAACATGATCTGACGATCGGGCTCAGTGATTCTCTCAAGAATAGCGAGTTTCCTGTACTTCTCCTCATCCTGATCGATAACAGGGCGAAGTGAATCAAGAACCTCTGTAACTGCCTGAATGAATTCGGGCTGGTCTGCATCTCTTTTGCTTACTTTCTCAAGTACCTCATCTACATATGACATTTTGCTGTCCTCCTTAAAATGATGAATAAAATGGGTTTTAAACAAAAAGACGCCGAAACAAAATGTACCTCGAAGGGTACATCCATTCAGACGCCTTTGCCTTGAATAAAAATATAATATATCTCAATTTAAAAATCAACAACAAATTTGGGGAATATCATTTTTCTTGAAAAAAAGATACTTTTATTCTACTCTATATAATATGGAAACAACAGTTACATCAAAAGCAAAAAATAATTTCATAGAACTGCTCAGATTTATATTCTGCTTTATTATAGTGATCCACCATTCCCAGAACATGCTCCCGGCGGGCAGTCCGACATTTTTTACAAGCGGCGCCCTCAGCGTTGAATTTTTCTATATTATAATGGGATATTTTGCCATAAAACATGTGGAAGAACACAGTGATACCATAAAGGGCATGACAGACGCCACAAAATATACCGTAAATAAACTGTTAAGACTGCTGCCTTATACGACGATTGCCATTGTGGCAGCATACTTGTGGGAATTCTTTATCAGAAGTTATCTCCCCCTTGTCGACAAACTGATGAGCTTTCAGAATATGCCGTCAGAACTTCTCATAATGCCGATGACCGGCCAGATTGAAATATCTCTGAACGCTTACAGATGTACACAGCTATGGTTTTTGTCCTGCATGCTGATTGCACTGCCGATAGTCATGTACCTCTCGGTTAAGTGCAATGATGTTTTTAAAGGATACCTTGTATGGTTTCTGCCCTTTATGCTTCTTGGATATATGGGCTTTAAGTGGACAAGCATTTTTGCGTGGGGTGCTCACGGATCGATTCTTTACGGCGGTACTGTCCGCGCCATTGCGGACTTGATGCTCGGCGGCGCCGCCTATTATGCTGTAGGAGCCATTTCAAAAAAGTTTAACCCCGGCGTATTGCTTAGAATCATATTTACTCTCTGCGAGATACTCCTTTTGGCTTTTACCGTATTCTCATGTCACAGAAGCGAGCTCACTGTATACGATCAGATATTTGTCACCATGATTATATGGACCATGCTCGTGATCACATTAAGCGGTATATCATATTCCGGCAATCTGTTTTCCGGACTGTTATCGCCGGTATGGTCATTCCTCGGAAAGATCAGTATGCCCGTATTCTGCCTGCACTGGACAGTATTTAAATATCTGGAAAATGAATCATTTGACGGCCTTGGCTACTGGACTAAAGTAGGGATCAATATTGCGGTATGC
>CADBFE010000020.1 GCA_902793845.1 uncultured Lachnospiraceae bacterium | reverse complement strand
ACCACACTGACAGAGGCCGGATATGTAGGTGAGGATGTTGAGAACATACTCTTAAAGCTCATCCAGGCAGCAGACTATGATGTGGAAAAGGCAGAGTACGGTATAGTCTATATCGATGAGATCGACAAGATCACAAAAAAGAGTGAGAATGTATCGATCACCCGTGATGTATCAGGCGAGGGCGTGCAGCAGGCACTCCTTAAGATAATCGAGGGTACCGTGGCATCTGTTCCCCCTCAGGGCGGCAGAAAGCATCCTCATCAGGAACTCATTCAGATAGATACAACAAACATACTCTTTATATGCGGCGGAGCCTTTGACGGACTTGAAAAGATCGTAGAGTCGAGACTTAATAAAAAGTCTATCGGATTTAATGCAGAGATCGGAACAAAATCGGAGAGAGAACTCTCTGAGCTCCTTAAGGATGTGACTCCCCAGGATCTCATCAAATTTGGACTGATACCTGAGTTTATCGGACGAGTGCCTATCAATGTATCCCTCGAAGGTCTTGACAAGGAAGCACTTATAAGGATCCTCAAAGAGCCCAAGAATGCACTGGTTAAGCAGTACCAGGCACTCTTTGAACTCGATGAGGTAAAGCTTACTTTTGAGGATGATGCCATCGAGGAGATAGCAGCAAAAGCCCTTGAGAGAAAGACGGGAGCCAGAGGACTCAGATCGATCCTAGAGGATATCATGATGGATATCATGTACAGGATACCTTCCGATGATACGATAGAGAGCGTCATCGTCACAAAGAGCTGCGTGACGGAAGGCAAGGAGCCTACGGCCATCCACAGACCGGGTACCCAGAAGGCATCAGCACCCAGAAAAAAGGCAAAATAATATGAAGATAAAGAATGTGGCCCTTGAGACTGTATGTGGCGTGACGAGCCCGTTCTATGAGACTGACAAGCCTGAGTTTGCTTTTGCAGGCAAGAGTAATGTAGGCAAGTCGTCACTCATAAACGGACTGATGCAGAGAAAGTCACTGGCCCGCACCAGCTCGGAGCCCGGCAAGACCCAGACAATAAACTATTATAATATCAACGACGAAATGTATTTCGTGGACCTGCCGGGATATGGATATGCAAAAGCCAGTCGGGAGATGGTAGCCAAGTGGGGCAAGATGGTTGAGAGATACCTGCGCAGATCGTCCAATCTCAAATGTATCTTTCTGCTAATTGATATCAGACATGAGCCTTCGGCAAATGATATCCAAATGTACGAATGGATAAAGTTAAGCGGATACAGTCCAGTGATCGTGGCAACCAAGCTCGACAAGATTAAGCGCAGCCAGATACAAAAGCAGGTTAAGATTGTCCGTGAAGGACTTAAGGCTGACAAAGATACGGTGATAATACCTTTCTCGGCAGAGACCAAGCAGGGACGTGACGAGATTTATGAATACATAGACAACGTACTTGGTATTAATACTGAGACTGAGGCATAAAAAAATATCCCCTCCGATGCATTGCGCTCGCGCTTAGCATTGGAGGGGATATTTTTATGCCCTAAACAAATTAACCTTTGTAATTAATAATCTCGTCGAGGAGCTGAGGTACCTTCTCGCCCATATCCTCATCTGAGAACTGGCATGTACCAACGGCTTTGTGTCCGCCACCGCCGTACTTAAGCATCAGGGAACCGACATCAACGTTGCTTGTCTTGTTGAGGATGCTGTATCCTACAGCACATGAGCAGCCCTTGCCACCCTTACCGTTTACGATCCATACGGAAATGTTCTGCTCGGGATACATACTGTATATCATGAATCTGTTTCCGGAGTAGATAGGATCAACACCGCGCAGATCCGAGATAATGACATCCTTTTCAACTCTTGTATGAGCCTTAACCATCTCCTTGAACTTCTCAGCCTGCTCGTGGTAAATATCGATACGCTCTACAACATCGGGGAGAGCGAGGATCTGGTCTGTAGTCATGTTGCGGCAGCAGTGCATGAGGATCTCCATCAGTCTGTAGTTGGGCACTGTGAAGTTTCTCCATCTGCCGAGGCCTGTTCTGGGATCCATGAGGAATCCGATGAGGATCCATCCTGTGGGATTCTGTATCTCATCGATGGTGAGGTTTCCTGAGTCAACCTTGTCAACAGCAACCATCATGTCATCGAACTGAGGGAATCTCTCCCTGCCTCCGTAATACTCATATATGATACGGGCACATGAAGGAGTAATACGGCTCTCACCCTTGTATTTACCTTCGAGAGCATTTCTCTCATGCTCGCTTGAGTGATGATCAAACCATAAACCACATCCCTCAACGAAAGGTACATTGGCAAGTACATCATCCTGGGTTACTTCAACAAGACCATCCTGAAGATCCTTTGGATGAGCAAATTTCCAGGAATCTATGATACCCGCTTCAAGGAGAAGCGCACCACATGCAAGTCCGTCAAAGTCTGAACGTGTAATAAGTCTCATTTAAATACTCCTTTACCCTTTTATTCAAAAAATCAGACAAAAATATTATACCCCTTTTTTTATGATGTATCAAGAAATCTTTATTATTTCGTTTCCTTGTGATAATATAACTCTTGTGACTTTTTAATGTCATAGAGAATCAGGAGAATGAATCATGTCAGAGACAGAAAAGAATGTATCGGTAAATGCAGAAACCCAGGAAGAGAAGGGTGAAACTGTATCAAGAAACTTTATTGAAAATATGATAGACAAGGACCTTGCGGAGGGTGTGTACGATCATGTACATACGAGATTTCCTCCCGAGCCCAACGGATATCTCCATATAGGACATGCCAAGAGTATTATATTAAATTACGGTCTTGCCAAAAAGTATGGTGGCAAATTCAACATGCGTTTTGACGACACCAATCCCACAAAGGAAAAGACTGAGTTCGTAGATGCGATCAAAAAGGATATAGCATGGCTCGGTGCAGAATGGGAGGACAGACTGTTCTTTGCATCGGATTATTTTGATCAGATGTATGAGGGCGCAGTAAAACTGATAAAGAAGGGCAAGGCATATGTATCGGACCTCTCCGCAGAGGAGATCAGGGAGTACAGAGGTACACTGACAGAGCCCGGTAAAGAGGATCCGTACTCAAAGAGAACCGTGGAGGAAAACCTTGCACTGTTTGAGGAGATGAAGTCGGGCAGTGTGCCTGACGGAGCCAAGGTGCTGCGTGCCAGAATCGATATGGCATCTCCAAACATGAACATGCGTGACCCTGTAATATACCGTGTGGCTCACATGACTCATCACAATACGGGAGACAAGTGGTGCATATATCCCATGTATGATTTTGCCCACCCCATTGAGGATGCGATTGAGGGTATCACAAACTCTATCTGTACCCTTGAGTTTGAGGATCACAGACCTTTATACGACTGGGTGTGCATAGAGCTTGGCTACAAGGAGAGACCCGAGCAGGCTCCCAAGCAGACCGAGTTTGCAAAGCTTTATCTTACAAATGTCGTAACAGGCAAGAGATATATAAAGAAGCTGGTTGAGACAGGCGTCGTGGACGGATGGGATGATCCGAGACTCGTATCCATAGCAGCCTTAAGGCGTCGGGGCTTTACACCTGAGTCAATATGGAAATTTGTTGAGCTCTGCGGTGTCAGCAAAGCTGATTCGTCAGTAGAGTATCCCATGCTTGAGTACTGTATCAGAGAGGATTTAAAACTGTCACGTCCCCGTATGATGGCGGCACTTGATCCCATTAAACTGGTTATAGACAATTATCCGGAGGATAAGGAGGAGGAGCTTGAGATTCCCAATAACCTTGAGAATGAATCCCTCGGTGTCAGAAAGGTGCCTTTCGGCAGAGAAGTGTACATCGACAGAGATGACTTTATGGAAGAACCTCCCAAGAAATATTTCAGACTCTATCCCGGCAATGAAGTCCGTTTAATGAGTGCATATTTCGTAAAATGCGTGAGCTTTGAAAAGGATGAGACAGGTAAGGTGACGGTAGTACACTGTACATACGACCCTGAGTCCAAAGGTGGCAACAGCCCTGACGGAAGAAAGGTAAAGGGAACCATTCACTGGGTACCTGTAAAGCACGCAGTTAAGGCAACGGTAAGACTTTACGAGAATCTCATCGATGAAGAAAAGGGCGTATACAACGAGGAGACAGGAGAGATGAATATTAATCCAAACTCCTTAACTGTCCTTGATAACTGTATGCTTGAGCCTGCTCTTGCGGATGCAAAGCCTTTTGAGAGCTTCCAGTTTGTGAGACAGGGATTCTTTAATGTGGATTATAAGGATTCAAAGGAAGGCGCTCTTGTATTTAACAGGATCGTAGGTCTCAAGAGTTCATTTGTACTGCCTAAATAAGAGACGGTTTATTTATAAATACTAAAAACGGAGAGCCGTTTATGTCTGATGAAGAAAAGAAAAAAATAAGCAATGCAGAGGCAGAGTATATCTTTTTAAAGAGCTATACATGTCCTGTATGTGAGAATAAACTGTATGTCCCTACGGTAAAGTCCGGCAAGACCAGGATGATCAGCCAGGACTGGGACCTGCGGCCTGTGTTTAAAAATATCGATACTGTAAAGTATGATGTGATTCACTGTAACAGGTGCGGATATGCTGCCCTGACCAGATACTACGGCGTACTGGCAAAACCTCACAAGGCATTACTCCTTGAAAAGATTGCAGAAAACTACAATCCCATACCGGAGCCCGGAGATTCATTTACATATGCCGATGCCCTGGCCAGATATATGCTGGCTCTTAAAAATGCAGAGGCGAGACTGGCCCATGACAGTGAGAAGGCCATGATATCAATAAAGATCGGCTGGCTCTACAGAGGTGCAAAGCAGTCCCTCGGTGATCCTGATAAGATGTCACCGGAAGATAAAGCAAACTATGATGCTCTTGATAAAAAGGAAAATGAGTATCTGGAGAAAGCGATGGAGGGATTTATAGCTGCGAGGATGAATGAGGCGCCGCCTATTGCGGGTATGAATGAAGTGGTGCTCGATTTCCTGATCGCTGCGCTCTGCTCACACTTTAACAGATTTGAGGATGCGTCAAGGCTGATAGCAGGTATCCTTCAGTCAAAGCAGGCTTCATCCCAGCAGAAGGATAAAGCCAGAGACATGCTTGCCGAAATGCGTGAACGCATGCCTAAAAAGTAAATTAGTTAATTAAGTATAGAACAAAAAATAAGGGTTCTGACACTAAGCACAAGCGCAATGTGTCAGAACCCTTATTTTTGTTCACGGACTATATTGTCTCGAAGCTTTATGCTTCATCATCGTCGAAGAAATCTTCAGACTTTTCATCAGCATCTTCGTTTTCTGAAACAGGGCTTTCCGTCTCGGGAGTATCCTCGTCAACGACTGTCTCGGACATCTCAAAGTCTCCGTCCTCATCGGCATCATCTGTTTCATCAGCCTTGCTGTCGAGAGCTTCGTTTATTGTCTCCTGAATCTTTTTTGATGCCTTTCCGATAGCATCTTTTGCCTTGGCAGCTGCATCGTTTACGATGTACTTGGCGGTGTCAAGGTTTATATAGTTTTTCTTTTCATCCTCTGCCTTGGTCTCCTCGGTCTCCTGATCGGGGATGTCCTCGTCAAATGCGTCGAGATCGTCAAAATCATCATACTCCTCGATGTCCTGATCTTTCTTTGACAGGTAATGATAAACTCCTGCTGCTGTAGCTGCGGCTATTACTCCGAGTAAAAGCAGTCTTCCGGATTTTTTTGCCATAACTGTAACCTCCTGTATACTTTCTCTGCATAATTGCGACTGTCATTATTTTAATATAAATAAGTGCCAAATAAAAGCAAAAGCAGTTATTTTGAGATAAAAAATCTTGTTAAGTTTTTGGGCATATGGTAACATTTTCTTGACCCTTACGGTCAACATAATGAGGATAAATATGAACGAGAGATTTTTTGAATTACCAAAAGAAAAACAGGACAGGATGATAAACGGAGCCCTTGAAGTGTTTGGAAGCAAAGGATACAGATATGCCAGTACCGATGAGATGGTGAGGGCATGCGGTGTCAGCAAGGGACTCTGGTTTCATTACTTTGATAATAAAAAAGGACTGTACAGTTATGTCTGTACATATGCAGTCCGGTTTGCACTCCTTGAATATTCCATAAGGATTGACGGATTTGAGACGGATTATTTTTCTCTGCGCCACAGGATAGAAGAGATAAAGATGTCCATGACTGACAAATATCCGTACCTGCCGTTGTTTATTGTGAGTTTTCTTGAGGAGGACAGCGAAGATGTGGTCGCTGATACGGAAAACCTAAGGCAGGAGTACAGGGATAAATACAGATCATTTTTTCACAGCCTGTCAGCCGCGGGATTTGATACACCGGGGGATATGAAGGACTGCGATGAACTGCTGGATAACGCATTTGACAACATACTTAAAAATAAATACAAAAGTCCCGTATTTTCATCGGAAGAGTATTTAAAGGAAGTGGATAAATACCTGAAACTGGTATCAAAGTTAAACAGATAAAGCCGGCATGACAGCCGTTCTATTAGGTAAATACTGATATTGCGCGGGTAAATCAACTATGATACAATTAGTTTTCGTTTATTAAAGAATATCAAAGATATTATTAAACACTAAGGAGTGAATAATTATGATAAGTGCAGCAGTACTCGGATACGGTACAGTAGGCGGTGGTGTCGTTGAGGTATTACAGACAAACAGTGATGTAATTGCCAGGCGTGTCGGCGATGAGATTAACGTAAAGTATATCCTTGACCTTCGGGACTTCCCCGGGGACAAGAATGAGAAACTCGTCATCCATGATTATGATACTATCGTGAATGACCCTGAGGTTAAGATCATCTGTGAGACCATGGGCGGAGTAGAGCCTGCATTTACATTTTCAAAGAAAGCACTGGCAGCAGGCAAGAGCGTATGTACATCTAATAAAGAGCTTGTAGCCGCTCACGGTCCGGAGCTTATCGCTCTCGCTAAAGAGAACA
The DNA here is from genome assembly GCA_902793845.1 of uncultured Lachnospiraceae bacterium. Lineage (GTDB taxonomy): Bacteria > Bacillota > Clostridia > Lachnospirales > Lachnospiraceae > NK4A136. The sequence goes on along the minus strand of CADBFE010000020.1, from coordinate 19,360 downwards.
ACTGCAACTATCTCTTTGAGGCCAGCGTAGGCGGTGGTATCCCCATTATCAGACCTATCGTAAACGCCCTCACATCTGAAAAGATAGACGGTATTTACGGTATATTAAACGGTACGACAAACTATATCCTGACCAAGATGGAAAAGGAAGGTGCCCGTTTTGAAGATGTCCTTAAGGAAGCTCAGGACAAGGGGTACGCAGAGAAGAATCCCGAGGCAGATGTTGAGGGATATGATGCAGTCAGAAAGCTCGCGATCCTCTCATCACTTGTATATGGAAAGAATGTTGATTACAACGATATCTATACAGAGGGTATCACAAAGATCACTCCCGAGGACTTTGCTTATGCAAAGGCTCTTAACAAGACGATAAAGCTTATCGCCATGGGCAGGGAGACAAAGGACGGCAGATATGCGATGGTATCTCCGAGAATGATCTCATCAGACAATCCTCTTTACTGTGCCCAGGATGTATTTAATGCGATCCTCCTTCACAGCGATATGCTCGGCGACTCAATGTATTATGGACGCGGAGCAGGCAAGCTCCCTACAGCAAGTGCCGTGTGCGGTGATGTGATCGAGATGGCCAAAAATCCTGACAGACATCTGGCACTTATCTGGGATGCAGAAAAGCAGGAGATCAAGTCCAAGGATACTCTCAGCCAGCAGTACTTTGTGAGAGTAGCAGGTAACGATACGGCAGCAGTTAAGGCAGCATTTGGCGATGTGGAGTTTGTGGCAGTTAAGGATATCACAGGCGAGATCGCATTCGTGACAGGCGTCATGACTGAGAAGGAATATGCCGATGCAGCAGCTAAAGTATCCGGCATCAAAAACATGATTCGTATCTAATAATACATTTTGTACATAGGCTAAAAACAGGGGATTTGGCACATTGCGCTCGCGCTTAGTGCCGAATCCCTTATTTTTAGCCGTTCCTGACAATGGCTTATTGCAAATGTCACAAAAACAGTGACGTATCGACGTGCCATAATGGTAAATGTCACACATGACACATGTAAAGTGATGGATAAACTAAACAACAAAAATGAAATTTTATAAAAATATTTTGTAAAAAGTGTTGACATTTATATTCTATGTGGTATTATAAGTACATAAACAAACAACACTAAGTGTTGATCACATAAATGGAGAAACATTTGTTAACCGTTTATTTTCTTCTTGGAAAGAGAGGTATGGTCCACCACAGTAGTTTGTTACCGGCGAAAGCCTTGGGAGTTCAGACTTAGCTCATGAAACCGAGAGGTGAGTGTTCGGAAACCGAATGGCAGAGGATGACTGATTGATATCAGCATCACGTGCTCGAGATGAGCAGCAGCCCGGCAGAATACGATTGGGAAAGCTGGATTACAATATCATAATGGGATGGCCTGTGAACGAAGTGTTCGGCGTGGTCATGGTAGTACTTTTAGGAGGTAGAGTCGTTGTGAACTCTAGACTGACAACCGGTGAGAGGACCGGAAGCAAGTGGTAAGAGCCTTTGGGAATTAATCAGTTCGCAAAGGCTCTTATTTTTTTGTCTTTAAATTCTTTTTATTATATTTTCATGATATCTTGTTTTAATATTTCAAAAATGTTATGATTAAAAAGATTTTGGTTTACATAAATTCTTAACAATAAAGAGGTATCACAATGTCTGACAAATATAATGCAGATTATGAAGATGAAGAAGAATATGAGGATGATTATGACGATCCTGAGAGCGAGTTTGATGCGAGACGACTTGCCCGTCACAAGAGGAGAGTCAGAAATCAGGTACTGGCATATATAGTACTCTTTTTGCTGATAGCCGGACTTGGTTTTGGCATATACAAGGGTGCATCCTTTGCTATAGGTTACTTTAAAAACAGACAACCCCAGACATTACCTGGACCTTCCGTAAATGAGGCGACTGTCTCTGATGACACACCGGGAGTCATCATGACACCTGATGCCATATCAGAAGACAGTGTATCAGAGGATACTGTATCGGAGGATGAGGCGACTGTCGCTGATGCTGTTCCCGAGAATCCCGAGGCAAGAGCTTATATCGACAATATGACTCTTGAGCAGAAGGTTGCTGGACTCTTTATCGTCAGCCCGGAAGCACTCACCGGAGTGACTACTGCTACGGCAGCAGGCGACGGTACCAAGGCAGCCCTTGAAAAATACGCAGTCGGAGGAATTATCTATTCCGGCAAAAATATCACCGGTGCAGACCAGTTTAAGGGCATGACTGCAAATACTCAGGATTTTTATAATCAGCTTTACAATACAGATGTATTTCTTGCGGTCAGAGAGGAAGGCGCAGTTAATATTCTGGCAGGTTCGGCAGCCGGTGTGACAGCGGTTACGGGAGCTTCCGCAACGGAGTCATCTGATGATGCATATACATCATATCTGACTGTCGGCAATTATCTTGATGAATACGGATTAAATATGGATATTGCACCTGTTTGTGATGTAAAGATCACGGACGGTTCATATATAGGAGACAGATCGTTTGGAGACGATGCAGCATCTGTATCTGATATGATCACTTCGTCTGTAGGCGCTCTTTATGAGATGGGTATATCACCCTGTATAGTTTCGTTCCCCGGATATGGCGATGTGACAGGCAATCCCGCAAACGGAGCTGTCTCAACAGAGCGTACAAAGGAAGAGATGGAGCAGTGCGAGTTCCTTCCGTTTAAGGCCGGCATAGATGCGGGCGCTGATGCGGTCCTCGTATCTCACCTTCAGGCACCTAACGTGACGGGAGATGATCTGCCGGCATCCCTTTCATCAGTGATGATCACTGATATATTAAGAGGCGACCTTGGATTTAACGGTATAGTCATTACAGACTCCATGAATATGGCAGCGATCACAGGTTCATATACTGCAGGGGATGCAGCCGTCATGGCAATCCAGGCAGGAGCGGATATGATCCTTGAACCGGCAGATTTTGCAGGGGCATACAATGCAGTTCTTGATGCGGTCAATAACGGCACTCTTACAGAAGAGAGAATTGACGAGTCCCTCATGAGGATATACTCTGTTAAGTTTGGAGATTAAATAAAGAAATAAACAGTGTTAACGTATTAAAGACTGTGAGAACCTTAAAGGATTTCACAGTCTTTTTTTATGAAATAACAAAAAGAAAAAACCTTGTAAACCGGATGATTTACAAGGCCTTTATTCGAGCGATAGACGGGACTCGAACCCGCGAGCTCAACCTTGGCAAGGTCGTGTGCTACCAACTGCACCACTATCGCATTTGTCCTCACAGACAAGTATTATCATACTCGTTTGAAATACGATTGTCAACAAGAAATTTTTGAAATTTATATATTTTTTAAATATATCTCTTTTGTTATGGAAATGGTAAGCGGAATAATAGTATAATAGTAAGCAGTTAAGTATGCTTTTAAATGAGCATTGGGGTTATCCACCGGAGGTTACGTTATATGGCGAGAAGGAAAAGGATCGGACTCTTTGTCTCCTTCCCGGAGACGATTCATGTACGCAGAATATTCGACGGTATCAGGCAGCGGTGTGAACAGTACAATTACGATTTGTGCGTGTTTGCAGCCGGCAGTCATGTTGTATTTCCATCAGAATTTTATATTAAAGGTGAGACCAATATTTACGAGCTGGCCAATTTTGACGAGCTTGACGGCGTGATACTCGATCACCAGACACTGACCGGTGATGAAAATGATCATACTGCAAAGAGGATACTTGAGCGCCTTGAGGATTATAAGGATATGCCAAAGTGTAGCCTTGAGATACAGCTTGGCGATACGCATCTTATCCCGAGTGATAATGATGAGACGATGAGGGAAATGTGCCGCCATGTGGTTACGACACACGGTAAGAAAAAAGTAGGCATACTGACAGGTCCCAAGGGCAATGATGTGGCTGTGCGGAGACTCGAGGTATACCTTGAAGAGCTTAAAAAACTCGGAGTGACACCGCTCCCTGAGCATATTATATACGGGGATTTCTGGTATTTTGCAGGGGATGCACTGGCGGATAAAATAGCCGACGGCTTTATTGAGAAACCGGAGGCAGTCATCTGCGCCAGCGACTGCATGGCTATCTCTTTTGTGGAGAAACTCACAAAGAGAGGCATAAAGGTTCCGGATGAAATAATGGTTGTCGGATTTGATGCTGCGGATGAGGGAGCTGTTGCCCAGATCCCCATATCATCATTTGCACCAAACGATGACATCATGGGAGCCGAGGCAGTGGACTACTTAAGGAGTGTTATTGAACCTGATGCTCCGGTTCCTCCAAAGATGATAAAGCCAAAGGGGACATTCCACCCCGGGACAAGCTGCGGCTGTCAGACAGATCCGGCCCATACACTTTCATGCTTCAGGGATCTGCTATACAATATCTCAAAGAATTTTGCCGATCCCGATTATTTTAAGAGCGTTGATATAGGCGATGTACTTGAAAGCTACAGTCTTGAGCGTTTTACGGCAAACAATACAATCATAGAGTGCATGGAAAATATCAAGAACAGCACAAATCTTCTGTTCCCGTTCAGAAACTTTTATCTGTGTCTTAAGGAAAACTGGCTTGATGTGGATGATGAGCAGGTTCATGGATATCCTGACAAGGTGGGTATCATGGTGGCCGCATCGACGGTTGGGGAGGATGAGTACTGCAGAGAGGATATGGCAGAGGTATTTAGTACCGCTGATATGATTCCAAAGCTCCATGAGGAAAGGGATATACCGAGTGTATTTTATTTCTCTGCTGTGCATTTTAACAGTAAGCTCCTGGGATATGCGGTCCTTCAGAGAGATATCACAGAGAAAAAATGCATCAATATTGTATACAGAAACTGGCTGAGATATGTAAACAGTGCACTTGAGATGATCCGTGCAAGACAGAGACTCCAGACCATATCAGTCAGGGACGAGATGACCGGCGCTTATAACAGGAGAGGTATGTACTCACTTTACAAGCAGATGCTCGCATCGACAGGACCGGACGCATCCCTGTTTGTAGCAGTTGTTGACATGGACGGACTAAAGATCATCAATGATACATATGGTCATCATGAAGGTGACTTTGGTATCAAGGAAGTGTGCTCTGTCATCTTTTCAACACTGAGGCGCAATGAGTTTTGTGTACGAAGCGGCGGTGATGAATTCTTTATTATAGGAGTGGGCAATTATACAAAAGAAAATGTGCCCGAGAGAGCCATAGAGTTTACCGAGGCTATGGAGAAAAGGGATGCGGAGTTAAATAAACCCTATAAATTCTCGGCAAGCATAGGATGTGTTTATTATGAAAACTGCAGGGATATCTCTCTTGACCTGGCCCTCAGCGAGGCAGATGAGCGTATGTATTCCTACAAGATGAAGAGCAGGAGACACAGGAGCCTGTAATATTTGAACAATTTAATGATTCTTACTATTGACGGTTATTTTTCATGGTATTAAAATTTTGCATGTTGTGTGCTGACGGACCATGATTAATGACCGTTTTTTAGTTTTGAATATTTTATTTATGGAAAAGAGGAAATATAAATGAGCACAGAAAAAAGAGTTGTTCCCTCAAATGAGAAGCTGAAGCCGAAACTTTTTTCGGTAATGAAAAATTACACAGGACAGCAGCTGGTTAAGGATATTATATCCGGAATCATAGTTGCGATTATCGCGCTGCCCCTGTCGATCGCCCTCGCTCTTGCTTCCGGGGTAGGACCTCAGGAGGGACTTTATACTGCTATCGTTGCCGGATTTGTCATCTCATTTCTCGGCGGCAGCCGTGTCCAGATTGCAGGACCTACTGCGGCTTTTGCGACTATAGTAGCCGGCATTGTTGCGAGAAACGGTATGGAAGGCCTTGCCGTTGCGACTGTTATGGCAGGTGCGCTCCTTGTATTATTTGGATTATGCAAGCTCGGTGGCCTTATCCAGTATATCCCTACGACTATTACGACAGGATTTACATTCGGTATCGCATGTACTATCGTCATCGGTCAGCTCAAGGATTTCATGGGACTGACATTTGATCCGTCCCTTCCTACAGTTGAGACCGTAGAGAAATTAAAAGCCGTAGCTCTCTCGATGGATACTTTTAATATATATGCACTTGCTGTGGGACTCGGCTCTTTGCTTATCTTATGTGTATGGCCCAAGAGATGGAGCGTCATCCCTGCATCCCTTATCACGGTTATCGTATCGGCAGCAGTTGTAAAGATTTTTGATCTGCCGGTTAATACTATCGGATTCAAGGCAGACGGTTCCGTTAATTATACGATCACCGCATCGCTCCCTCATTTTACGATGCCTGCATTTACACTTGAAAATATGAAGAGCATGTTTCCCGATGCATTTACCATCGCGGTGCTTGCAGCCATTGAGTCATTGCTTTCATGTGTCGTATCAGACGGTATGATAGGATCAAAGCACAGATCAAATATGGAACTGGTTGCTCAGGGCGCCGGTAATATGGCATCAGCATTTTTCGGAGGTATCCCTGCGACAGGTGCCATCGCCAGGACAGCAGCTAATGTAAAGAACGGAGGACGTACTCCAATAGCAGGTATGGTTCATGCCGTTGTGCTCCTCGTCATCATGATATTCCTGATCCCTTATGCGGCCCTCATACCCATGCCCGCCATTGCGGCTATCCTGTTCCAGGTGGCTTACAACATGAGCGGTTACAGGACTGTGGCCCATCATATCAAGGCATCTCCCAAGAGCGATGTGCTCGTCCTTGTCCTGACACTTGTACTTACCGTATTTATGGATCTTGTATGGGCAATCGGTATAGGACTCGTCCTTGCATCACTTCTCTTTATGAAGCGTATGGCAGAGGTTACGGATATCCACGGATGGGTTTATGCCGACTCTGAAGCTCTCGATGAGGAGACAGATGTGGATAATATCACATTAAAGAAAGTCCCCTCCGGTACCAGGGTATTTGAGATCAACGGCCCCATGTTTTTTGCGGCTTCCGAGAAATTTATGTCGGTTGTATCCGATACGGATGAAGACGTCCTGATCATCAGAATGCGTTCCGTACCGGCCATGGATGCAAACGGTATCCTTGTTCTTGAGAAAATATATGAGAAGTGTAAAAAGGACAACGTCCAGCTCATATTCTCCCATGTAAATGAGCAGCCCATGAAGGTTATGGAGAAAGCCGGCATCGTGGATAAGGTGGGCAGGGAATTTTTCTGTGCTCATATTGATGCAGCTCTTGAAAAAGCTGAAATTATCGAAAAAGCCAATAAAAACTGATTATACTGTTTTAATTATGTATAAAAGTACAAATTGTTTTTAAAGTCATGAGATGATAACATTAACATTATGTATTTTGCATAAAAGGGCGTGTCCGTTTTTGTAAAATTCGGAATATAAAAAGGCAGGTTAATAATTATGTTAACAAAAGAGATTTATATCACTAAAGAATACGGGGCTGATATTATCCCTTACCTTGTTCAGTCTGCATGTCATTATGAGAGCTCACTTCATATCACTGACGGTGAGAGAAATATTAACATGAAGAGCATCATGGGTATGACCATTCTTCATTTAAAGAAAGGTACTACTTTTAAGCTTGTGGCAGAAGGTGCCGATGAGAGCAAAGCGATTGAAGATATCGCAGGATGCTTTGAATAAAAAGAGGACCCTGAAATGAATCTGACCCGAAAGGACATAGAGGACCTTAAGGAAGAAATAGAATTTCGCAAAAATGAGAGACCAAAGATTCTCGAGGAACTCAAAGAGGCCAGAGCCCAGGGAGACCTCTCCGAGAATTTTGAGTATCACTGTGCCAAGCGAAAGAATAATCAGAACAACAGCCGTATCCGTTATCTTGAGAAGCTGATCGATACAGCCAATATTATAGAAGATAATGCCGGAGACGATCAGGTCGGTATAGGCGACGAGATCACCGTACTGTTTGAGGATGAAGGAGAAGAGGAGACATACACACTCCTCAGTACTCTTAAGTCAGATACTCTGAACAATATCATCAGTATCGAGTCTCCCCTTGGTAAGGCACTCAGGTACAAAAAAGTCGGTGACAGGGTAAAGGTTAATGTCAACGAAGAGATTTCATATTTCGTGACTGTAAAGGCGATTAAGAAGTCTGAATCCTGACAGACTACATAGCGAAAAATAATACTCCCCACGCTAAGCACAAGCGCAATGCGTGGGGAGTATTATTTTTTCGCTCCCTTTTAGTTGACATAATCGACCTCACCCATTATTATATGTAAGATATATTTAAGATTACTTTAAGTATATATGATATAATAGGACATATGAGAAGATTCTTTTCAAAGTCTCTGGCAGTATTTATTGCATTGGTGACGATTGTCATGTCCCTTGCAGTATATCCTGCAGATACAGAGGCGGCGACAACTGATTATGATATTTACAAGGTGACTACGAGTGCAAACCTTAGGGAGAGCCCTTCCATGAGCGGCAAGTGGATCATGGTTGTGCCTGCGGGAAAGTATGTCGCCTTTATTGACGAGGGCGAAAATTCATACTATCACGTTAAATACGGAGAGTATGAAGGCTATATTTATGTTTACTGTGTAAACAAAGATACATCCAAGTCATTTGACGATTATATCGCCCAGTTTCCCGGACTTGAAAGTGAATATGATGATCACGGTACAAACGGTATATCCCATATTACAGGTATAGCCGGAGTTCAGAACGCGGTGGATCTGACCAGAAATCCTGAGGAGGATTACAGTGTAGGCAGTGATCTGCAAAATTTGGTACAGACGGGCAAGATTACGACGAGAGCAAAGTTCAGGACTTCTCCGTCGGTGACATCAGGCGAGTACAATGCCCTGCCGGCAGGAGCCAGCGTCGTTATCCTTGAGGCTGCGGAAAACGGATTCCTGCGTATTTCCTATGAAGGACAGGAGGGCTTTGTCTACGCGAGGCTTGTCGACTACGATGAGGAGGCAACCGGCTCGGGCGTCCTTGATACGGTAGTTGTCGATGATATAAATAATTTGAGTATGAAGTCGTCTGCATCAGGGGAGACCCTTGATTCTGCCGGAGTATTTTCAAGTTCACTTACCTCACAGCGTCAGTCTGTTGCGGCCAGCGCGTCAATGGCTCTGACAGGAGAGACAGTGACTACGGCTACGGCAACCGCTACCGCGGTGGCATCTGCTACGACCAGCGGATCTGTCGATATAGAGCCTGTAGAGACAAGAGCCATTATTGATACGGCGGAAACAGTGTCCGATATAGCTGAGAAAGCTATCACATATACAGTCAGCATGAGATCACTGCCCGACGAGGACAGCAACAAGATAGGAAACATACCTGCGGGCTCAACCGTTACCGTACTTGGCTCGACCCAGGGCGGATATACCATGGTACAGTACAACGGTGTCGTTGGATATATTGTGGAAAACGGAGTGACCGATCATGTAAATACAGCCAAGGTTGCTGCCGGTACACCGGTCCTCTATACGATCACCGCCTACTGCTCATGCCGTATATGCTGCGGTATCTACAGCCCGGAAGTGACGGGGGCCGTATCTCATACAGCTACAGGTACCATTCCGGCAGAGGGACGTACCATCGCTGTAGATCCTTCGGTCATCCCCTACGGAACCCAGGTATATATTGACGGTTACGGAGTATATGTTGCGGAGGACTGCGGCGGAGCCATTAAGGGCAATCGTATAGATATGTATTTTGAGTCCCATCAGGCTGCATGCCAGTTTGGCGTACAGCGTCTGTATGTGACTATCCTTGAATAAATCGGAGTTTTTTATGAATATAATGGTTGTCAGTGACGATCACGGCAGAGATGATTTTGAGCAGGCGTATGCTCTGGCTCGTAAAGAGTTTTCCGTGATAGATGCCGTGATACATGCCGGTGATACCGGCAGGTTTGATAATAGTTTCTATGAGAATATCTGCGGTCTTTCTTTTTATGCCGTTGCAGGTAATAATGATTTTAACAACAACCCCAGGATCCTCGTGATACCTTTTGAAGGCAGACAGATACTTGTGACCCATGGTCACAGATATGATGTCTACAACGGCACGGACAGGCTTTATTATGCTGCCATGGAAAACGGGGCAGACATAGTCATATTCGGTCATACCCATGTGCCGTTTCATCATAAAGATTCCGAGGTGGAGTTTTTAAATCCCGGTTCTCTGGCGGGTATCAGGACCAGAGAGAAAACCTTTGCGGTGCTCACATTATCAGACGAGGACACAAAGGTTAAATTCATGTATCTGTAGTCTTGTATTTGTCAATTTTTCCATTTTTTTCATTTTCTTTTGGGACACTTGTATAAAAATTGTGTATTAGTATTAAAAAGCCTTTAAAATAAAGGCTTTTTATAGTAAATTTATACTATATGTATGAAATTGTAAGGGGATACAAATATTATGAAAGTGTGTGCTAATTGCGGAAACAAACTCAGAAAGACAGACAGGTTCTGCGGCAAATGCGGAAGCTCGATGTACAATGAGGTTTCATCAAGGGCAAAGTATTGTCTTTATTGCGGACAGATTCTGGATGCCAAAGCAAAATTCTGTGTAAAATGCGGAAAGGACTGTGATTCGATATCACTGTCTTTCCTGGATGAACAGAGTGAGGTGCCTGAAAATGTCGAGCTCGATTTCTTAAACGGACAGAGAGCAGACGATGTGAACGGAGAGGCTATAGAGCAGGCAGTTCCCGAAGAGAATGCGGAAGTGCCCGGTGAGACAGAGATTGCAAAAGCAGCCAGACTGGCCAGAATAGACGCGCAGAAGGCAGCTTTAGAGGCAGAGACTGATGCAAAGGCATGTGAGGAAGCAGAGGCTGATATTGTAAAAATAACTGAAGCTCTCGCTGCTTTTGAAGAGGAATATAAACAGAAAAAACTCGAGATAGAAAACCGCATAGAGGAAGCCAAGGCCAGAGCGGAGGATTTAAAGCTCTCTGCAGAGGCGTCAAAGCGGCTGGCGGCTGAAAAGGAAGAAGCGAAAGTGGCAGCAGAGGCAGCCCTTGAGGAGGAGATTGAGAGACTCCGTAAGGAAGAGGAAGAACGCCTGCGCCGCGAGGAAGAGGAGAGACTCCGCAGAGAAGAAGAGGAAAGACTCCGCCGTGAGGAGGAAGAGAGACTCCGTAAGGAAGAGGAGGAACGCCTGCGTCGCGAGGAAGAGGAGAGACTCCGTAAGGAAGAGGAAGAGCGCCTGCGCCGCGAGGAGGAAGAGAGACTCCGTAAGGAAGAGGAAGAGCGCCTGCGCCGCGAGGAGGAAGAGAGACTCCGCAGGGAAGAGGAGGAGCGCCTGCGCCGCGAGGAAGAGGAGAGACTCCGTAAGGAAGAAGAAGAGCGCCTGCGCCGCGAGGAGGAGGAAAGACTCCGTAAGGAAGAGGAGGAGCGCCTGCGCCGTGAGGAGGAAGAAAGACTCCGCAGAGAAGAAGAGGAAAGACTCCGCCGTGAAGAAGAAGAGAGGCTTCGCAAGGAAGAAGAGGAAAGACTTCGCCGCGAGGAAGAAGAACGCCTTCGAAGAGAAGAAGAGGAGCGGAGACTTGAGGAAGAGCGCCTTCGAAAAGAAGAGGAGGAGCGCCTGCGCCGTGAGGAAGAGGAGCGCCGTCTTGCTGAAGAAAAGCGCATAAAGGAACTGAACGACCTTGTGGATGATGCGGTTGAATGCTGTAAGAAAGCTCTCGCGAAATATGAAAAGAATCATGAGAACGGCAGATCATCTCTTGAGGCTGCTTTAGACAGGGTAAATGTCATGAAGCAGAAGGTCGGTGATGAGATAGATTACTCTGATGTAAATCCTTATCTCTATGAGATAGAGGAGATAATGGGCATCACCTACTACAAGGAAGGAGCTACAAAGCTTGCATTCCCTCTTATCAGAGATGCTGCAGAGAATGGCAGAAAGAGAGCGGCAATATATCAGGGCTTCTGGTATATCAGAAACAGGGACAAGATTCCCAAGGAGCCTGAGTTCATGGTTAAATACATGAACGATGTCATGAATTATATCGAAGACGAGGATGATGAGCTCGTAGCCTATGGAACATTTGCGAGAATATACCGTGACGGTATCACGACCAGAAAGGATCCTGTCAAGGCATATGATTACTACGTAAAGGCAGCAGAGAAGGAAGATCCCTGGGGCATGGCTATGGTGGGCCAGAGTCTCATGTACGGAGACGGCGTTGCCAAGAATGGCAAGGAGGCTCTCGCATGGAATGAAAAGGCGGCTCTTGCAGGCAGTGAGGCCGGCATGAGAAACCTCGCCATCTGTTATGATTACGGTACAGGTACAAAGAGAGATGCTTTAAAGGCAATTGAGTGGTACAAAAAACTCCTTGAGAAGATGGGCAATGACAGATTCGCAATGTACAGAATCGCCCTCTGCCTCTCTGATCCCGACAAGGAGTACGGTACTAATCCTACAGATGAGATGCTCGCCGAGGCATATAATTATGCTGAGAAATCCGTTCAGGCGGGAGAGGTTAATGCCAACTTTGTAATAGGATACCTGTTCTATTTGGGCAGACCGTGCCAGAAAGATTATGCAAATGCCGTGACATACTTTACAAAGGCAGCCAATAACGGTAACAGGAGAGCAAAGGAATGGCTCACCCACTTTGTAAGGACAGGTTCGGGTAATTATAATTTTAAATAAAAAAACAATAAATATTTACTTGACAACGCAGGTGTAATTTGAGATAATTGCACTTGCGTTGAGTTTTTATCACTTGATGACATGTGTCCGTAGCTCAGCTGGATAGAGCAACGGCCTTCTAAGCCGTGGGTCGGGGGTTCGAATCCCTTCGGGCACATTTTATTTTTCTCTTGGTATAGCTTTAACATTTTAACCATGGAGGATATAGCGTAGTTGGTTAACGCGCCAGATTGTGGTTCTGGAGACCGAGGGTTCGAGTCCCTCTATCCTCCCTATTGGGCTATCGCCAAGCGGTAAGGCACAGGGTTTTGATCCCTGCATTCGACGGTTCGAATCCGGCTAGCCCAGTTTTGAGTTTACGAGTTCCGAGTAAATCGGAACTCTTTTTTATTGTATTATCAGAAAATGCATATCTCCCGGGCATTGCGACGCGGAGCAGGCGCTCAGCCCGGGAGATATCATTTTTTGTCTTATATATGGCATAATTTAAAATAATAATGTACAATATATTGTGGATTTTAATAAAAGAGGGACCCGTTAATGAATAAAAAGCAGTTCACATCAAAAGAATTGAAAAATAATATAATCATAAGCGTACTCATGACACTGTGCTTTATCCTGTTTACCTATCTGGTAGGCCATCTCGACGTGGCAAAAGTCGGAGATGCACCGGAGGCGGTTGGATTTTCGGGAGTCAATAAAGTATTTTACATGATCGGATATCACAAGTTCTTTTATATACTGTCGGAGATTCTTGGATTTGCGGCCATACTCGTTGCCGTATTTTTCGTTTTTGTCGGTGGCTATCAGCTCATTACAGGCAGGAGTCTTAAGGCAGTTGACGGGGAGATTTACATACTCGGAGGTTTTTACGCTCTTGTACTGTTCTTTTATGTATTATTTGAAAAGGTCATCATAAACTACAGACCGTATATCCTTGATGAAGCCGAGGGACCCGAGGCATCCTATCCCTCGAGCCACACTGTACTGGCCATGTGTGTATTTATGTCAGCTGCAGTGCTGACCCATAAGTATATAAAGGTCGAGAGGATTGCTTATATTACAAAGATAGTCCTCATAGCCATGATGGTCGCTACGGTTCTGTTTAGGTTACTGTCGGGAGTCCACTGGTTTACCGATATAGTCGGGGGCATGCTGCTCTCCACCATGCTCTTTAGCTATTTCACACTGGCTCTCATTTATTATAAGTATTACAGATATCAGAAGGCGGACAGATGAAGATCAGGTTTATCACAATCGGATTAATCGCTGCCGTTTCGCTCTCACTTGCAGGATGCGGCGGTAAAAAAGAAAATGAAATATCTCTCGGATATGACTGTGTGGTCAGCCAGGAATATGCATCGGCGCTTAATTATTTTGACAGTGCCATAGAGAAGGGTATGGACCCTGAGAATGCATACAGAGGCATGGGACTGGCATATATGGGACGTCAGGAGTACGGCAGGGCGGTGAGCGCTTTTAAATCCGCACTCTCATATGCAGATCTCTTTCCGGGGACTCTTGAGATAGACATAAACTGCTACCTTGCCACCTGCTATTACAAGCTGGGTGAGTATGAGAATGCCCTCGGAGTTTACGATGCCATCATAGAGTACAGACCAAAAGATGTGGATGCCTATGTAGGCAGGGGCACCATGAACCTTGATCTTGGCGATACAGACGGGGCCATTGCTGATTTTGACAAAGCAGTTGAGCTCACAAAATCAAAGCAGAAAAAGTTTTCTCTTGAGCTTGATATATATGCGACCATGTCCGAGGCAGGATACGGCTCCATAGGTTCCGGTTATCTCCAGCATGTGATCACGGAAGGGGATGTAAACGATCTGTCGGATTATGACAAGGGACGTCTCAGTTTTTATCAGGGCGAGTACAATCAGGCGATCAATTACCTTGAGAGAGCCAGAAAGACAGATGATGTGACTATCGATGTCATCACGCTGTTGGCAGACTGCTACAAACTGACCGGACAGTATGACTACGCAGCTGTAATTTACAACACTTATCTCCAGTCGGGAGACAGTCCGGAGATATACAACAAGCTGGGACTGTGCTATGTGGAGCAGGGTGATTACGCATCAGCCCTTGATGCATTTGAAAACGGTATTGCCGTAAAGGAAAACAATACATGTCTCCAGGTTCTTTACTTAAATGAGATAGCATGCTATGAATATCTTCACCAGTATTCCGTGGCAAAAGAAAAACTTGCGGAGTATCTGACCGTATATCCGTCAAATGCAACTCTCGAAAAAGAACTCGCTTTTCTGAATTCCAGATAGCTTGTGGTCACCATATACAGGTGTTATGTAAACCAAAATCCCATAAAACCCTTATTTTACGGGGATTTCGGCTGTTTTGACAAAAATGTCATATAATACAACATCTAGTGGGTGACATAAAAATAAAACATAATATATTGTATTTTATACATTGACTTTTAAAAAGCCCTTTGCTACAATAAATTCACACGGCCGGTTTTCGTTGTTATGTTAACCGGAGTGAATATTAGCAAGGGGCTTTTGAGGGAGAAAAAATGTTTTGCGTAATTAAGAGAGACGGGGAGAAGACTGATTTCACACTTAGCAAGATCAACGATGCCATCATGAAGGCATTTAATGCTTGCGACAAGCAGTACAACAATGACATTATCGATTTATTGGCATTGCGTGTTACTGCAGATTTCCAGGAAAAGGTTAAGGATGACGCTATTCATGTAGAAGAGATTCAGGACAGCGTTGAGAAGGTACTTGAGCAGGCCGGATACGCAGAGGTTGCCAAGGCTTACATCCTTTATCGTAAACAGCGTGAAAAGATGCGTACGATGAAGTCGACGATCCTTGATTACAAGGATGTCGTAAACAGCTACGTAAAGGTAGAGGACTGGAGAGTAAAAGAGAACTCCACTGTTACATATTCCGTAGGTGGACTTATCTTATCAAACTCCGGAGCTGTCACTGCCAACTACTGGCTCTCTGAGATATATGACGAGGAGATAGCAGAGGCTCACAGAAATGCGGATATCCATATCCACGACCTCTCAATGCTCACAGGATACTGTGCAGGATGGTCGCTCAAGCAGCTTATCAAAGAGGGACTCGGCGGTATCACAGGCAAGATCACTTCGGCACCTGCCAAGCATTTATCGGTTCTCTGCAACCAGATGGTAAACTTCCTTGGTATCATGCAGAACGAGTGGGCCGGAGCTCAGGCATTTTCATCATTTGATACATATCTCGCTCCTTTTGTTAAGGTTGACAACCTTTCATACGGCGAGGTTAAAAAGTGTATAGAGGCATTTATCTACGGTGTTAATACACCTTCAAGATGGGGTACACAGGCACCTTTCTCAAATATCACACTTGACTGGACAGTACCTGCAGACCTTGCAGAGCTTCCTGCCATCGTAGGCGGCAAGGAGATGGGCTTCAAGTACAAGGACTGCAAGGCTGAGATGGACATGGTCAACAAGGCGTTTATCGAGACCATGATCGAGGGTGATGCCAACGGCAGAGGATTCCAGTATCCTATTCCCACATACTCAATCACAAGAGATTTTGACTGGTCTGACACTGAAAACAACAGACTGCTCTTTGAGATGACCAGCAAGTATGGTACACCTTACTTCTCTAACTATATTAACTCGGATATGGAGCCCAGCGACGTCCGCTCAATGTGCTGCCGTCTCCGTCTTGACCTCCGTGAGCTTCGCAAAAAGACTGGCGGATTCTTTGGATCAGGCGAGAGTACAGGTTCGGTAGGCGTTGTTACGATCAATATGCCCCGTATCGCATACTTATCATCAAACAAGGATGATTTCTATAAGAGACTTAACAAGATGATGGATATCGCAGCCAGATCTCTTAAGATAAAGAGAGGCGTTATCTCAAAGCTTCTTGATGAGGGACTTTATCCTTATACAAAGAGATACCTTGGTACATTCAACAACCACTTCTCTACAATCGGTCTCATCGGTATGAACGAGGTAGGACTTAATGCCAACTGGCTCAGGGCCGACATGACAGACAAGAGGACCCAGGAGTTCACCAAGGAAGTCCTTAATCACATGAGAGACAGACTCTCTGATTATCAGGAGCAGTACGGAGACCTCTACAACCTTGAGGCTACTCCCGCAGAGAGTACTACATACCGTCTTGCAAAGCATGACAAAAAGAGATGGCCCAATATCAAGACAGCAGGTCATATGGGCGATACTCCTTACTATACAAACTCATCTCATCTGCCTGTTGATTACACAGCAGATATATTTGATGCCCTTGACATCCAGGATGAGCTTCAGACCCTGTATACATCAGGAACTGTATTCCATGCATTCCTCGGAGAGAAACTCCCTGACTGGAAGGCAGCAGCAGATCTTGTCAGAAAGATTGCCGAGAATTACAAGCTTCCTTACTATACAATGTCTCCTACATATTCTATATGCAGCGAGCACGGCTATATCGCAGGTGAGGTTAAGGAATGTCCTCACTGTGGTAAAAAGACTGAAGTCTACAGCCGTATCACAGGATACTACAGACCTGTACAGAACTGGAATGACGGTAAGCTTCAGGAGTACAAAAACCGTGTTGAATATGATATAGACAATTCCGTACTCAAGAGACCTTCAAGCAGCGTGGTTACATTTACAGACATAGATGAAGACGATACACAGATTGAGATGGAAGTACCAAACGAGATCAGATATCTCTTTACCACAAAGACATGTCCTAACTGTAAGCTTGCGAAGGGATACCTCACAAATGTATCCTACATCCCTGTAGACGCAGAGGAAAACAGAGAACTGGCTCTTAAGTACAAAGTCCGTCAGGCGCCCACCCTGGTAGTTGTAAACGGAGATGAGAGCAGAAAGATCGTAAATGCCTCAAATATTAAGAAATATGCGGAAGAAACCGTATTGACAACAATGTAATTAATGGTCAGAATTATAAAAGACCGCCCTCTAGCCGGGGCGGTCTTTTTAAGGGTAATAATCATCGGAGGAAAATAATATGATAAACACACTTGTAGAAAAGATCAAAAAGACAAACGCACCAATCGTAGTAGGTCTCGATCCTACACTTGCTCTTATCCCCGAGCATGTACTTAAGAAAAATTATGACGAGTACGGCGCCGATTTAATGAGTACAACAAGACAATAGTTGATGCAATATATGACATAGTGCCGGCTGTAAAGCCCCAGATAGCAATGTATGAGACATTCGGTATCCCCGGACTCATTGCTTTCAAGGAGACAGTTGATTACTGCAAGAGCAAGGGACTCGTTGTAATCGGTGATATCAAGAGAGGCGATATCGGATCAACCTCCACAGCATATGCTCTCGGACATATTGGTAAAGTTACAATAGAAGGCAAGGATTTCAAGGGATTTGACGAGGACTTCGTTACAGTTAACCCTTACCTTGGCTCAGACGGCGTAAAGCCCTTTATTGATGTATGTAAAGAGGAGAAGAAGGGTATATTTGTACTTGTGAAGACATCAAATCCTTCAAGCGGAGAATTCCAGGACAGAGTAATCGACGGCAGACCTTTATACGAACTTGTTGGAGAGAAGGTTGCCGAGTGGGGAGCTGACTGCATGGGCGATTCATACAGCTATGTAGGTGCTGTAGTTGGAGCTACATATCCCGAGATGGGCAAGATTCTCCGTGATATCATGCCTAAGAGCTTTATCCTCGTACCCGGATACGGAGCACAGGGCGGCAAGGGTAAAGACCTTGTACATTTCTTTAACAAGGACGGACTTGGCGCCATCGTTAACTCTTCAAGAGGTATCATAGGAGCATACAAGCAGGAGAAATATGCAAATTACGGAGCTGCTGCATACGGCGATGCAGCCAGAGCAGCTGTCCTTGACATGAAAGAGGATATAGTATCTGCCCTCGCCTAAAAATTGAAAAATAGGGCGACTTATGGTAGCATATTTAGGGTAAAAATATTCGATTTTCATTACATATCAGGAGAATAATCATGGAACAGTATAAAGAGCAGTTTATAGATTTTATGGTTGAGAGCGATGTTCTCAAATTCGGTGACTTCACATTAAAGAGCGGTAGAAAATCGCCCTTCTTTATGAATGCAGGAGCATATGTTACAGGTACCCAGCTTGGACGCCTCGGCGAGTATTACGCAAAGGCAATCCATGACAACTTCGGAGACGATTTCGATGTGCTCTTCGGACCTGCATACAAGGGTATTCCTCTTGGAGTTGCCACAGCCATCGCTTACTCAAAGCTTTACGGCATTGACGTAAGATACTGCTCTAACCGTAAGGAAGTTAAGGACCATGGTGATACAGGTATTCTCCTTGGCTCAAAGCTTAAAGACGGCGACAGAGTCATCATGATTGAGGATGTTACAACATCAGGTAAATCAATCGAAGAGACATATCCTATTATTAAAGCTCAGGCCGATGTTGAAATAAAAGGCCTTATTGTTTCATTAAACCGTATGGAAAAGGGACTCCATTCTGACGGAAGTGCCCTTGACGAGATCAGGGAGACATACGGATTTGATGCTGCAGCTATCGTTACCATGGCTGAGGTGACAGAGTATCTCTACAATAAGAAAGTCGGCGGAAGAGTTCTCATTGATGATGAGATGAAAAAGTCGATTGATGCATATTATGAATTATACGGAGCATCAAAGTAAGAAAGGCGGTATGTGACATGGAAGAGGAAAAGACATATA